>CAZSIZ010000229.1:0-10053 GCA_964606645.1 uncultured bacterium
CGCGTCCGGGGTTGGTCGCAAGAATCCGACTCTTTTGTCGTATTCGATGGAAAAGTTCAAGACCGGCGTGAGGTGATAGAGCGTTACCGGAAAGCGGACATTCTCGCCGTTCCCTCCATCTCGTATCCGGAAGGTTTCCCACGAGTGATTATTGAAGGATGGGCGAGCAGCCTGCCGGTGATTGTCACGGCCATCGCCGGAATCCCCTATACCGTCCGAAACGAGGAAACAGGCTTGATCGTTCCGCCCGGCGATGGAGAAGCGTTATCTCAAGCCCTGGTATCGATCATTCGGAATCCCTCCTTACGAAAGAAGATGATCCGGCAGGGACGTGAATTCGTTCGATCGATCGTCGTCGAGGAACAAGTTAAAATCATTCTTCGTGACTTGGCCGTGGAACTCGATCGAACCGAAAAGGGAGATCACGGATAGCGCATGAACGACCGATCGAACTTGCACGTGCTGGAACCCTATCATTATCCCGCCGAAGTGATTGAGGTCCTGGAGACGATTCTCGACAAATTGGATCCCCTAAGCGTGGAGTCGCTCTTGCTGCACGGCAGCACATCGCGGGGGGAACTCAGTTATTTTAGAGAAGACAATGATTTTTTATGGCTGAGTGATCTGGAGTTTCACGTCATTCTTAAGGATCGTGCCAAGCGCCGGTTCCGAAACGAGTTTTCAAGGGATATGGCGCAGTTGGAAAAGAAAATCAATTCGTCTTCTCCCTTGTTTCATATCGATTTCTCCTACAAAACTAAAACACAACTTCGACATCTTCCCCCCACATTCTTGACCTATGATAAAAAAGTGACAGGCTTGTCAATCTACGGAGACGATTGCCGCCCCTTAATTCCCGAAGTGACCGTTCAACGTTTAGACTTCAAGGAACTCAATCAGGTTGTCTTCTGGAGGCTTTGGGCGATCTTTCTTCATTTACCGTTTGAATTATTACGGAATACAACAAAGAAATCGGTTGGAAAAACATTTCAGTACGTCCTGTATCGGCAGGTTTTGGACATCACGACCTGGCTCCTTCCGAGGGAGGGGCATTTAATCCCCACGTTCCAAACCAGGGTGGAATTTCTCGAACGAAATTTCTCCACGATGGAAAGCCGCCACTATTTCGATTCGGGATTTCTCGCTTTTCTGCGGGAAGCGTTAACCGCGAAGCAAACCGCCGTAATGGAAAGAGACGTGGAGGATATCTACCGACTCGCGCTTGGATATTTGATGCAATCCCTTTGCTGTCTGCATGAAATCAAAGAACAAAGCGCTTCGACACGCTCCCTGATGGCCGCAATCTCAAACGTCGAAGCCAACCATTTCGATCCGGTCAGCCTGAAACGCCTGCTCTGGGACGGATTGTTTATCTACAAACACAAGGGATTGAAACACCCCTTCCGAGCATTACGGTGGATCGCGCAGAAAAAATTCCGTAACGCGTCGATTGTCATGCTTTCGTTTCTCGAATCCATTCGCGCCCGGATGTTTCACGATACCAAGGAAGCGGATGACCTGTTGCTATTCGCTTGCGAGATTTACAATCAGCTGAATCCTTACTCACCTTTACCGGACAGCCTTCCCAGCGATTTTGCCCAACGGGCGGCTGTATTACATGGACACTTTATTCACTTCATGGAAGATTTTATTAAAGGTGTGGGGGAAAAGAGAGCGTATATCACGAACGTGCAACGGTATCTCGGCAACGATTGTTTTTCGGGATTGGAGGGGAAAGGACATGATTAAAAATCTGCTCGTTTTTATCGATGCTTTCCCGAACCGATTCTTGAATGAAGCGCCGTTTTTATCTTCGTTCAACCACCAGGCCAAGGTTTTGCCCGGCTTGGGGTATAGCGTCAATATCAAGTCGGAAATTTTCGGGGGGTACACTCCCGACCAAGTGGGATTCTTCAATCTGTGGTCGTACAACCGTAATTCGCCCTATGAAAAGCATCATGGGTGGCTGAGGCTGCTTGCGCCCCTTTCCTGGCATCCCATTTTGGACCGGCTCTCTCACCGCGTTTTTTCCAAATTAATTCGGCAGGATTTATTTAACATTCCGTATCCGTATCTCCACTACTTTTCCCATCACGGAACCAATCCCTACGAGGACGGCTATGAGAAGGACACGCTGTTCACTCTGGCTCCAAGCGTTCATAAAATAACCTATTCGCAAGCGCCGAGATCGGTAAAGAAGAAGGATTCCTGGGCACTGGACCGGGCAAGCGAATTCATCCAGCGGGATGAGACTGATGGATTGTTATTTATCGCCCTCGCCGATTTGGACCATATCACCCATCAGCATGGATTCGGCGGATCGGAACAACAACGCAAAATCAAGGAACTCGACGGGGAACTCAAGGCATTCACCGATTGCTTTCTATCGCATCATCCCCATGCGAACGTTCTGATTTTTTCCGATCACGGCATGGCGAACATCACTCGCCGAGTCGATCTGGAAATGGAAAAACGGCTGGGCCGCGTCTCCCGCGATACCTACGTTTACTTTACCGATTCAACGTTGCTGCGCGTCTGGTGTTTCACCGACGAGATACGGCAAAAGGCGCGTGAGATGCTTGAAAACACGGATTTCGGAACGCTGCTGAGCGAGGATCAGCGGCGTGAATTCGGCGTCGTCAATCCCGCTTTCGGCGACTTGATTTTCGTTTTTGACGAGGGATGTACGCCGTGTCCCTCTTTCGCTGGGGGACTTCGGACAAAGGCACTTCATGGCTATCTGCCGGACAACGAAAATCAGCACGGTGTTTTGTTATCGACCGTACCGCTGGACAAAACGACCTACCGCACCATTGAATTATTCGATCTGTTCCAATCGACGGTTCTGGGCGATCCCGGCGATCGAGAGGTTTCGATATGACGGGCGATCGTATTGACGAAGTCGAACGAATCCGGTGCTATTACGCGGAACGCGACCGGTCGGGAAAACGACAACTCTATTCGTGGCACAAGCCGGACGTGTTATACGCGGACTATCAGTTCAAGAATGCGGCGGCACGCTTGCTGGCTTCTTATGGAATTGGCCATCTCGGTGAAATGGAAATCCTGGACGTTGGGTGCGGACAAGGCGGCTGGCTGCGCACTCTGCTGGAATGGGAAGCGTCTCCCGGCCGGATTCACGGCGTCGATTTGCTACCGGACCGGATCGAGAGCGCCCGGAAGCGTTCCCCCGCAATCGACTTACAAGTGATGGACGGGCGAACGATTTCTTTTCCCAGCGAACGGATGGATATGGTGTCGGCGAATACGGTGTTCTCATCGATTCTCGAACCCGAACTGCGCGAGACTCTGGCCGCTGAGATCGAGCGCGTGCTCAAACCGGATGGGCTGGTGCTCGTCAGCGATTTCCGCATCAGCGCCCCGAACAATCTCAACACGATCGGTATCGGGAAAGCGGAGATTCAACGTCTTTTCCCTCGGTATCGCTTTAAGAGAAAAACGTTTCTTCTCGCACCACCCCTATTACGTCGAATTGCACGGGTTTCGCGGGTCCTGCCGCATGTCCTGGAATGTCTCTTTCCCTTTTTACGGACTCATGCGGTTTATCTCGGAAGGCGATGAGACTGGATCGTGTTCGCAAGGGAGAGAGGCGTCGGACGGTATGACTTTTCAGAATAAGATGGAATCACCGAGCACGGGGGCGGGCTTGTCCGTGGCCAGCCGATTTTCCCGTGTCGTATTGGTGATCGGGCTTCAAATTTTCATCGCCAAAGTTCTGGACGATACGAGTTATGGTTCGTATATCGTCGTTTTTGCCGGAGCCAACTTCTTATTTTTCTTCCTGGACCTTGGGTTTTCACCGTCCACCGCTCGGCTGCTGGCCCGCACCCGCCAGGAAAACGCGCGGGAAAAAGCGGCCGCCATCGTCACCGCCGCTTATCTCTCCCGTCTCTCGGTCGCCGCAATCACGGTTCTTTCGGTTCCGTTATTCGTGCCGTGCTTAGTGAATTTTCTTGACGAACCGGCGTACTTAACCGCAGCGCTTCCGATGGCGATCTATGCGGCCTGCTGTGGGTTGGTTTTTCTGGGTGACTATCTATTCCAGGCACTCCTCCGCGTTCGATATTGTTTTTACGTCTCACTCGTTCAGTCTGTATTCAATATCATCCTCGTCGCCGTTTTCATGCAGTTTAATCCCGGCCCCACGTCAATAATGTGGGCCTTGGCTCTGTCCGGCATGTTATCTGCGGGATTATCGTTTTGGCTGCTGAATCGTTTATTCCCGATTCGGTTACAACGTTTCTCATTGACAATTTGCCGGGAATTCATCCCGGGCAGTTTCCCTTTTTTCTTCCGCCGCCTCTCCGGTTTTCTCAACTTAAGAACCGGTACTTTTTTGCTCGCTTATTACGTGACAAAGGAAAGCGTAACCTATTTCACCTTCCCACTGCAAATCGTCGAAAAAATCTGTCTGCCTCTGGGAGCCATGGGATTGGCGTTAGGACCGCACTGCGTTCAATCGAGTTCGGGAGAATCGTTGACGGACAGGCAGCAAAAAATCTTATTCCAAGAATTACGGCTCGGTTTGATCTTCATGGTTCCTTGCTGGTGTGTGTTGTTTCTTCATTCAGTGGATTTTATTCGCTTGTTCGCCAATCCAACCTTCTCCGCAGCGGCCGAAATTCTTCGCCCGGCGGCCGTGATGATTTTTCTGTTGGGTGTCTGTCAAATTTGCACTCCCTTTTTAGACTACCGGGGGTTGGCCCCCAAACTGGTGAAATTCGATTGCCTGGCTTTGACTGTCAACATAGGGCTGGGGCTTTATCTGATCCCGTCTTATGGTTCCATGGGCGCGATGTGCGCCTGTCTGCTCGCCCACTCGATCTACGCTGTATGCGTCCTGGAATTGACACGAAAAGTGTCCGGTATCGAATGGCTCTGGTTCGGATGTTCGATTCGAAACACTGGACTGGCCTGTGTGCCTTTCGCGGCCTGTTATTTTCTCCTGCCGCCCATGAATCCACTCATTGGATTTCCATTATCGCTAACCATTGGATCGATGGGTTATCTGGGAATTATTCTGGTGTTGAAAGAACTTGAGATGAAGGATTTAAAGGAATGGATAACCCCGATTCTCCGCGCTGTCTATCGGAAAAAGTTAGCCAAAGATTAAAATTGAATCTTGCGAACGCGGCTGTTTTTCCGGTCCGCCAGATAGAGCGTGCTGCTGTTGGAGTCGTAATACACGCCGTAACAGAAATTGATCCATGCAGAAACTGCGGGAATATCGTTGCCATTGAATCCGGCCCAGCCGATCCCTGCCACGGTGGAAATATCGCCGTTCGTGTCGATCTCCCGAATTCGGTTGCCGTCTTCGGCAATATAGAACACGCCAGTATCGGATACGGTGACGGAGCGGGGATATTTAACCGTCGCATTCACCGCCGGTCCCCCATCGCCGGAAGAGGCTGCCGTTCCATCGCCGCAGATCGTCGTAATCGTGCCGCCCGATATCCGGCGAATTCGTTGGTTGCCGAAGTCCGTCACGATCAAATCGCCAGAAGTGGGATCGACGGCGACACCGTAAGGCTGGGTGAATTGAGCGCTTGCCGCTGGTCCCCCGTCGCCGGAGAATCCAGACACTCCCGTACCGGCGAATGTCGTGATCGTTCCACCTGTATCCACACGGCGGATGCAATGGTTTCCCGTATCGGCAATATACATATTTCCTGTCGAATCGAACGCCAATCCATGAGCGATGCTGATCTTGGCGGTCGATGCCGGTCCACCATCGCCCGTATATCCAATCGCGCCACCCACGACCCGCCAAATGGTTCCAGACGTATCGACTTTGCGAATCTGTCCCCACGAACAAATAAATAATTCTCCCGCCGAATTCAGGGCTAGACCGCGAGGATAAGCCAAACCGGCAGATGTCGCAGGAAGACCGTTTCCTGAATTGGCTCCAAGCCCGGTGATACCCGCGAATGTCTGAATAACTCCGCTTGGCTCTACGACGCGCACTGTATGATTAGTGGTGTCTGCTAAGAAAACGCGCCCATCCGAATTCACCGTGACGGATTCGGGTAAATAGAGACTCGCGTCGATCCCCGGACCGCCATCACCCGTTGCGTCTTGAATCCCACTACCCGCAACCGCCTGAATAATTCCTACCGCGATCGTCGGAGTGGGTGTCGATGTTGGAGTGATAGTCGGCGTCGGTGTTGCCGTTGGGGGTGGCGTGTCCGTGGGAGTGGCGGTCGGCAAGGGCGTCGGGGTAGGATTGCCCATAGACGCGATCATTCGTATCCGCTGATTGTTACGGTCGGCTAACAATAAATTATTACTACTGTCGGCAGCAAGACCGTAGACATTCTGAATCAGAGCGTCAATGGACGAACCGCCATCGCCCACGAATCCACCGTGTCCCGCACCGGTAATCGTATCGATCGTTCCACCGTAAACACGCCGTACCCGGCGGTCGGATGTCGAAATATAATAGAGGTTGGATGAGATCGCCTCGATGGACCGTGGGCGGGTCAGCAAAGCCAGATTCGCCGGTCCTCCATCGCCACTAAATCCTGAGACACCGGTTCCGGCGATGGTTTGGATCGTTCCATCCAGTGAAACCATTCGCACGACGCTGTTATTATAATCGGTGATATATAGATTACCCAAATCGTCGATATCCACATCCACGGGAGTATTCAATTGCGCGAGCGTGGCTAGCGCGGTATCACCGCTATACCCTGCCGTACCCGAACCGGCGAAGGTTTGGATCATTCCGCCGGTATCTACCACTCGGATGCGGTGGTTCGCCATATCGGCGATGTAGAGATTCCCCGAAGCGTCCAAACATAAACCTTCGGGATAGTTCAATTGGGCGTTGACAGCTAAACCTCCATCTCCGGAATAGCCAAGGGTTGTGCCTGCGTATGTCGTGATAATCCCGGTTATACCGTCCACTTTCCGTATTTTACTCCACGATGTGATAAACACGTCTCCGTTGGACGCGACGGCGATGCCTTTCGGATAAGAAAGCGTCGCCTGGCTTGCAAATCCGCCATTCCCCCCGTTTCCGATACTTCCCGTTCCGGCAAATGTTTCAAGGATCCATGTATCGCTTTTGATGACTCGAACAACATGGTTCAGCGTATCGCAGAAATAGATCGAACCGTCCGGACCAACATCCACGGCCTGGGGGTTATTCAAACTCGCTAAAAGCGGAACGCCGTTATCACCCGAATAGCCGGCTGTTCCATTGCCAGCGATGGAGTCGATCGAGCTGGGAGCGACTGGCGTTCGGGTCGACGTCGCAGTCGGCGTCGGAGTCATCGTGGGGGGCGCTGTCGGGGGGACGAACGGTCCGGCCACCGGAACCATAACACGAATCCGGTTGTTCCCACTGTCGGCGATAATGATTTCACCTTGCGGACCGGCCCCAATACCATTGACGATGTCGATTTGAGCGTTCAGCGCCAGAGAGCCGTCTCCGGAATCGCCCCGGTAACCCGTTCCACAAATCGTAATGACAACGTTCGTAAGTTCGATTTTCCTGATCCTACCGCCGCTGCCTGAAATAAAGATGTTTCCACTGCTATCCAACTCGACAGTTCGGGGATAACGGATCGAGGCGGCCGAAGCCAAACTTCCATCACCGGAATCCGATGCCGTTCCATCACCGATGATAGTCGTAATCGTTCCTCCAGCGTCAACTTTCCGAATCCGGTTGCTCCCATAATCGGCGATATAAATCTCTCCACTGTCTGAAACGGAAACATCGAAAGGCGTATTTAATTGCGCGGCAGTAGCGAGACCGTCATCACCGGAAAAACCAGCCGTTCCCGAACCGGCCACCGTCGTGACATTTCCACTTAGGGCGTCGATTCTCCGAATACGTTGGTTGTCCGTATCGGCCAGGTATAGGTTCCCTGCGCTATCCACGTGAATTCCCCGGATACGACTGAATTGAGCGCTCAATGCGCTTGCCCCGTCTCCGGAGTAACCGTAGGTGGTTCCGGCATAAGTTGAAATCGTTCCGTCGGGAGCGACTTTCCGGATTTTGGTCCACGACGCGATATAAAGGGAGCCGTCACTGGCCAACGCCAAACCCGTGGGCATCGTCAATGTGGCCTTCCGCGCCATCCCGCCATTTCCGCCATTGCCGCTGACGCCGGGCGTGCCAGCGATGAGATGAATTCGTCCTGTGTAGGCGTCGATTCTCCGAACCACGTGGTTGTTCGTGTCGGTGAAGTAGATATTCCCAATCGAATCGCTCGCACAGGCAAACGGCGAAGCGAGTTGGGCACTCAGGGAAGACGTATTATCTCCCTGATACCCTGAAACGCCGGTCCCGCCGATCGTGTCGATATATTCTTCGGCGATAACAGGTAATGAAGGAACGGTTTGAACGACGGACTGAGCCGGAACGACTTTACGTATCCGCTGGTTGTTTTGATCCGCGATGTAGATGTCACCGCTGCCGGAAACAGCGATTCCGTAGGCATAAGAAATTCGAGCATCTGTGGCCGGACCGCCATCACCTTGAAAACCGGTCAGCCCTTTCGCAACAATCCGCTCGCAAAATCCACCCGTATTAATTCGCCGGACGTGATTCCCGTCATCCAGCACATAAACCTGATCCGCGCCATCCAGAGCCAAACTCCGTAAATATTTCAGACGGGCATAGGTGGCAGGGCCGTCTTCTCCTGTTTTCCCAGAAATCCCGTCTCCCATAATAGTCGTAATGATTCCATTGATGTCGATTTTTCGGATTCGGTGCCCCCTGAGTTCGCCGATGATGATATTTCCCTGGCTGTCCACGCGAACGGCGAACGGTTCGTTGAGACTCGCTTCGTCAGCGGGACTGAAATCGCCGGTGGAAGACGCGATTCCATTTCCGGCGACAGTCGTGACGGTTCCGTCCGTTCCAATTCGGCGGATACGATTGTTGCTGGAGTCGGCGACGAAAAGATTTCCAGCCGCGTCGAAATCCAAATCGCGGATTTGACCGAACCATGCGTCAACGGCGGGGCCGCCGTCTCCAGCATAATCGAAGGAATGTCCAAGAATACTTTTCGTGTCGGTCCCTGCAATAATCGTTGCAATGGAAGTTCCGGCATCCACCTTTTTAATGAGTCCCATCAGGGCGGTGTATAAGTTGCCTTGTGCGTCGATTGCGATCGCTTTGGGATAGGCGAATCCACTGTTGACCGCTAATCCACCGCTGTCGGTCAGGTTAGCACTGCCATCGCCCGCCAGGTGCGTCAAACGATTCTCGTTGAATTCCAATCCTTTGATCTTGTGGTTTTCCGTGTCCGCAATGTAGAGCATCCCGTTCGATTCGTCCAAGCAAAGACGTTCGGGATAATTGAAAGTCCCTGAAAGCGGTGCTCCACCCACGCCGGAATCTCCAATCGCACCTGAACCGGCAACCGAATCGATATTCCCCGGATCGATCGCAACGGTGGGTACCGACGTCGGCGTATTAGTGGGAAGAGGTGTATTGGTTGGCGTGAATGTCGGGGTGTTCGTCGGCGTATTCGTTGGTGTATTCGTTGGTGTATTCGTCGCTGTGAATGTAGGGGTAATTGTAGGTGTGTTCGTTGGCGTATTTGTCGGTGTATTCGTCGGTGTGTTCGTTGGCGTATTAGTCGGTGTACTTGTGGGCGTGTTCGTCGGGGTACTTGTCGGTGGATCTTGTACGATAACAGTTTGTGTGGCATTCAACTCGATATTGTTATTTTCATTCCATTCGTCAGCTTCCGTTAAAGCATCCAACTTGATATACAAATAATAAGTTCCAGGAGTTCCGGGGATTCCAACACTGACGTTGCGAGTAATGGACTCCGCTCCAGCCAGCACCTGGCTAATCCGGTCCGATGTGGCTAATAGAACATCGTCACCGTTTCCCGCGATTTGATCGGTGGATAGATAAAAGAAATTGGAATGTGCTGGGGCTTTTTTCTGAGTGTTATTACCTAAACCGTCGTTGAATTCCGTATAATCGACACCGATCACACCCCCGCTGTAGGGCAGAGTACAGACCTCGCAAATCCACTCCTAAATCGACCCATTTTTTTGGACATCTTG
>CAZSIZ010000230.1:0-10022 GCA_964606645.1 uncultured bacterium
GAGAGTAAAATGTTTATCGAAATGGGGCACGGTCTTCTCCTACTACAGCACACATTGGGAATTATCGAACCTGTTTTCATGCAGATCGAACAGGTACAACGCGTTCAAAACCAGCGAGTGCGTAATCGTTCCATCCAAGATTCGTTCCCGAACCTGGTTGAGGGGGATCCGCTCCACTTCGATATCCTCTCCAACGTCCAGATTCTGTTCCCGTTTTAGCACAACATCACGGGCCAGAAAGAGATGGCACGTGTTATTGAGAATTGCCGGGTTTGGATGACAGATACCGAGGGGCTGTATGTTGTGCGAATCATAGCCGGTCTCTTCGAGCAATTCCCGCCGGGCCGCGTCCAGCATCGAGGCGTCATTCGGGTCCGACAAGCCACCGGGAATTTCCAGCGTTACACGCTCGATTCCAAAACGGTATTGCTTCACCATAACCAATTCCCGATTCGGCGTCACGGGAACGATGTTGACCCAATCCCGGGTTTCGAGCACATAGGCGGAGACGTCGCCTCCCGTTCGGGGAGAGACGCAGAGGTCTTTTCGCAGATTGAACACGGGATAGCGGGCGAGTATCTCGCTTTCACGTTTATTCCAAACTCGGCTCATAGTCTAAAGAACTCCAATGGATGATTGAATTTCATTTTTTCCGTTTCGGTTTCGCTGGCATCAACGGACCGGTACGAGGAGCGGAGGCGGGGGTTTTGAATTCTCTTGAACCGTTGGATGTGACAAAAACATGGTTATTGATTTCGTCCTCCATCGTTAGAAAACCGGTGTAGAGAATCCCGGTCTGGGAATCCGGTGCTTTTCCATTTTCAGAAACAGGCTTCAAATCGTAAGGCTTCCCATTGACAAGAACGCGCACGTACTGCGCTGGGCGTCCGAGCAAATCACGGTAGACGCAGCGCACGTGATACATCTCTCCGGTTTTTCCCACTAAGCGGTAGAATTCGGCGGCGTGGAGGCAGGGAGGCGGGTCGCTGCCCGACACACCCAGCCGCTCACCGATGGCCCGGATCAGCAATTCTCCTTCCAATAGCAAGTCATCACGCGTTTTGTAAAGGGGATACGGCAATCCGAATGCGTTCGAGTAGATCCATTCGCTCTGACAGAATCCCGTGATGGCATTGGGGAAAAGATCGGCGATAAATTTTGAAAAACGTGTTTTCTGCAATAGCCGGTCAAGGCTGGTGTGCCACGGCATGTATTTCGTTCCAGCCAGATCGTTGAAAAGCGTATCCTGAGCGGGCTGGTTCTCTTTCGAGCAGTGTTCCCGGCGCAGGGAATCCCCGCTCCAGCCGCTGGAATGAAGGCGGAGTGAATAGTCGACGTTCAACCCTTTGTCCTTCCAATCCTGGAAAAACCGCTTGAACTGTCTTTGTTCGTAAAACGAATAGGCCGATTCCGGCCAGGTTTCCGTCCAGTAGACATTGTCTCCATTTTCAGAAAGGGGGTGGATCGCGTGTCCCAAGGCCACCCCGTCGGGATCGAAGAGCGGTACCACGTGAACGATAAGCCGCCGCTTGATCGCCGCCGCCACTGGATCGTCCGAAAGCAGAAAGCGGATCAGCCCTTCCGCCACCCACGAACCGGCGGTCTCATAGGCGTCTTCGCGGGCTAGAATAACCGCACTTTTTTTATCCTCATCTTTCGTTTCAGGATCGGTAATCGAGATCAACGTCAGGGGCAATTGCTTAATCGGCGTTTCACATAGCGTTTGAACGGCCACGTGCGGATGAGGAGAGATTTCAGCAGTCAACTTATCCAAGATTCGATTGGTAAAGGGAGGTGTGTAAGCGATCCAGGCGCGGTCGGTGATAAACGTGTGGGTGAAGGTGTACCGCACTCGCCCCGGTTCGTTGGGATTGGGTGCGATCGACCGGTTCTTGATCGTTGTCCAGAACGTTTGATCGTAACTGATAAAGGGAAGAGAATCACCACCGTAAAAATCGCTTCGCGCGTTGGGAAAAACAAAAGTGCGTGTCTTATTCGCGACTTTATCAAGCCGGAAATAGTACCAGATTTCTCCAGACCTAGGGGCATGTGACAAAAGGATCTCGCCGTTATCATCCACCTTCCATTCGCCCAGGCTGCCGTTGTCGAATTTCCACGATAATTCCACCGCCGCCTTCGACTCTCCCGCCGAACCGTCAAGGACTAACGATAGAAGTAATATCAGTAAAATCGAAAAGCAGTTTTTCATTTCAAACCACGCTGGTTTTCCCGATTTGAAGCCCTAAAAGTATGGCGCCTTGAATGACGACCTTTTCACCTAACGCGGCGGGAACGATCTCGACGTTAGCCTTAAATGGACTGAAAATATAGTTGGCCACTTGACGCTGCAATGAATCCCAGAACAATGGCCCCATCAACGACACACCACCGCCAATCACAATACATTCGGGATCGAGCAGGGCAATGACGTTGCAGATCGCCACTGCCAACGCAGCACAAGTCTCCTCCAGTAGAGCACACGCCAAAGCATCGTCGCGCTCGGCAGCAGTATAGACGGTTTTCGCCGTGATTTGGCTGATATCGTCCCCACAGAGTTCTGTTATTAACGATGCTTCGCCTTGTTCGACGGCGTCACGGGCGCGGCGGCCGATGGACCAGCCAGAAGCGATCAATTCGAGTTTGTCCGGTTCGCCGGTGTCCGGGTCGGGAATCCAGGTGTGTCCGATTTCAGCCGCGCCCAAGCCTTGGCCTTCGTCGATGATCCCATCAGTGATGAGTCCGCCGCCGATGCCGCTGCCAATGGTGATGTAGAAGATTCGACGGCATCCTTTCCCCGCGCCGAGATGGGCTTCGGCGTATCCGGCGACGCTTGCGTCGTTCTGGATGAAGACAGGAACGCTCCATCGTTCTTGAAACCATTTTTTTAATGGAAAAGCATCCCACCCATTAACTTGGTGCGAAACAAGTGTCATTCCCTGCTTGGAATCTACCGGCCCGCCAAAACCGACGCCGATACCGCCGATATCGTCCAACGTGCAGTCCGCCTGTTTCAACGCGCTTTCGATCAGTGAGGGAATCAGGTCCAGGATGCCCGCCGCGCCTTCTTCAGGAGCGGCCTGGCCGCGCGATAATCCCAGCAGTTCCCCGCCGGACGAGCCGATGCCCGCCTGGATTTTGGTTCCCCCTATTTCGATTCCGATCGCGGCTTTCATGATTGACGCTCCAGTAATAAGTCAGACCTTGCAGACGAAACGGCAAGATATAGTTATTCATAATCCATTCTTTATACTACATCTTGTGGTCACTGAAAGCATTTTCAGATTTTTACCGTTTCGTTATTATTCATCGCCTTGAAGCGCTCGGTCAGGGTATCCAGGATATAATGCAGGAAGACGGTATGGACGGTTTCCACTGCTCCCATGTTGAACGAGGAGACGTGCAGCGATTCTTGGGCGATTTGCCGAAGTTTTCCGCCATCATAGCCGGTGATCCCAAAGGTTTTCATTCTGTTCGCGTTCGCGTATTCGATCGCCGCGATCACGTTGGGGCTGTTTCCCGAACCGCTGATCGCGA
Source organism: uncultured bacterium (assembly GCA_964606645.1). Lineage (GTDB taxonomy): Bacteria > Hinthialibacterota > Hinthialibacteria > Hinthialibacterales > Hinthialibacteraceae > CAZSIZ01. The sequence goes on from CAZSIZ010000230.1 coordinate 3,535, forward strand.
TCACCAGCGCATCGGGTTCGGCGAAGTTCTTTAATTGTTCGACGAAGACCCGGTCGTAACTGGTGTCGTTGGCCCATGCCAGGATATAGGGTGTATTATCCGTAAAGCTCATCACTTTCATGCGTTTCTGATTCTCGAAATCGGTGAGCGTACCTTTACCCAAATCTTCACACATGTGCGACGCATACGCTCCGCTTCCCCCGTTGCCCATGATGAAAACAAAGCGGCCGTTTTTGTAGGCTTCCGTAATTCGATCGATCAAGGCTTCCACCTCGTTTGGATCGACTTGGCGTATCAGTTGATCGAGTTCGTCCAAATAAGCAGTTAATGACATTCGATATCCTCCAGAATTGAGTCTTTATTATTTATCATATCTGATGTCGGGATTGGGGAAAAGCGAGACGGGATGGAGGCGGGTCGATTCACTGGTCAGCGAGCGTCTGGTTGTTCGTCTGACTGAATGTCTCCCCGCGAGAATGTTCGGAACAAAACCGACACGACGATCAACGCACCTCCCCAATAAGCCCAATAGGAAGGCTGTTCCCCCTTGGCCAGAAAAACCCATGTCGGATTAAGAATGGGTTCGATTAATGAAATCAACGCCACTTCGAAAGCTGGAATATGTTTTAAAGCAAAAACATAGAAGAGATAGGCCACTCCGATCTGAAATAATCCCAGCCAGAGCAGAACGCTCCATGCGCCAAACGTCTTCATAGGAGCAAAACAGTCCGGCTGCAGAGCAAGGGCGATGGGAAGAACCACGATTGCTGTCAGGGCGTTTCCCCAGAAAACCGCATGGAGGGGCCGACTGTCCCGTCCCTTCCGCAAGGCCAGCACCAGGATGGCGAAAGCCAACCCGCTTGTTAATGCGGCGATGTTTCCCTGCCAGTCGCGCGGCTGCAAATCGCCAAGAAAGAAGAGTCCCATACCCGCCATGCTGAGCGAAATCGCCGCCAAACGGCCCGGAGTGACCGATTCCTTTAACCAGAGCGCCCCTCCCACCAGAACCCAGGCGGGCATCGTGTATTGGAGGAAAATGGCATTGGCCGCCGTGGTCAGTTTCATGGACAAAACGTAGGTGACTGTCATGAGGAGGTAACTGACCGCCGCGATCCAGCCGTAGCGGTTGAGTTGAAAAAAATTCGAGGATCCTTCCCGCCGGTATAAATAGCAGGCAAAAAACAAGGCGGCAACCAACGCACGCAGACCGGCCAGAGGCAGTGCTGTCAGCGTCAGATGCTTTATGCTCAGTCCGCCGGTTGAAAACAACACAACGGAAACAACTGCGGCGAGAACCGGCAAGAAAGCAGGATGGGTCTTAGAGCTGGAACAATCGTTCATAAACGGGTATGGTTTCCTTTGGGTTCGGTAAAAAGTCAGACTTTGCAGACGAAACGGCAAGATATAATTATTCACCATCTATTTTTAATACTATATCTTGTGGTTACTGAAAGTTTTTTTAACTTTTTGCCGTTTCGTTTTTGAATCGTAAAGGGTCAGAAATTATGTCCGCAAACCGGATCGATCGCAAGACTTATCCGGTGGGCAGGCACAGGGACCGGCCCCTACACGTTTTGGGTTTAACATGGGCAGGCACAGGGGCCTGCCCCTACTCATCTGAACACTGGTGACAAAGTACCGGCGGCGAATCCATAATACTATTTATTGAAACGGACGCAATCGTGCAAGTCCTTCACATATATAAAGATTACTATCCTCCGACCTGCGGCGGAATCGAAGTGGCGATCAACCGGATTGTCGAATCGACGCGGGACGCTTGCGAGAATGTGGGCGTTCTGATCTGCAACGGCAGCCGAAAATCACTATTCGCCGAAGTGGAGGGAACACCGGTCTTCAAAGCGGGGGAATGGGGCCGATTTCTTTCCGCTCCCGTTTCGCCCTACTTTCCCTATTGGCTGAAGCGCCTAAATGCGGACATTCTTCACTACCACCTGCCGAATCCGACTGCGGTTCTATCGCATCTACTGGTACGGCCCAAGGGCAAGGTTGTCGTTCACTACCACAGCGATATCGTGCGTCAGAAGAAATGGATGGCTCTGTACGGACCGTTCCTCCGACGGTTCTTATCATTAGCGGATCGGATTATCGTCTCATCCCCAAACTACCTGGAAACTTCCGAAACTTTAAAACCTTTTCGTGATAAATGCGAGGTTGTCCCGTTCGGATTGTCGCTGTCCCGTTTCTCAGCGGGATATGAGGTGGAAGAATCCGCTCAGATTATCCGGCGCCGTTACGGAATTAAGCTCGTTTTATTCGTTGGAATATTGCGCTACTACAAAGGATTGGAATATTTAATTCGGGCGATGGAACACGTGGACGGCAAATTGCTTATTGTCGGAACCGGTCCCCTGCTTCCCGAACTGTTGGCAATGACGAATAAACTGCCCTATAAGGATCGGATTGTTTTTGTCGGGCAGGTGGAATCGGTCGTGCCGTATTACTATGCCGCCGATGTTTTTTGCCTTCCATCCATCTTCCGCGCGGAAGCGTTCGGCCTGGTCTTGGCCGAGGCGGCGGCCTGTGGGCTGCCTCTCGTATCGACGGAATTGGGAACGGGTACATCGTACGTCAACCGGGATAAAACAACCGGATTTGTTGCCCCCCCGCGCGACGAAGAAAAGCTGGCAGATGCCCTGAACAAAATATTAAACAATTTCCCCTTACGCGATCATTTCGGAAACGCCGCTCGAAAACGGGCTGCAGAACTCTTTTCCCAGACGGAGATGGGAAAACGAATTCTGGGGATCTATTACCACGTTTTAGGCAAACCTTTCAATCCACCCGATCAATCTTAAGTGTGAAAATTTTAAGTTTTTTGGGCGACTCCTTAATTCAACTTGCTAGAATTCCTATTTTTTTGTAATACGAATTTGTATTACCGGAGATAATATCCCTACTGTTGGAAATCATTATTAGCCAAAGAATTGAAATCTACGATATAATTATGTTCGTATCGACCGGGAGGGTAAACCATGAAATATCTACGCGTTTTAACCTGTCTTTTCCCATTATTTTTATTTTGCGCTTCTATTTCCACCGGACAGGAACTGTTGCTGCGGCACCAATTCCAACCCGGCCAATCTGCACAGGCCATGACCGATGTCATGATGAACGGGGATTCCTTTATCACCGGAACGAAAGCAGCGACCAATTTACGAATGAAAATGCTGCGTGAGCTCCGGGTACAGAGCATCGATCCACAAGGGAACGCGACGATGAGTGTTACCGTGCAGCGAATCCAAACCAACGGAAAGATGAACGAAAGCAAATTCAACAAAGATCTTTCCGGTGACCAACTGCAAGAAGTCATGTTTGGGGGAACGGAAATGACGATCAACGTATCTCCCATGGGCCACGTTCAGGGGGGGAATGAAAATCCCTTACAGAAACTGGGTATATCACTTCCAACCGAACTGCCGGGAACGGGTGGATTCGAATGCCCGACGTTCCCATTCAACCCGGTTCGGGTCGGTGTTTCCTGGACAGAAAACGGTGAAATACTGCCTCGAAATTCAATGAACCGTAATCCTTTGAGTGGAACCCAAGTATACCAACTGCAACGTGTCTATCAGACGCCGAAAGGCCGGATGGCGGTTATCCGCTACCGAAAAACGACCGACCTCTCAGGGATGAGTTTGCTTGGAGGAGGCTCCGCACCGGCTCTTGGCGGTCTTTCAGGCGGGGGTGCGTCGATCCAAGCCGGGGGCCTTGTTATTCAGTTGGAAGGTGAAATTGAATTTAATATCGACCAAGGCGTTGTCACTCGCTCCACCCAACAAGGACTCTGGAATTTGAATATGAACCTTCCCTCGGTTGCGGGAAAAAAGAATGTACCCGTCAATCAGCGGGGGATGAAAATCCGTATTCAGACTAACATGCAGTGGAAAGGTCTGAAGAATATGAGCGAACCGCCTAAACTGCCTCGAATTAAAAGAATCCCGATTAAACCTCCAATGGAGCTACTGCCCCCCGATAATGAAACGGAGAGTAAAGAAATCCCCTGAATTCCATCTCTCCATCTATCGTCTTAAACTGTGAACTCATCTTAGTATTCCGTTTTTTATCGTTTCATAGGGAAATGTACTTGTGCTATTTAGCGATAATGGTACTATCTTTATGCTGGATGGTAGAAATGATCCTTCCGTGATAATAATTACAGCTGCGTTCGCAAGGCAGGAAAAAAACAATGAAATTTCGATTGATGACTCTCACAATTTTTGCGCTACTCGTTATCCCAGGAACTCTCGTATGGGCACAACCCTCGATTGAATTCGAAAAGCGTTCCTACGACTTTGGAACCTCCTACTCTCATCAAACGCTAAATCATGATTTCGTCTTTACCAATACGGGAGACAAACTTTTAGAGATCACTAGAACCACTAAATCATGCGGATGCACTGCTGCGGTCGTTTCTCCCACGGCCGTTATCCCTTCGGCCACCGGAATCGTTTCCGTCACTCTGACCACCTCGTTTCCTGGGAAAAAACAGGAGGCGGTGACCGTTCATTGCAACGATCCCGCGAATCCTGAAATCCGAATTTCCGTGAGCACAACAATAACTAACTTATGGTCCTTTTCACCAAAGTCCTCATTTTTCTTGAATTCCGTTCCCATTAATTCCGAGCGGTCCATGCAGTTATTTATGAAAAACATCAAGGACGAACCATTTAAAATCCTTGCGACCCAGGTCAAGAAACCCGAATTGTCGGTTCAAATTGGAAAACCGCTCGAAGACCGAGTTCCGATTATCTTGACGGTCAAAGCCGATTCGAAAAAAGGGATGATCACCGATATGCTGGAAATACGCACGGATCACCCGAAGCAACCGGTTACCCGTATTTCCATCGCTGCCAGAATTGTGGGCCATATCCAATTCAGCCGAAAACGGATCTTTTTTAAAAATATCGAACCAGGACAAACGAAAGAGTTGGAAATCACGGCTAATATTCCATTGAGTGCCAATACGGAAGAGCTGATGATCTCCGAAATTACTTCCGATAAGAAACTGGTCACGGGAAAAGTGCTTGGAAAACGGCCGGATGGCACCACACGTATTCTGTTTACATTCGTCGCTCCGGAAAAACAAGGTTATCATTCCGGAACGATCAAATTGAAAACCAATATTGAAGCCGAACCGGAAACCACGCTGCCCTATTCGGCTCTCGTGAGAAGTTCAAAACGCTAATCATCGACCTGGTCTCCTATCATATCGTGAAAACCATTAAAGAAACGCTTCTCATATTAGCGATCGGCTGCATTATCGGATTTGTTGTTAATGCTTTTTCCGAACAGCCGGTTCCTCTTATTCCTCAACCGAAACAGGTCGAACAATGGCCCGTTCTCACTCTGGAAGAAGTCCGGCAATACATTGACGAAGGACTGGGCATCATTATCGACGCGCGTGACGCCAAATATTTCGAGATGGGGCATCTTCCTGGTGCCGTTAACCTACCCGCCAAGGAATTCGGAGAGGTTTTCGCTACAATCGGCGATTCATTACCCCAGGATTTCCCTTTGGTTGTTTACTGTCATGGCGGGAATTGTAGTGAAAGCCATGAGGTCTTGGAGTACCTTGAAGAACTGGAGTTTCATCCGCTTTTCATTTTTTCCAGTGGATGGGAAGAATGGGAAGCGAATGGGCTTCCCATCGAAAAAACCGAGTGAATTCATTTTTCGATCAGTGGAGTGATTGATTCGTGTCCAAAAACGACAGCCATATCCGGTGTAGGATTGTCGAAGCCGTTCGGCATCCCTATTTCATATTGCTCCTGCGGATCGTTTTGGGAGGGATACTCGTCTACGCCGGGTGGACGAAGTTATTCGATACGGCCGGTCTGGCGAAAGCCATCGATAACTATCAGATTCTGCCGTATCACGCGATCAATATCGCTGCGATTACTCTCCCGGCGATTGAACTGATTGCAGGGCTGGGATTGATCTTCGGCCTATTCCTGGATGGTTCGCTTGCGATAACGACTGCGCTCTATGCGCTGTTCGTCATCGCCGTTGAATCAGCGATCCTGCGGGGACTGAATATCGAATGCGGATGTTTTGGAACGTTCGACGCGGAGATCGTCGGGACGAAGGTGTTCATACGGGATGTGCTGTTTCTGTTGGGATGTATTCCGATTTGGATGAGCCGTTTATCGTGCGGCGGTTCATGCTCGCGTAGTGAACCGATGAAATGTGAAGAAACCAGCTAGTTGCGTTTCCAGCTTTCCCTCACCCTAACCCTCTCCCAGAGGGAGAGGGGACTTGGCTACCCGACACTTTTGGTCGGGCGGACTGCTAGAACGAATCGTCGTTCGGTGCAGTAGAATCCTCTTCCAACTTTTTCTTTTTTTTGAAGAGGGCCGCGATCGTTCCAGGCAGTTCCCGAAGTAGGCGCTCGGCTTTGAGGCGCTCCAGGGTTATGGCGTATACACCCTGGTTTTCGCGGATCGCCGGTTCGTAGCTTTTCATTTCCT
>CAZSIZ010000231.1:0-10007 GCA_964606645.1 uncultured bacterium
AGTTTATTGACACTGTGCTGAGTTGGTTTGGTTTTTACCTCGCCCGCGACGGCAATGGATGGGACGAGAGTCAAATGAACGAAGAGAACTCGTTCTTGACCCAATTCCCAACCGATTTGGCGAATGGCTTCAATAAACGGATAGCCTTCGATGTCGCCAACCGTTCCCCCGATTTCACAGATTTGGAAATCGGGTTTGACTTCGTCGGCCAGTTCGTATATGCGGTGTTTGATCTCGTCTGTGATGTGAGGAACCAGCTGGACCGTTTTGCCAAGATAGCCGCCCCGCCTTTCCCGTTTGATGACCGAATCGTAAATCTGGCCGGTTGAGAGACTGGATTTTCGGGTGATGATCGCTGAGGTAAAACGTTCGTAGTAACCGAGATCGAGATCGGTTTCGGCCCCGTCGTTGGTGACGTACACCTCTCCGTGTTGATAGGGACTCATCGTGCCCGGATCGACATTGATATACGGGTCGAGTTTCTGAAGACTGACCGAATATCCCCGGGCTTCAAGCAAACACCCGATCGATGCGCAAGCCACTCCCTTTCCCAGAGAGGAGCATACACCGCCCGTAACGAAAATAAATTTGGTCGATTGATTCAGTAAATCGTCTTTAGAAAAAATTGTTTTGACTCCCCGTGAATTGGGCCCTCGCCCTGTTTGTCATAGGTGGATTTGTCAACATAATTTATTGATGCACGACGCTTAATGCGACCGAGTTTTTTGGGTATGGAAGGAAAGTTGGACAATCGTTGTTAGAAAATACGAGGAAGTGAATTCTATCAGCCCCCCTGAACAATCATCCGCCACAACCTAAACCAGTTACCCTTCCCGGATCGCTCTCCAAGATTACTCGTTTCCATTTCACTAATCAAATTTGATTGTCCATTTCATCTCCTTTCTGTCAAGACTCCTGTCAACTATGAACTTGACGTTGATGCGTTTGTTTTTTGCGTTCGATTTTCAACCGGCGCTCCCAACCGGCATAAATATTTTTCTGTTTGCTTTCAATGAAAGTAATATTATACCTCATATAATCTACGGATGTAAAAGTAGTTATAGATGGTGCTTAGGCCATTAACAGATTTTTCAATTAAATTTTGCATTATGTTAAAAATGTGCTATACTGTTTTGTAGGAAGTATGATTGAGGTTTCAACCTCAACACTTTCCGGTCCGGGCACCGAAAGGCCCAGCGTGAGTGTAAAGTGGCGGTGACGCCATCAGCTGCGAGACAAGGTCGTCCCCACGGGGATACCACGCGACGATAACTGTTAACGGGAGTTTTTTATAGAAAGGAAGGTGAGCGTGAGAACAGCGCCACCAAGTATCTAAGGAAGGAGTCACTTCGCAAAAAGTAGTGACTCCTTCCCGGTTTAAACCCCTTTTTCCCCGCCTCGATTTTTTCTAAAAAAAATTTAAAAAAACAGTTGAAATCCGTTTTCCAGTCTGGTAAAATATAATTAAGGATAAAGAGCGATATGATCATCCTCGGATCCTTTCCGGCAGGGGCGCCGAATAGCCCAGGCAATGCGGTAAACGGACAGTGATGTCATAGGCCGCAGAGATGAGTGTTTTCCAAAGGAATTCCGGCTTCACTAAAACATTGGGGATTTGACCTTAATGTGAAGCGGTTCGGGCGCCGAAATAGCCCATCGATGGCAACGGAATTGATGCCACGAGAGGAAGCCGTTCTGAGTGAAAACCTCTCGACAAATGGAACGAAGGTTCATAGAAAGGAAGGTGAGCGTGAAAAAGACGCCACCCGATGATTAGGAAGGAGCTACTTCCATCGACACAAGTGGCTCCTTCCTGACGTTTAAACGAAATTATCCCTACGATCCAATCTCTCCTTTTTTCCTGATGATAAGCATGAAAGACAAGCGGCTAAAGTAAAAGCATTTCAAGTTTCCTGTTGACCGAACCTTCTCAACGCTTTACAGTCAATCCAAATTAGCGCTCAATCGTAATGGCTTATTGAATTAGGTTTCAACATTGGACGTCTAATATTTTCAGATCAATCAAAAGAGCAAAATACACGTATTTAATGGCTCTAACGAACACCCAACCTCGTCCAGGAGGGAAGCGGAAATGTTCACCCCAAACAGAATCCGACACGAACTCACCGGTATCGCTGTTTTCTTAACGTTCTTAACACTCACGGCAAATTCTGAGGAGATTATCTGGCTGCAAGGAAGTTTCAAGGAAATCAACTGTGCCTCTCCGATGATCGGCGCGGCCACGGTTCCGATGGCTCTGACACAAGCCATCGTTGCTGCGGTTCCGGCTTCCTATATCAATGATGTCAAAGAAGACGGTATCGATATCCCCCTCATTACCACGCTTGTCGAAGCCATGCCGCCCGGTGAAAAATTCGAACTCAAGCAGGACGATTTCCATCTGCGGATCGTAAAATTCAAGAAAAACGTCCTGCCCGATAGTGTGGCAACCAAATTGTCGATAAAAACTAAGGAATTATCCATCCCCGCCATCCCGTTATTCTTATCAAAACCGGCGGTCGGAGCGTTAAAACTTGCGATGAAGGCGCTATCCGTAAAAATCGACGATCCCGAAGTTTTCGGAGAGGCGTTGAATAAGGTTGTCGATGAAGTGAAGAAAACCCCTCCAGGAATCCTGCTGAAAGGCGAAGATAAACTGATGGATTCGTGGCTTGAGATACGATTGGAATAAAATAGCCAAGTTGATGCCATACGAATCGATTCTACTCACTCATTTCGGACAAACGCTCCAGCGTCAGATCCCGCTGTCGGATTACACGACATTTCGCATCGGCGGCCCGGCCGAGTTTTTGCTGGAAGCGGAAACGATGGATACGATTGTCCAAGCGTTTCGCCTTTGCGCGCAGCACGGCATTCCTTTTTATTTTCTTGCAGGCGGCTCCAACTTGCTCGTTAGCGACGAAGGGCTGCGTGGCTTGACCGTGATCGATAAAACCCGCCATGCCGATTGGAAGAATGATTATACGGTCCGAATTGAAAGCGGATATAACCTGGATCGATTTGTGACGGGTGTATCGGAGCGTGGCTGGGGAGATATCACTTTCGCCGCCGGAATCCCTGGAACGCTGGGGGGAGCGTTGGCAGGCGGTGCTGGCGCATTCGGCCGCCTCGTTCATGAATACCTGATCGAAGCCACGGTATTGAATCGCGATGGTTTGACCGCCACTGTTCCTGTATGCGAACTTGGTATTCAATACCGAACCAGCGAACTGAAAAAACGGGGCGATATCATCCTGGATGCGCTGATGGGACCATTTGTTCCTGATGATTCTCAAGCGCTTACCCAGCGAATCGACCGGATCAAAGCAGAGCGTGAAACGAAACATCCTGGAAACGATCTCCCGTCGGCCGGATCGTTCTTCAAAAACCTTTCCCCCGCCGAACCGGGAGAAAAGCGTATCCCCGCCGGCAAGTATCTCGATGAAGCCGGGGTGAAAGGATTACGGATCGGTGACGCCGGTGTATTCGATAAGCACGCCAACATCATCGTCAATTACGGCCACGCCACTGCCGCTCAGGTGAACGAACTGGCCGAATCGATGGCGCGCCGTGTGCGGGAACGTTTCGGTATCGAACTGGAAAGGGAAGTACAGTACATAAAATGAATCAACACGCGCCATCAGAAAAAAAGAAGGAAGCCTATCGGATCGTCGAGGCCTCTTACGTCATCAGTTCACCCGATCTGCGCCAGTGTCCCGAGCCGGAACGCCCGGAAATTGCCATCGCCGGGCGTTCCAATGTAGGGAAATCGAGCCTGATCAATCTGCTGTGCAACCGCCGCAATCTCGCGAAGACATCCGGTACACCGGGAAAAACCCGGTTGATTAATTTTTTCCATATCCGTGTCGAACCGGGAAACCGCCTTTTTCACTTGGTGGACCTGCCCGGCTATGGATATTCCAAAGTCAACAAATCCACGAAAAACCAATGGAACGTGGCGCTAGGCGAGTTTATGGAAAAACGGGCGCTGCGTGGAATCCTTCTTTTGGCCGATGCGCGGCACAAACCGTCCGAATTGGATTTTCAGATGCGGGAATGGATTCTTCAAATAGGAATCCCCGCCATCACCGTTCTCACCAAAACGGACAAACTCAAAAAGAACGAACTCACTAAATGCAGGAAAACGATTTCGCAGGCGTTGAATCTGCCCACCGAAGAGCCGTGTATCCTCACCTCCGCTACGAAGAAAAAAGGAATGCAAGAACTGCTGAACGCACTCATGCAATGGCTGGATGAATAAAGCAGAATTAAGCCATTCCCCCAAACGCACCCATCGTTTTATCCTCTGACACTACCATTCCCCGCGTGGGTGATTCAAAATAGACGCGCTTACCAATTCATGGGAGGACAAGGATGAGATTCAATCAATTCATACGACAGGTTTTATTATTGGGATTGTTCGTGGTTTTGGTTAGCCCGGCTGCCAATGCGTTGTCCGAGGCAGAAAAGCGGGATGGATTCGTCTCAATGTTCAACGGGAAGGATTTAAGCGGTTGGAAAATCATGGGTAAGGAAAAGGCCTGGAAAATCGAAGATGGAGCCATCCACGCCCTCCCCGGCCTTCGAGGAGGGCACATCCAATCCGAACGCGCATTAGAAGATTTTATTTTCCGCCTCGAATACAAAACCGGCAAAAACGCCAATAGCGGGGTTTTCATCCACATCCCCCGGCACGGGAGACAGTCACGGGTGGGTGGAGAAATTCAAATTTATGACAGTTATGGAAAACCGCCGTCTAAAAGTAGCGCGGGCGCGCTGTACGACAAAGTTCCTCCTCTCGTAACCGCGTCCCGTCCAACGGGCGAATGGAACGAGATGGAAATTTTCTTCCAGTATCCCCGGCTGAAAGTAACGCTGAACGAAACTATCGTTCAGAACCTGGATGTCAGCCAGGACGAACGCATCAAGTGGCGAAACCGTATCGGTCCCTTCGGTCTTCAGGAACACGGGAATCACGCCTGGTTCCGAAACATCCGAGTAAAAGACCTGGGCGGGAAGAACCGCGCGCCCTGGCACTCTCTCTTCCCCGAAAAAAATCTGGAAGGATGGCACGCTGTTGGAACCGCCCCGTGGAAGCTGAAGGAAAGCAAAACAATCCTCAGCATCAAAAACGCGGGCGCGGAACGAGGCGTAGAATTCCCTAAAGACTTGGATCGATGGAATCTCCTGGGGAACGCCAAATGGAAAATCAAAGAGGCCTGCATGGTTGGCAAGTACGGCACGGGCTATCTGGTCAGCGACGAACGATACCAAAATTACCACCTCTGGGCATACGTCAAAACCAGCCCCGAAGCGTTGGGAGGAATCTGGTTCCGTTGGATCGATAAGGACAATCCGGGAGACGCTGTCACGCTGTGGAATGACCGGCACGACTCCTATAAAACCGGCAGCATCGTGCAGTTGAATAACAGGAGAAGAATCGAAAAAATTCTGGCTCCATCCACGGGTAAATATACACGAGACGGAGACTGGTTCCCCATTCAGATCATCGTTAAAGACGGAAAAGTCACCGTCGTTGTCAATGGAAATGTGATGTCCAGCAGTGTCCAAGTGGAAGATCTTCCCGCTCACATCGCGCTGGGCGTCACAACCAAAAGCGGAACAACCGTCAGTATCAAAGGAATCCGTATCCAGAAATTGGACTAGAAATGGAGGATCGGAGTAATGAAGCGTTATTTGCCGTTTATAATAATTCTGAGTGTTTATTACCAGTTCGCAAGTTGGGTGCAAGCGGCTCCAATCGAGATTCAATCACCCAACGGTACGGTTTCAATCCGTTGCGAAGTGGGAGACCGGGGCGAAATCCATCAGGGTTTTTTTTACAGCTTGACCTACTTGAAGCAACCGGTTATCCAAGGGGCGTTTATTGGATTCGATTTACAAAACGCTCCAGGATTGCTGGGCGGCTGGAAGATCGACAACCAGTGGAAAAAAGAAAACCTCCGCTCCTATTCCCCCGTCTACGGACAACGGAAATCGATTCCCGACCGTTACAACCAGGTTGAAATCCAGCTTCGGGAAATCGACGAATCCCGCCGCACGATCCGAGTGACCTTCCGCGCGTACGACGAGGGGATCGCGTTCCGCGTGGTATTCGATGGAAACGGAGAACACGTCATCGCATCGGAAAAAACACAGTTCCGTTTCGTCAAAAATTTCAACGCTTACGAAGAGCACGGAACTGAAGGGGAATACCACAAGGTTCCAATCGATGATATCAAGCCGAAGTGCGAAACCCCGCTGACCATCGAACTCGAAGGCGGCCGGTACGCCTGCGTGATGGAGGCGGATGTCTACGACTATCCCCGGATGTGGCTGTCGCCGGATGATGAATCGCCCAACACGTTGACCGCGCATTTAGGCGGACCGGTTCGCAGTCGTGTGCCCTTCTCGACACCCTGGCGGGTGATCCTGCTGGGTGGGAATCCCGCCGAACTGACCGAACACAGTTATCTCGTGATGAACCTCAATCCCCCCTGCGCCATCGAAGATACGTCCTGGATCAAGCCGGGAACCGTTATCCGTTGTACGACATTGAACACCCAGGGTGGCAAAGATTATATCAATTTCGCCGCCGAACACAAAATCGATTACGTCCACTTCGACGCAGGCTGGTACGGTCCGGAGCGGGACGATGATTCCGACGCCCGCAAGCCGAAAGCCGACCTTGATCTCCGCTATTTAATCGATTACGCCAAAGAGCGCCGCATCGGCATTACCGTTTACGTCAACCGCCGCGCATTGGAAAGGCAATTGGACGATATTCTTCCTCTTTATCGGAAATGGGGAATCAAAGGCATCAAATTCGGATTCGTCCGTGTGGGAACGCAGGAGCAGATGAAATGGCTGCGCGACGCAGTGGAGAAATGCGCCAAGTATCAAATGATCGTCGATATTCACGATTCTTACCGTCCCAACGGGATGAGCCGAACCTTCCCGAACCTGCTGACCCAGGAAGGCATTCGCGGTAACGAGCACATGCCCACCGCCGAACACAACGTCACGCTTCCCTTCACCCGCTATCCCGCCGGGGCGGGCGACTATACGATTTGTTACTACAGCAATCGGATCAAAACCACGCATGCCCACCAACTGGCGGCGTCAATCGTGATGTACAGCCCTCTGAAATTCCTGATGTGGTACGACAAACCATCCAATTACCAAGGCGAACCGGAAATCGAACTTTTCGAGAACCTGCCGTCGGTGTGGGATGAAAGCCGCGTTCTGCACGGCGAAATCGGTGATTACGTGACCATCGCACGCAGACAGGGTGAGATGTGGTACGTAGGCTGTATGACCGATGAGAACGCCCGCACGCTCATCATCCCGCTCTCATTCTTAGACGAGCGCCGCCCATATATCGCCAATGTCTACCGCGACGCGCTTGGAAGCAGCCGCACCGGAGTGGCTATCGAGCGTATTCCCGTCGATAGCGAAACCGATTTCGAAGCGAAGATGGCCCCCAGTGGAGGCTGCGCCCTCTGGATCGTCCCCCAGGTCGAATAAACTCAACAACGCAATCCCTAGACCCTGCCATCCGTTTCCATAAACTAGATTGATAATCAATCGAAAAGGACGACAAGATGGATCAAACGGCAAGGCTTCTAATTACCTGCGCCGACCGGCCGGGCATAGTGGCGGCGGTGACGAACTTCCTTTTTTCACACGGCGTGAACATTACCGCGCTAGATCAGCACTCCTCCGATCCCGAAGGCGGCGAATTCTTCATGCGGCTGGAGTTCCAGACGCCCCACCTCGACGTGACCAAATCTGCGCTGGAGCAGGCGTTTCAGGAGGTCGTCGCATTGCGTTTCGGGATGGAGTGGAGCGTCAGCTACGCCGCCAATCTCAAGAAAACGGCGATCCTCGTCTCCAAATCGAACCACGCGCTGCTGGAATTGCTTTGGCTGTGGAGGCGCAAGAAACTGCAAGCGGACATCACGATGGTCGTCAGCAATCACCCCGACTTGCAGTCCGATGTCGAGTTCTTCGGCATCCCCTTCCATCACGTTCCCGTCACCAAAGAGACGAAGCCGGAAAGCGAAGCCAGGATTTTGGAATTGCTCGGTGGAGAAACAGATCTTGTGGTACTCGCCCGTTACATGCAGATTCTGACCGGCGATTTTGTCTCAGAGTATCCCAACCGGCTCATCAACATCCACCATTCCTTCCTGCCCGCCTTCATCGGAGCCGATCCCTACACCCAGGCGTACCGGCGCGGCGTCAAACTGATTGGAGCCACCGCACATTACGTCACGGAAGAACTGGATGCCGGACCGATCATCGAGCAGGGTGTCGCCCGTGTCTCGCATCGGCAGAGCATCGGCGATCTCCGCGAACTGGGCCGCGATCTCGAGCGCCAAGTTCTGGCCCGCGCCGTCCGTGGGCATCTCGAAGACCGAATCATCGTTCATGGGAACAAAACAGTTGTTTTTTAAGAGGCTTTGCTTCTTCAAACCATACTGACACAGGGATAAAAACGATGTATCCTACCTTGATCCGCCTTGATGGCAAATTTTAACCTCATAAGAAAATATTGTTTTTTTTGAAATATTTCGAGGATGGAGTGTTGATGAAGACGATCGTTCGCAAATTGTTTGGGAATTTATGGTTTCCTGAAGAATCAAAAAATGAGGGCCGATTGCCCGAAATCGATTTATCCAGAGAAGATCATTTCAATATCGAACAAGCACGGGAGTATTGGAAATACGCACCGACAGGACTGGGCGATAAAATCGATACGTCCGAATTATTGAAACTGGACGATGAAACTTTCCTGAATACGTGGAATTCCCATTTTCAATGCTTGCTGAATTACTATTGGGAAGATCGCCATTTAATGAAATATTTCTGTGAATTTTTCCAGGGAAAATCCGTTCTCTCGTTCGGCAGTGGGATCGGAAACAGTGAGATCGAGTTTTTAGAAAAAGGCGCGTCTGTAACGTGTGCGGATATCGTGAAATCCAACCTGGAAGTGATTCAACGCGCCGCGAATTTGAAAGGCCTCGACCAGCTCTCGTGTCTTTACATGAAAGATTCGTCGGAAACCGATTTTCGCGGACCGTACGATTATATCTTTGTCCGGGGAAGCATCATGCACATGCCCTTCCCGATGCAGAAGAAAGTCGTGCAAAATTTCAAGAAGGCATTGAAGCCGGGTGGACAGATCATTTTCATGGTCTATACCCCGCTGTTCGTTGAAGAAAAAGGCGGGTTGTCCGCCCCCGAAGAATTCGCGAGGGAGTCCGATCCAAGTGTCGGTGATTGTCATAATCCTTGGTCTGAATGGTACGACGACGAACGGATGGCGGCGTTGGGTGGAGACGATTTTGTCCTCACGCAGAAGCAAATCGTTAACCAAGGTTATTATGTTTGGTATACAATGAGTCTCAGGGAGGAATCGCTAGATAATCATACAGTAGATTCTCCGCTTCCAGAAATGATCGACTTGGAATCGCTGGAAAAACAAGATCATGAAGTGATTTTCGATCTTCGCCCGGATTCGATGTCTCTTTTTACAGGGCGTGGAAAGAAGCTTCCCGATGGTTCCGTTCGATTCCGGACGACGAAAAATTGTTTCTATTATGCGATGGCTTCCAAAGATATGCTTGCCGAACCGTTTCGGGATAGTATTGATGGAATTTCAATCGACGTCACCATGGAACAAGGAAGGATTTCCCTTGAAATTCTTGATGTGGAAGCAGACCAAATGGTTTTATCACGGCCGATTCTATTAGAAGGGCGTCATCTACACTGTTATGGATTTTCCGGTGACTTATTACCGGGACGTTTCAGATTGGTGATCTCCAATTGTCAATTACAGAAACCGGCGAAGTCCTCGTTCGTTTTACACCGAATCGCTTTGATTCATCGAAAAAAAGAGGCGTAACGGCTCCAGGAGAAAGAGGAAATCGAAACGAATTCTGGAAAGGGTGATCACTGAGGGATCCATGAAAATTATTAGCGCAACACATACATCACTCCCC
>CAZSIZ010000232.1:0-10000 GCA_964606645.1 uncultured bacterium
TTATAGTCTAAACTAACCACTGGGGCCTCAAATTCAAGGAATGGAAAGGTTCGAGCCGTTATACACGCCGATTGATTTTTACCGGAATCCTTGTCTTAACCGCTTCGACTGTTGTGATCGGAATCGGTGCTTACCTCAACACACAGTGAAAAATTTTGGACAAATAGACATGAAAAAAACCGCGCTCCTACGAACGCGGTTTTTTATTGTGATTGTTTGGAAGAAATTATTGATAGATAAAGTGGGTCTCTCTTTTGGTGTCGGGTTTTTTCTTGGTGCGCGTATCCACTTTCCCGTAAGGAACGTCAAGATATGCGGAGGCGATGAAAACATCGTCCTTTGAAAAACCCAACGCTTCGTATGATGTGCGCAGGATTTCCAGCGTTTCATCCACGGTTCGGCGGTTGGGAAAAATATCAACATGCTTCAAACACTCGTTGATGAGACCCAATTTGTTATGCACGTAACCATGAACGATGAAGACTTCGGCAACTCCCAGAAGCCGGTTGCGCGTTACCGCGTCCTCTTCGCACATCACGGCTTCCCGTAAGGGACGGAGAATGCGAATACGGTCTTCTTGGTTGCCTGGGTCGCTTTTCCTGGCGATATCGGCATCTGTTGAGTCCCTGGCTTGCTGCAATAGATACTGGAGGTCTTTTTCCGTCAGGGCCTGTCGGCGTCTCGCGGTTCGTTCCAGAGCCATTTCCGTAGCCCGGCGCAAGAGAATAGGACTGATTCTCTGACCGTGGGTTCGTTTGTATAGTACACGGTACCCTTTGATGACCGCTCTCATGTACTCCACCGCTTTGTTCAACGTCAGTCCCGGTTGACGGTTGACGAAACGGCGGGCCGTTTCCGGGGACATGCCCCACTCTTGAACGAGATGATTTTCAATGGCTTCGCGACAATCCTTTGCGATAGCCTCTGCTCTTTTCTGCGCTGCTTCCATTAATACGTCACCTACAGTTTTATAATTTCGCCATCAAACGACAATCGATTCATGGCGGTTGTGTTCTCAATTGTAAGAACGTTGGCCCGATTTGGCCAAAGCTGAAGATCCAAACTCGTAAACATTAGGATCAACCTGTCAAATAGCCTTCGAGGTTGTGCCGATGGATACCGATCCCATCAGTCAACTGTACGATGGTTTCTGCAACCACGGCGATCGATCGTTTCACACCGCGAGTTTTGATTGGATCGGTGGAAGAATCGAGGCGTACGGTTAGAAAGCCAGAACTCTCGTTCACAGAAATTCGAATGTAGTATGTCTGCGAGTGTCCTTCTTCGACCACAACGGTGGGCATTAACGCCCGTCCGCCACTGCGTTCCACGTAAACTTCATCGATCTTAATCAACCACTCAGTTTTTTCTTCTTTGATAACGGGAAACTTACGACCGATTTCGACGATCGATACATTTCCATTCAATATAATGTGAGGCAATCGTCCATTTTCTCCAAAACAGTAAAGCAAATCCACTTGACAAGGCCGGATCGCTTCAATATAAGATACATATATTTACACATAACAATAGCAGGGCCGTTTTGCTGGCTTCGTTGCCCTGCTAATGATTGTTGATACACCGGTGAAGATTCATTGCTGAATGTTTTCAGTTATTACGTTTGGTTTTTTTAAATAGTAACCCTCAAACACCCCGAATAAGATTTAATAACAAATTAACGATTTCAAACCATCAATATCTATAGTTTATACATCTCAGAGAAAAGGTCAAGAGATTTTTTAAAAATGTTTCAATAAAAAAGAGGTTATTTCAAAAAGAAAAGTTGACTACTGTAATCATAAGACTATAATTTTCAGTGGATAACATCGAATTAATTGATTCGGGAGCAAGGAGCAATTATATTGTTATGATATTATAATCTTTTCAAAAATAGGGAAAAAGACCGAAATTAGGTGTAAAAAAAGCAGTCGCGTGAAATCAAATAGTATAAGTTTTACGTTAGTTGTAGGCTAAAAGTAAGCAGTTTGATGATCGATATATGTATAAAATTGATTTTTGTAATAATTTCAATCGGAATTCATTTATTTCAAATATTGGACGACATCAGGATGAGCGTATTATCGAAACAGGAGAATGTATCAAGTGTTTACGGCCCAGTGCAATCCTGGCGAGTGGGGATGTCGCTTGGGATCGATTTAATCTGTGAAACATCGGTCTGCTCGTTCAATTGTATCTACTGTCAACTGGGCGCGATCCAAGAAATCCAAAACGAACGGAGATTGTTCGTTTCGACGGAACGAGTGCTGATGGATTTCACTCAAAGCCGGTGGCGGGAAGCGGATATTATAACCTTCACAGGGAGCGGCGAACCGGCTTTAGCGGTCAACCTGGGCGAAGTCTCCCGGGGGATCGCCGAAATCTCTTCCGTACCCCAGCTGGTTTTAACCAATGGCGTTCTTCTCGGCGATCCTGGGACGATTGAAGATTTGCAGTCCATAGACCGGGTATACGTCAAATTGGATGCCGTCACGGAGAAGATGTTCCAACGGGTGAATCGTCCCGTGTCGGGAATCACATTGTCATCGATCATCGAGAATATCCTGTTGTTCAAGCAGGTATTCAGCGGTTTTTTGGGAATTCAGACGATGTTTCTACCGGGCAACGAAAGCGATCTCAGCCAACTGGCTGAACTCTTGTGCCGAATCGATCCCGACGAGGTACAACTCAATACTCCAACCCGGCCTTATCCAAAATATTGGCACGTATCATCCCGTGGAGGGCACTCCGAAGAATTAAGGAAGTATAAATCGGTTCCTCTTCGCACGGTATCGAAGGAACGGGCGTTGGAAATCGAAGACCATCTGCGCCGGGAAACAGGCCTTCGCATAATATCCGTGTATAGACCTTAAACTTGAAAAGATTGAAAGCGATATAAATTAAACTTTATCGATCGCCTTCTGCAGTTTCTCCAGGTAGTGTGGAACGGCTTCTTTCGGTTCCTCTTTTCCTTCGTATTCCAATGCAACATATCCACAGTATCCAGCATCGGACAGAATTCCGATGATCCGATCGAAATCCGCGTCCTGCTGATTTCCGTTTTTGGGTGTGATATGAATTTTTACTTGAGCCGTAACCGCATAGGGAGCGGCTTTGGCGATATCAGTGTAAGGATTTTCGGTGTGGAAATTACCGGTATCGAGATTGACACCGAACCAGTTGGAATCCACTTCTTTAACCATCCGAAGCAATCCTTCAACGTCAGAGACGATACCCCCGTGATTTTCAAGCGCGAGGAAGATTCCTTTTTTCGCCGCGTAATCACACGCTTCCTGAGTGGTGTCGATGCAGTATCGATAGGCGTCGGATTCGCTCATTCCCGATGTGATTCTTCCTGCAAAAATCCGGATACAGGGCGCACCCATAATCGCAGAGTAATCGATCCAGTGTTTGGTGAGATTGAGATTCTTTTCTCTGTCCGGGCCGTGTGGAAAAGTGAACGTGTTTCCAATCGCTGTTCCTGAAATATCCAATCCCAATAGGAATGCTTTGCGCCTGAAATTCAGCAGGTATTCTTCGGTGAGAGGTTGGGGAAAATAATACGAGGTTGGTTCAACGGCTTTCAGCCCCATTTTTGCGCATTCGTCCAGGAATTCCATGAATGTCATCTCGGCGGGTCTGTTATTCTTCTTATCGCCCGTCAAGTATTTGCGGTAAGAATAGGCTGCGAAACTGAGTTTCATTCGTGGGGCGTGTCCGCGCGTAATGGGAGTAATCGCTTCGGCTCGTTGGGGTGACGAAGCAAGCAGGGACGCTCCCACAGCAGTAATCGCGCCATTTTTCAGGAAATGTCTCCGGTTGGGCATGTCGTTCATTTTCATTTCCTTCCTTGGTCAAATTTATGTTTGTGTTCGGTCTGTTTTCGGAAGAGATGCTCTTTGTGTTTGTGTTCAGCCTGTTTTCGGAAGAGACGTTCGATGATGAAAGCTGTTAGGATCGTCGATGTGGCTCCAATGGGAACGAACCAAGTCCAATGGAATCCACAATAGGAAAAGAATAAAACTACAATGACACCGAGACACATACCGAGAATGACGCAGAGTTCGTTTTTGAAACGCGTAAATATCCCAATCAAGAAAGCGGCGAGAAGGCTGCCGTACGTATAACTGGGAATGCTCAGGCCAGTATCGAATATGTTTTCCGACTGGCTGGCTACAGTGGCGATTACGATTAGTATGATGGTCCAAAAAATAGTGAATCCACGGGATATCCGTACAATTTGCCGGTTATCGATCGACCGATTCAGATGAGGGAGAACGAAGTCGCTGACCGATGTCGACGAGAGTGAATTGAGGGCGGATGCTGTGCTCGATAGTGCGGCGGAGAGAATCGCGGCGATTACGAGTCCTGCGGCGATGGGATTCATGTTTTGTGAAGCAAAATAGGGGAAAATTTCGTCTGTTTTTTCGAGCTCGGGTGGTAAGGTTCCGTAATAAACGAATAATAGAATTCCAAGGGTGAGAAAGAAAGTGAACTGGAAAAAGATAAAAATTCCACTCCAAATCATTGCTTTTTGAGCGCCGCGAAGATTTCGGCATGATAACAGGCGCTGGACCATATCCTGATCCGCTCCATGTGAAGCCAAACTCAGGCAAAATCCTCCTAAAAAGCCGATAAAAAGTGGATAGGCGCGGATCGAATTCCAGCCGTCGTGCCAATCCAGATGGACAACGGTGAATTTCTGATGAAGGTTTCCTGTTTCGAAGATGGTTTGCCAGCCTCCCGGAATCAAATCGAGTAAATAATAAAATCCCAACAATCCTCCAGCAATCATGACGGCAAGCTGGACGACTTCGGTCCAGATAACGGCGGAAATGCCTCCCATGATGGAATAAGCGAACGAAGCGATTCCAGTCATTATTATGGCCGTGGTCAAATCGATATCGGTCACGGCAGAAATAACGAGCGCAGCGGCATAATGCCGGACTCCTGCTGCCAAAGCGCGTGTAACGAAGAAAAACAATCCAGCGACTTTTTGAGCGAGTGGGCCGAATCGTATACCCAGGAATGAGTAGATCGTCACAATCTCATTTTCAAAGAATCTGGGGAGAAAATAGAACGATAGAATGACACGGGCGAATATATACCCCAGTGCAACTTGGAGGAAAGAAAGATCCCCTCCTTCTCGAAAAGCGATTGCCGGCGCGCCGATAAAAGTGATCGCGCTGGTTTCGGTTGCGACGATTGCCGCCATTGCCGCCCAAGCGGGAATGGAGCGTCCTGCGAGAAAGAAGTCGGATAAGGAATGCTGTTTCCGGGAGAAGTACGCTCCGATCCCGAACAAAATGACGAGGTAGACTGCAAGAATGAAATAGCTGACTGGTTCCATAATGGTTGAAGGAATTGGCGATCGTTAAATCGATATCAGGTTGTTTATAAAAAAGGGCGGTTTGAACGCCGCCCCTTTTTCGAAAAAGAAAAACAACTTTAAAAATTCATGATTTCATGTTCTTTGTCTTTAAGAAGGTCGTCGATGGAATTCGTAAATTTATCGGTTAGTTTTTGAACTTCGTCTTGGAGATGTTTGGATTTATCTTCGGGAACTTCCCCCGCCTTCCCCGCTTTTTTAAGGGATTCGATACTATCGCGCCGGTGGTGGCGGATTTTGACTTTTCCCTCTTCGCCAACCTTTTTAGAATGTTTGACGAGTTCTTTCCGCCTTTCTTCCGTTAGTGGGGGGATACTAAGGCGGATGAGTTTGCCATCGTTGTTGGGTGGAATACCTAAATCCGATTTTAAAATGGCTTTCTCGATTTCCGGCAAGACGCTTTTATCCCACGGTTGAATAACGATCAAACGGGCTTCGGGAATGCTGATGTTCGCCATTTGTTTGATCGGAGATTTCGTTCCATAAGCTTCGACCGTAATTCCATCGAGCAACGCCGGGGTGGCACGTCCGGTGCGTAGTTGTGCGAGTTGTCCCCGAGTCCATTCAAGTGCGTCTTCCATTTCCAGTTCGGCTTCTTGCAGGAATTCATCTTCTAGCATTATTTCACCGTCTCTCCAGAGGTTTCTCTCACGATCGTCCCGACCTTCTCCCCTTTCAAAGCGGCAGTGATGGCTCCGGGTTGGGTCATGTCGAAAACCGCGATGGGGAGGTTATTCTCCATACATAGAGAAATCGCAGTGGAATCCATCACTCGCAGACGTTTGTTAAGTACTTCTTGATAGGTCAGTTCGGAATAGCGTTCGGCGTTTGGATTTTCTATAGGATCGGCCGAGTAGACACCATCCACCTTCGTGGCTTTATAAACCATCTCCGCTTCGATTTCAATGGCTCGAAGAGCAGCGGCGGTGTCGGTTGTGAAATAAGGATTGCCGGTTCCTCCGGCAAAGATCACGACCCGGCCTTTCTCGATATGCCGTACGGCGCGACGGCGGATGTACGGTTCGGCGATTTCCTCCATACGGATGGCGGTTTGCACGCGTGTATCGGCTCCGGCTTTTTCCAGTGCGCCTTGAAATGCCATAGCGTTGATTGTGGTCGCCATCATCCCCATATAGTGTGCGGTTGGTTCTTCGATGTAGGATACGACTGATTCGCCACCCCGCCAGATATTGCCTCCACCAACGACAATCGCAAGTTCAACTCCGGTCTCGTGTGCGGCGGCGATTTCATGGGAAACTTTTTCTAGGGTAGGAAAATGGATACCATGCCCTTGTTCACCCGCAAGGGCTTCTCCGCTGATTTTCAGGAGGACCCGACGCTTTTTCGGCATGGGTATAGATCCTTGAGGTTCGATAATTTATCATCAAGCGGGAAAAGCCGGTATGAGGTCTTTTCCCGCTCGAAAGATTTATTCATTTCCTATTGTATCACATTTGGCTTTGTAGAGGGAGAACGATTAAACTTCTTCCCCTAATTGATAGCGGACAAATCGGCGGATGATGATGTTTTCGCCGATCGCGCCTATGGTTTCTTTCAAAAGGTCTTCGACGGAACTATTCATTTCTTTGATAAATGGTTGTTCGAGCAGACAAATCTGAGAGTAGAATTTCTGTAAACGGCCTTCAACCATTTTTTCTATCACGTTATCCGGTTTGCCGGATTCCTTGGCTTGATTGGTCAACACCTCGCGTTCGTCTTCAATCATTTCGGATGAAACACCCTCCCGTGAAATACAACGGGGACTGGATGCGGCGATGTGCATAGCGATGTCTTTGACGAATTCTTGGAATTTATCCGTCCGAGCGACGAAGTCGGTTTCGCAATTAATCTCGACCAAGACACCGATTTTATTCCCTGGGTGGATATAGGAATAGACCAAACCTTCGGAAGTGACCCGCCCCGACCTTTTCGATGCGTCGGCGATTCCTTTTTCGCGAAGGTATTTAACGGCGTTTTCAACGTTGCCATCCGTTTCTTTTAGCGCTTTTTTGCAGTCCATCATTCCAGCGCCGGTTTTATCTCGAAGTTCTTTGACTAATTTAGCGGATATGGTGCTCATTCAATTCTTTCCTTTTCTTAAGATTCTATCGTTGTCGTCGATTCCGTTTCCGTTTCAGGGGTTGCTGGTGGGGTATCCGGTTCAGTAGAAACAACCTCGGGAGCAGGAGATTCGGGTGCGGGTTTTTCGGAAGCCTGCGCTTCACCAGGACTTGGAGCAGGTGCGGTTTCGGCAGGTGGAGCCGCGTTTTCGGCTGGACCGGCTTCATTTTCTTCAGAGGCACCTTCAGATGCTGACATTTTACCTTCAAGTACCGAGTCGGCGATACGCGAGGTAATCAACCGGACGGCCCGAATGGCGTCGTCGTTTCCGGGAATCACGTAATCGATATCGTCTGGATCGCAGTTTGTGTCTACAATAGCGATCACTGGAATACCTAACCGTTTTGCTTCACGGACGGCAATTAGATCTTTACGTGTGTCGGTGATAAAGATCGCGGCCGGTAAGCCGTTCATATCTTTAATACCGGCAAGGTTTTTGTTTAATTTGTCCTTCTGTCTGGACATAGTGAGGCGTTCTTTTTTTGTCCGATGCTGATGAAGGTTCTCATCCGCGAGGGCGGTCTCTAAGTCTTTCAGTTTTTGAACGCTTCGCCGGAGGGTTCCGTAGTTCGTCATCATTCCGCCTAGCCATCGGTTGTTGACGTAGTACTGATTGCAACGTTTCGCTTCTTCTTTGACGGTGTCTTGAGCCTGTTTTTTCGTTCCGACAAAAATCACGTCTCCGCCATCCGCCGCGATATCGCGTACGAATCGGCAGGCTTCTTTGAGTAAACGCACGGTCTTCTTCAAATCGATGATGTAGATACCGTTGCGCTGGCCAAAGATGTATTTGGCCATTTTCGGATTCCATCGTCGGGTTTGGTGGCCGAAATGGACGCCGGATTCCAGGAGTTGTTTCATGCTAACTGTTGTCACAAGGATAGCTCCTTAGATACTGCTTATGCAGTAAGATGTTGTCTGTTATGAGGTTATGGAATTATCAAACTCAAAACGGACAGTCTTTTATTATTGCTGTGAAGATCGCATTATTCAAGGTTTCCAGACTTATACGTTCGGGATAGCAAGATTTTCGGAGAAAACTATGCACACTATCCTGCTTGTCCGTTACTATATGGAATCCTATGATGAGTGGAGACGAATTGGAGGGAGAAAATGAAATTAGACCGTGAAAAATTGCATCCCTGGTTGGCCATTTTGCGGGCCAAATTCATGGGGAGTTCGAGGGCGATTAAATTGGAGAATCAATTTGGTTCGATCGAGAAAGCCCTTCATGCGTCGCCCGATGCGATTGCGACGGTTCCCGGATTTAATAAGGATATCGGCCGAGCCGTTGAAGAAGCGGCCAAGGGGAAATTCGATGAAGCGATCGAATCGGAATTCAACTGGGCGGAGAAGAACGGTGTATCGATGATTCTTTATTCCGATGATGATTACCCTCCAGTGCTTCGACATATCCCTGCATACCCAGCGTTTCTTCACGTTAAAGGAAAAATAAAACAGGAAGACTTATTGGCGATAGGGATCGTGGGGTCGAGGCGGGCGACGGATAGCGCGAAACGAATGGCCAATAAAATCGCTTGTGAATTGGCCGAAGCAGGGATCACTATCGTAAGCGGATTGGCGTGGGGTATTGACGCTTCCGCACATAAAGGTGCTCTACGTTGCTCGCACGGGCGTACGCTGGCGGTTATGGGGAATGGCCTTAAATACGTCTACCCCCGCGAGCATAAAAATCTCGCCGATCAGATCGTCAAACGCGGAGCGATGATTACCGAACTGTTTTACGACGTCAGTCCCCAAGGCCGTAACTTTCCTCCCCGGAATCGAATAATCAGTGGATTGTCGCTCGGTGTGTTGATTGTGGAGGCGCCGTCACGCAGTGGCGCGCTGATCACGGCCAATTACGCCCTCGAACAAGGCCGGGAGATTTTTGCCTTGCCCAGTGGGGTTGAGCGGGAAGATTCACCGGGCACGAATAAATTAATTAAGGAATCCCGGGCGAAACTGATCACCTCTTCAGAAGATATCCTGAACGAGCTGGAAGACAAGATCACTTTTTATCGAAACGAGTTGGAAGGGAAAATTCCCCGCGTGGATTTGGGGCCTCCAGGAAAAGGGCCGAGTCATGAAGATATCAAAAAGTATAATACGGCATCGCTTCCTCCTGAGGTCGTCCAGCAACCGGCTCCCCCAAAAGAAAAAGTTTTGCCGCCGATGAATGAAGACGAGACGGTCGTATACCAGTCGCTTACAGGAGAATTGAAACATATCGATGCGGTTTGCCGCGATCTGCAATGGCCTGCCGCGCGGGTTTCGTCTGCGTTGGGGCTTTTGGAATTGAAAGGACTCATCGAGCGGGAATCGGGGATGCGGTTTCGTCTCTCCGATGAGTAACGATTTGGATTAAATTAGAATCATTTCGAGGAATTATGGATGCACAACTAGAACGTAAGATATACGCCCTGGAACGGCCTCACTCGAAACTGGTGATCTTGTATTTTATTCGCAGTTTGGCCGCGCTGATTATGTTTC
>CAZSIZ010000233.1:0-9981 GCA_964606645.1 uncultured bacterium
TAACCTACCTTAAAATAGGTGAAAATTTGTCTTGACAATGGGGTACACTTCAATGTCCTGAGTTTTAGTTTCAAGACAACCTATTCAAAAGGAAATAGAAGTGATATTTTTAGGATTGGAATGGATTCATTTTAATAGGAGAGTTTATGATGCGAAAAAACAGGGATGAACCTGATTTCAGAGTGCCTCTATTCTTATCCAACGAAGAACGAAAACTCATCCTGGCCGAAGCGAATCTAACGGAAGAAATCAAAAATCAACTTGCGTTCGCCGAAGTGAAAGGGGATGGGCTTGTTGTCTATCTTCCCTTGTATGATTTAGAAGATTTATTCGAAGCCGCTGCCATAGAAGACGATCGCTGCAAGGACGAAACCAAGCAGAATCTGTGGGAACAGGTGCTAGAGAAGATCCATGCTATTTTCAAGGACTGCGATGGCGGGTACGATCCGCAGGAATCCATTGATGAATTCCTCTCCCACTTTCCTCCAGAGGTGGCGCAACGTCTCAAGACCGTCATTCAAAGCGGCCAGACAAACAATCTCGATGAATTAAACGCTGCTATAGCCGAACTTATGAACGAGTTCAACCAGCAGCCTCAAACGGATATGGGCGGACTTTCTCCTGAACAAGTCGCCAACCTGATCTATTGCGACTGGAACGATCCGAACGGAACGATCCGTTTCAATCCCGGACTCACATTAAAAGATCTCGACCAATCAAAACACCTCGTGAATGCCCGGACGATGCTGGCCGCGATTGAAGACGAAACGAAAGTCAAAGCGACATCGTCAAATAATCTCAACAGAAAATTCGTGAACCGCATGGTGGAAGCCCTTTCGTTCAAGGAAGGCTTCGTCGGAGATTTACACAGATATAACAAAGTCATCAATGAAAGAGATGTGCAGCCCTTACACATCGTGCGAGTCCTGAGCGAACTGGCTGGACTCCTTAAACGACGAAAAAACGAGTTCTCCCTGACGCGCAAAGGAAAACAATACCTCAAAGAAGAGAAAGCAGGCGAACTTTTCCTCCTGCTTTTCAAAACCCATTACCTCAAATTCGACCTGGCCTACTTAGATCGTTCCCCTGAAAACGAAGTACTTCAGCAAACGATCGCGTACAGCTTTTATATGGTTCGAAAGCACTTAAAAAACTGGCGTTCGGTCGAGAACGACGCGGAATTAATTCTTCTTCCCGCCGCTTATGAAGAAGCCCTTCCCTATGGATTTGGGGATTATCCAAAATACCAGACCTCAACCCGAATTATCTATCCGCTCGAACATTTCGGGCTGCTCCAATCCCGCGATAAGAAAGATGATAATTCCCATTTCCCGAATCAGGAATACAAGCAAACACCACTATTCGATAAATTCATTCAGTTCAAGTTGGAATAACAGATACATACTCTATGGGGGAAGAATGACGATTGAGCATTCTGTCTGTAAAGCGTTTCTTCCCTTATACGATCTTGAATCCACGATAAAATAGACCATCAGCCATTCCATCGGAATTGGCGGAAAATCATTTTCAGGAGGTATGACTCAATGCGAAAAACAATTTTAACCCTGCTGGTTTTCGGGCTGGCAATGGGCGTTGGATACGCCCAGGACGAGTATATCAAGATCATGGATTTCGAAGAGCAGGAACCGCCGTCCATCAGCGCGGGATGGGACTACGAGACCGGCTTCAGTTTCGCTGAAGAACCCCACCACGGCGGTGATTTTGCACTTATCATGATCATCTACGGAGGGACGGGAGGCTGGTCTTTTTCGCAGTGGGCATTCCCCGCCGAAGTGGGTGACAATGGAACCATCGATATGTCCAACACGGACGAGATCAGCCTGTGGGTTTATGCCGACAACATCTTCCAAATGAATTTTGAATTTGGAGGCGCGAACCTTGGATACCGGGGTTATGCGGAAGAAGACCTTGGAACCTGGAAGAAACTGGCGTGGTGGTATCCTGAAGAAACGGCAGCTGCTTTCACGGCAGTCAACGGTTGGGGTTCCTTCCTCAATCCGGCGGCGATGGGCGGATTCCCTGAAGATTTCGCGGGCACTATTTATATGGACGACATCAACGCCCGTGTGAAAAAAGCAGCACCCGAACGGGAATATTTCCTGCTGAACGGTTTCAACTCCGACGCCGATCTGGAAAACCTCACATTCACCGAGGGGCTTGAAGGCGGCATTCAATCCACCGGAAACGCGGACCCGACCGAAGGAGACGGCTATCTGTATTTCGTTTTGAATGCCGACTACGACCGTTTCCAATTGGATATCACCTCCATTCCCGAATTCGAACAATACGACCGGATTCATTTCGATCTCTTTTTCGATGGATCGGGAAGTTGGGGGAATTTCGGCTTCATGATCGACACCACCCCCATCGATGAAAACGGAAACGCCGTTGTGGAATACGATGATGCAGGAGTTTTACAGACCGACGACATGACCCTGGTCAACGGCTCCTACACCGCCACGGCCACGGGAAAATGGACGACCTACGTTCAGCAATACGGCCCAGTGGAAGGCACGGACGGATTCGCGTTTCAAACCCTGAAAGACGATCTCATTTCTCCGGTCTATGCCGCTGAAAATGGCTCCATCTTCATCCGGTTTGGAACGAACGGCGGCGGCGTGGAAGGCCAACCTCTGTATATGGACAACATTCGGCTTTCACGCGCAGCAGGCGTTCCCGTGAATGACTGGTCCTTGTTCTAAGACGAAACGATAAAACTCGATTGAACGAAAACGGGGCGGTCCAATGGCCGCCCCATTTCGTTTCATCACAATTCCGCGCGATTACTTTTGACTCAACCCGCGCTCTAAATCCTCAATCAGGTCTTCCACATCCTCGATTCCGACGGCGAGCCGGAAGAGGGTGTCACCGATCCCCAGTTCGTAACGTTCTTTTCTTGTATAATCGTAGTAACTGACCAGGGCGGGATGCGTGATCAGTGTTTCGACACCGCCCAGACTCGGCCCGATATAACAGAATTCCAAGGCGTCCAAAAACCGCTTCGCCGTTTTGAGCGTGCCTTTGATTTCAAAAGAGACCACCCCACCGCCACCATCCATCTGTTCTTTGGCGATCTTATGATGCGGATGACTTTCGAGAAACGGATAGTAGACTCGTTTAACGCGGGGATGGCTTTCCAGAAACTGGGCGATCTTCAACGTGGACTCGTTCTGCTTCGCCACCCGCAAGGGAAAGGTTTTCAGACCTCGAATCAGGAGGTAACAGCAATGGGGATCGATCACCCCTCCCATCGTCTTATGGAAATCCCGGATGGGATCGATCAGCTCTTTCCGACCCAGCACGGCCCCCGCCAGGACGTCGTTATGTCCGGCCAGATACTTGGTGCCGCTTTGTAGAACGAGATCGATTCCGAATTCCAACGGACGCTGATTGAACGGCGTGCTGAACGTGCTGTCGATCAACGTGAGCACACCATGCTTGGCCGCGATCTCCTTGAGCTTGACCAGATCGAATACGTTTAAATATGGATTCGTGGGCGATTCGGAAAAAATGAAACGGGTATTCTTCTTGATCGCTTTATCGAGAACTTGATAATCCCCAAACGGAACGACCGTACAATCGATTCCCCAATTTTTGAGTTGAACCCTGCAAAATTCGAGCGTTTTTTTATAACTATCGTCCGTGAAGACAATATGATCGCCTGCCTTGACCAACGACAGAATCGTCGTGGTGATGGCGCTCATTCCCGTGGAAAAGACGACGCCATCTTCCGCGCCTTCCAAGTCGGCCAGACGTCGTTCCGCGATTTGAGCGGTGGGATTCCCATACCGGCCGTACTCGTAATGCGGTTTCCCTTTTTGGGTATAATCGATAATTCCCTGACTGCCCCTGAACGTAAAGGTCGAACTCTGAACGATGGGTGTGGTAATTGAATCCGCATACTTGTAATGGGATTCACCCGCATGAATCGAACGGGTTGCCAGCGATTTGCCGCCATCACCGACTTTGCGTCTCCCGGATGATTTCTTCATAACGATAATCCTTCCTCTATAGTAAATACTTAGAATTAACAAATACGTTATATTTCAAAAAAGCATTTTGTCCTGTTGAAGTCAACGGATAGCGACATTCATCATCTCTCGATTTAAGACTATTGAATCAATCCAGTTTGTACCGCCTCCCGGATGAATCCGATCTCAGTTTCGTCGTGTGGGCTAAAAAAAAGTCATCGAATAATCGATACGCTTTTGCATCGCCACCCTCACCCTGCAAAACACCATGTCCTCCTGCCGGTGCGACGCGATGTACAGGGACTTGATCGATCGGTCAGAGAGGAACACGATAGAGGTAAACCATTACGTATGTATGTGCGCTCTCATCAAGGAGAAAATGCTCGATACATCCATGACTCACGCAGGCAATAACTAGCCGTTTATTCTCGGTTATAGACAAATACTAAAATATCGAAAAGAGGTCACCCGAAATGAACAAAACAAGTTTAACCATCTTGGCTTTCCTGATCCTGATTTCCAGTATCGCCCAAGCGAATCGCGATCACGACAGTTGGAAGAAATCGCTTCATCAAAAGGCGGTCATTATCGAAAAGATTACTGCCGAACGGCACAATATTCTCGGATCGTTTCCTTCATCCGTGCGCCTTCTTCCCCCGAAACATTACGCCGGTTCTCAAGAAGGCGCCTGGAAAACAATCGTCAAAACAGGTGAACTTCCACCGGGATGGGTCGTCGATCATGGAACGACCGGTCTATCGAACATCGCCCACACCAGCTCGTGGACCGGCTGTTATCTCACCTCACAAGCCTTCCGCACCGCGTTCTTACGCGAACGGTTTGGAACGGAGAGCGAGGAATATCGAGCAGCGTACGAACGGGCCTACGAAGTGATTCAATCGCTCCGCATTCTGACACGAGTCAGCGGTCAACCCGGTTACCTCGCGCGCGGCGTCGCCCTGGGGCACGGTCTTTCTTACGAAGAACGCGCGGGAGCGGATACACGCGATCTATGGGCGCAGGGCGCGGGCGAGTATTCCCATTTACGCTACCGTGGCGGTCCCAGCCATCATAATTACGATCACGTTTTCCGTGGGCTGGGCATTTACTATTTCGTCGCCGCCGACAAACGTCAAAAAAAAGCCATTCGGGAAATCGTCGAAGACATGTCGAACTGGGCGCATTTGGAAAACGACATGGTCGTTATGCACGCCGACGGTAAACGCGAGAGCACGGTGCTGATCGGGGGCTGGCGGGGAATGGGGGGTGACGACCGTCCGTCCGGCGGCTCGGTGATGGCGCTGTGCGGCTTGAAAATCGCCTACAAAATCACGGGAAATAAAAAAGTCGAACGGCTGTACCGGCAATGGACCAAACGGCTTGGACTCCACGATCCGGAAAAAACGAAAGCCAGCATCATGGGAGAACCACGCACGAATTACGACGATACGGATCACCTGCTCGGCGATCTCTATCTCCTCAATATGCTTGAAGAAGATCCGGTACTGCTCGACTTCTATCGAAAATGCGTGAAGGATTCTTGGACCCTGCACAAAGACGACAAGATGTCCTGGTTCAACTACGTTTATCGGGCGGTGTTGGGGGATGAATCCGGCGACCCGGAAGGTTCGTTATGGAACCTGCAAACCCACCCCACCTGCCGTGTCTTTCAGCCTCAATTGAACGGCATCCGAACGGACATCGAGTTTCACGACCGCGGCGGCACCAAAGAAGCCCTCCACCCGCTGCCGGTTTATCAGCGCGCGTCGGATAACGAATACGAATGGAAGGGGAGTCCCTACCGCCTGGATGGCTGGACGAGCCGTATCGTCTCGGTTTACGAACTCTCTCCCCACGATCCTTACGTCCAGTTCGCGGCCGACACATCGGGACAAACTTTTTACAGCAATACACGCGGTGAAACCTGGCATTCGATGAGCGGTTTGCCCCGCGTGAATGATTTTCTTTTTTCTCCTGACTATCCCTGGATCGCGTTTGCCGCGACGGATTCCGGCGTTTACCGCACGATGGATCAAGGAAAGAGTTGGCGCCGGGTCAGTTCTCATTCCGCCCGGTCCATTCAATTTTCCCCCGGCAGCACCCATGTTCTTTATGCGGTAGGAACTGGCGGAATCTTCAAAAGCGCCGAAATGGGCGAGCGGGATATGGGAACGGTTTGGCGCTCCATCGGTGGACCGGTTCCTTCCGTGAAAGCCGTTTTTGCCATTGCTTTCAGCAAGAAGCGCAACAATTTATATATGCTGACCCGCCACGCTTTTTATTCGATGGATGAAAACGACTCGGAATGGCACGCGCATCCCCAGGCCTCCCGCACACGCGGATTTGGTGATGTCGATCCGGTCGGAGGCGAACCGCTTTGGCTCCGCACCGATTCCCAGGGGCGTCTATTCCGCGCAGTGGAAATCAGGCAGAGGAGTTATACGGGTCCTTGGATCAGCGTCAGTGAGGATGAAGGGAATACGTGGATGCCGATCCTTCGTGAGTTGACTCCCCTTTACGAATGGTCAACAGGGACAGGGAAGAACAACAAAATTTCCCGCGATCAACTCCAAGAGATGTTCGGCCTGATGAGCGCGTTCCGAATTCAGGACATTCGAGTCGCTCGAAGCGATCCCGATACATGGTATGGTATCTTAAACGATGGCGTTGCGATCACCCACGACGCCGGTAAAACTTGGATCAAAAGTAATCAGGGATTAGACATCCCCCGCGTACATTCGATATGGACGCCCCGGCATTCCGATACGATCGCCGTCGGAACACCGGCGGGTATGTACGTCAGCCGCGATGGGGGTGAAACGTGGAACGATACTCCCCTCATCCTCAACGGCAATGGCGCGATCCGTTCGGAAATCGGCGGGATCGGTTATCTCACGGCCTATTGGATGGGGCGCTACCACCACTTTATCTCCGAAAAAGAAGCACGCGCGGAATGGTGGAAGGAATAGACGTCGATCGTAAATCAGCATATTTAGATTCGCTGGGGAACCTGGCTAGCCTTTCCCACGTATAAATGAATAGTCGGATAGTTCAATCAGGAATCTTGATTATGTTTGCATTGAAATATTCTCCGAAATACTGTTTGGTTATGGCTGTTATCGCCTTTATTATTGCAATAATCTGCGCTTCAGGACTGGTTCTGGCAAACGATACAGTCGGCAAGATTCTGTTCACCGTCACTTGGGTGTTCGTTGGGATTTGGTGGTGTGGAAAATCTCTGACGTCAAAGCAGCAATCTTCGTGAAGATAGTTCCATCATGTGACTGTGTTTCACGATTCTCGTGGGGGATCGTTCCAATCCCGTATTCGATTTAGTCGACTTGTGATACGTTTCGATTCTCGTGCGTAACATCAGTTAATAAGTACTTCGTTTTTACATCCGAATCTCGCCACTTTTATACCACGAATCTCCTGCATTCCTCAATATTGCCACCGGTCTTGCAGGATGTGAATAGAAATATAGGAGGCCCCTATTATTGGCTTCCTGAATGATGCTGGATTGGGTTAAATTGCGTTTTTTAATGGTTGTACCCCCGAATAATTCTATCCTCATTGAGATTACATGAGTTATGATGTCTTGGCAAACGGAACGGATTACGCGATCTCACTACCAGTTGTGGTAAGAGTCATCCTGAATCATTGACTATTACCCCAAAAGTTAATTAGAATGTTTATCGATCGAAAGGTCTTTATTAGCTGGAATCGTTTATCGAATATTGGTCGTCATATTGTTATGGCAGCAAATGCAGCGAGGTTACCACACGGTTACACATTTTTACGATTCAAATGCAGAGACGGCCTGGTTAAATCTGAGTAAGTGTCGGGTGAAAATACAGTAATAATTTTCGTATGATTGATAAACCATTTGCATTGCCACCCTCACCCTAACCTCTCCCAGAGGGAGAGGGGATTGGGCCTCTGATATTTGAGTTTGTGACCGTTTTGCGTTCAATTTTCCTGATAAGGAACTTAAACCACTGAACGTACTGTAAAAGAGGAATGCAAGTGTTCAATGTATGGAATCCCGAATTCATTTTCGACGGGCATGCAATTATGGGCCGTTTTCGATAGGCCCGGGCCGAACGACGATAGGCGCGTTCTTGATTTGAGGTCGTATGGACAACCAGTCGATTCCCTGAAACTGAGGATCTTCAATCGCTCTGACTTCCTCATCGCCGCGGTATGGTCCCATGGCATCGATCCACGCGATCAACCTTCGCAGGCTGACATCGTCAACTTGGACACCATGATGCTGTCCGCTCGAAGCTATCTCGACCAGACGGCTGCGGTATGAAAGTTTTGTCATCGGTTCGGGTGTCACATACGCTTCAGGATCGAGCGTGCCAAAGGCTTCCACAAGAATAGTGTCGGCGATGCCGAATCCCGCCGGTGGATTTTTCGGTGGATGATACGGCGCGCCCCAGGTCGGATTACCGAGAAGCAGCACGTAAGGTTCCTTGAAGAGACCATCCCCTCGAAACGTCAGGTCGAGCGTTTCCTTCGCTTTGCCGTTGCCTTGATGGCATTCACCGCAATGTTTATCCAGGATCGGCTGCACGAACCGCATATAACTGATGGATTCGTCACCCCAGGGCGGAGGCATGATTGGTGAAGGGGTGCGGAAAATTGCCATCGCTGGATTGACGTCAGCAATTGGAGCGTAGCTGTGCATCTCATGGCACCCCAGGCAGCCTCGAGTCTCACCCGGCATCACGCCTGTGATCGACCGCATGGTCTGAAGGGCTAGGTAGTTCTCGTCGAGCAGTTGGAAATAGAGGGACTTACCGGAAGGCGCCTCGAAAGAGACTGAGCCATCCCGCTCGATGGGAACGGTTCCAAGAATGCGTTTGACTCCCTCGGAGGAGACCATCGACACAACCGGACCGGTTGAAGCATAGGGCCGTTTGTACCAATAACTGTAGGTCTTTGCATCCATCGTCAAAATGCGAAGATACCTTGCCTTGTCCCTCAACTGGGGTGGCGCGTTCTGGTAGACATTATTGCTGTAGATGACACCACCGGAGGGATTATGCCGTTCGGCCATGGTGGGCCATTGCACCATCGTCGGAATCACGGGCGGCTTGTGACGAGGTTTCACGGGCATTGCGTGTAATATATTGTGCGTTCCCTCGTAGATCAGTTCCTTGTTTCCGTCCGTATCCATCAGATAGAGGATAAATTTTCCCTCCCGGTCAGCGGAAACCAGGAAATCGGTTTCGCTGAGTGGATACGGAGACTGATAGGCGCGGTAGTTGCCACTCGTGTGATACCGTTCCGACTCAATCGGATCGATGGGGCCATTGCCCGATTCAGGCCATTCCAACTCTGCGGTGACCTTGGTGAGACCGTGCGGGAAATTAAATCCTTTGCGGGTGTCAATAATGCCGATACTGCCGGAAAACCAGTTGTGATGAGCCGATCCGGTGAACATGACCCTGTCGCTGCCCGGTATCTGCCGGGCATCTTTAAGCAAGTCCGGCCAAACCGTTTGATTGCCCCAGAAGGTGGCGGCCTGAGTTCCATCGGGACGCATGGTCCAGAGCGATTGAGCGCGCCAGAGGGGCTTATCGGTATATTCCCAGCGCGTGTAGATCACCCTGCACTCCTAAACAAAAAAAAAAAAATAGTCGGGTTCGTTGTTGCGGGAGATGAGATACATGTTTTTGCCGTCGAGGCCGCACCGAGTCAGGGTAAATGAATTCGTGGGCGGCATGCAGCGAACGTAATTATGCCCTCGTGTGCTAGGGAAGAGAATATGCTTGTCATCAGGAAGATAAATGGGATCCACGTCGTCATAAATCCCTTCCGTGATCTGCCGCAAACCGGAGCCGTCGATGTTGATTTCATAGAGGTGGTAGTTTTTTTCGTTGGCGGGATGGAAGGAGACGAGCACGCGCTTGGCATCGAACGAGAGATCGGGACGCCAGAACGTGCCATGCAGCGGTTCGACCGGCATCAACTGAGTGAG
>CAZSIZ010000234.1:0-9900 GCA_964606645.1 uncultured bacterium
CGGATGAACAACGTCAGCAAGCGCTTCGAGCCAGACGTGGAGCGATTGACGATAAGTTGTATGAGGTGGACGAAGAACTCGGAGTCGATCTGCAACCCGAAGAAGCGGACGTTCGGCTTCTGATTGCGCTTGATGCAACCACGGGGGAAAAACGATGGGAAAAGCCTCTCGATCTTTCCGGTTGTGGAGGTTTTCGCATGGGGTCGGCCTATCGAGATGGGCTGGTACTATTCTTCGGACAGTATAGCAATCATGATACGTCTTTGTACAACAAAGGGCTTTTGAAGTGGCGCCGGATTACCGCTCTCGATGCGGAAAACGGTGATCTGATTTGGTCGCGTCCCCTGAATTACAGGAGGCGTCCTGTCGTTACGGACAAGGTTCTCGTCGTCGAACCGAACGCATGCAGCCTCCGCACTGGAGAGAAGAAGATGATCGCCCATCCCATTACCGGAAAACCGTCTCCTTGGGAAATCCACCGGGGCAAGGGATGTGGGGTAATCTCCGCATCCAAAAACTTTATCTTCTGGCGATCGAATTCGACGGCCATGTATGATTTATCGAAAGAGAGTGGTTACAGCTTGTTCGGAGGTCTTCGCGTGGGCTGTTGGCTTAATATCATTACTGCGGACGGTTTGGTATTGATCCCTGAATCAAGTTCAGGATGCACCTGCTCGTATCCACTGCGAAGCTCGGTGGCGCTGGTTCACAAACCCAGTAAAAGTTCAAGCAATTGGACCGTATGCCTGGCACGGGGTGAGACAACGCCCGTAAAACGTCTGGGAATTAACCTGGGTGCGCCCGGAGATATGAAGGATGAACGAGGCGATTTTTGGTTAGGCTACCCAAGACCCAATCCAATTTGGGCGGATCGTTTTGGTGACTATGGAATCAAGTTCGATCTCCACGTGGAATTTCTACAGGGCATGGACTATTTCGGGCGCAATCATAGAAATATGCCAATGGAAAAAACGAATAAGCCCTGGTTGTTCTCTTCTGGATGTATCGGACTGTTGAAATGCGAACTACCTTTGCTTGAGGCTGGTTCGAACAAGAATAAGCAAACGTACTTAGTTCGGCTTGGTTTTTCCGCGCTTAAGCAAGACAATCCCGGTCAGCGTATCTTTGATGTCAAAATTCAAGACCAAATCGTGTGGAAAGATTTTGATATTTATAAAGCGGCCGGCGGAACGGGTCAAGCCGTCATTAAGGAGTTCGAGAGGATTGAAGTCAGTGATGTGCTGAAGATTGAATTGATTCCCAAACGAGCGAATCCAACGAGCGATGAAGCGCCCATTATCAATTTTATTGAAGCGATTCGGGAAACCGGCTTTTAGAGTAGATTTCCTTCTTAAGCCAAGTAGGGTAGGTCTTGCTTTTCAACCCACCGATAAGGACTCTCACAATTCCAAAATAATGGATCAGAACCCTCACGAATCGACGGCGATGAGATATGGATGTTCATCGCCCAAGACAATCCCGCCACATTAGGACAATTCAAAATGATGGATTGAAAAGCGTTAGCCATCTTACGAAACTCCATCTTTCTCTCCGAACAGGCCGTATAAAAATGTGTTGAAAAGTAGGAAAAATTCAAGTATCCTAGCCCAACATTGTTTTCAACGCATCATTTTAATGTCAGGATTTATCCCTGAATGTTTATAATGAGTAGTATTCTTAATTGATCGCTTGGAAGCGTATGAGTATTATTCAGGAAATGAGGAAACAGTAATGAATGAAAAAGAGTATTTAAAGAAACGGCTTGACGATCAGCTTAAATGGTACGATCGAAAGAGCATGTACAACCAAAAGTGGTTTAAGGGTATTCGGCTGACAGAAATCGTAGCTGCTTCCCTCATACCATTTCTATCCGACATGGGAGAAATGGTTCAATATTCTCCATGGATCATAGGTGGATTAGGTATGTTAATTGCTGTCGCTGCCGCTTCGAGTGCATTATGTAAATATCATGAAAACTGGATTCAATACCGTACAACGGCTGAGTAATTAAAACATGAAAAATTCTTATACTGCACACGTACTAAACCCTATAATAAAAATGATTGCTTTCAACGCTTAGTGCAGCGAGTGGAAAACATAATATCCAAAGAAAACTCTTTATGGTCACAGTCCGTTAAGGAGCTGGATCAAAAAAGTAAAAATGAATAACAAAACGATCTAACCAAAAATCCATCCATCAATTGATGACTTATCCTTAATACTGTTCGCCGTTTTTAACGCAGACATCGTTGGGAAAGCGGATTTCGTACCAGAGGGCGGGCGGGGATTCCAGCAGATCGACAGTTAGGCGGTTATTGGTGGCGGATACTCTATTGTCGAGCGGGGCCAGGCCGTTGCTTTTTCGATCCAAGGGGGTGAGTTGGGCGTTTGTTCGATCGATGATGGGGGATGGCTCTTCGCTTTCCGGTTCGGAGAACGTCAAACGTAGTGGGATGGCTTCGGCCAGGGGCGGGCCGTCTCCCCAATTGCGGCCTACCGAGTTTTTCGCATCGCTTTTCCAGACCATACCGGAGTTTTCGTGATAGCCGGTGGCGGTAAGCAGCCAGGAATGCCCCTTGTCCGTCGATGCGATATGAGTCAGCAGCACGTTGGCCCATCCCTGTATCGTTTCGCCGATTTCCAGCGTCACCCCGTGCCCCAGATCATACGTTTCCTCCTCGACGAATCCGATGAATCCCTTGGTTTTTGGAGTGCGAATCAGAACGTGCGCTTTGTCCGCCGGGAGCTGGTTCCAAACCAATTCGCCGGTGTCCGAGGTCATATTCACTCGTGACGGACGCACCCAGGGAATCTCCACCGGATCGAGACCGTCTCCGAATCGAAGCGAAGTCCGATATTTGTAGGGAGCCGACCGCTCGACGCCCAGATGCCGCAGGGGTTTCAGCCGTGGATTTCCGTTCTGCTCGGTCAGAATGGCGTTGTACTGCTCGCGTGTCATCACGGCGGAGATGGTTTTCCGCGCGGTTGAGACATCGCCCCGCACGAATAGATTTGCGGCGGCGGGAAACGTCAGCATCTTGGGTGAATGGCCGATCACGTCAAAGAAATTATTGATCGACCGTTCACCGTAATCGTTCGTATGGCTGTAGGAATAGATAAAAATTCCATCCCAGTCCTGGAACGCCCCATAAGCGGCGATGAGCGGAAGCCCTTCGGTCGAATACGTGTTGGGAGCGGGATGGTTGTATTCGCTGACGGTGTACGCCCGCCCCTCGATACGTTCCAGCATCAAGTCTTCGAGCGCGTTGCCGCTTTCGGCGGTGATGGAGACGTTTTCGATGAGCCAGTTTTCCGAATCCCACGACACGCCGGGAAAGCGGGGATGATGGAAATAGGCGTGGTTGTCGATGAAATCGTTTTCCATCTGAGACGTGATCGTTCCGTAATCCAGTTGGGTTCCGGCGATGAGGGATTTCACGCCTAATTCGTTTTTTAAATAATTCACCATGTCCCGGTAGTAATCGGTTTCGCGTTCGATCAGAAACGTCATCCAGTCCTGTTTGACGGGTTGGCTTCGCTCGCCGTATTCGCTTCGTGGAATCCAGGCGACGTTTCCGTCAACCAGGGATTGGCCATCGGGCAGTCCTTCGGGCTGACTTTCGATCAGCTGAGGTTTTGCGATCCACACCGTGCCCAACATGTTGCCCAATCCTTCCAATCCCAGCCGCGCCTGCGTATCGTCCTGCGATGACGTGAACGAAAGTTCGTGCTGCCGCCAGCGCCGATCGACCAAAAACGATTGAGAATCGTCGAGTGATTGCCAGGGATCGTGATCCATTTTCAAGCCCACCGATAATTCGCGTGACTTAATGGATTTTACCCAGAACGAAAAACGGTAGAACGCGCCCTGCTTGACCTGAAGGGGATGGTAGAAGGCTTGAACGTGCCACGTCTCTTGCCCCAACGTGGTGGCTGTCAGTTTGAGCGCGTCTTCACCCTCCGGTCCTTCGGGCACGATCTCTTTTTGTCCTTTGCCCTCACCGGTTTGTTGAAGCGTCCAGCCGTTCCATCCGTTTTCAAGCAAATCGTTTCCCGAACCGGTTTGTTCCGGTTTCCAAGCCGCTTTAAGATTCTGTGTCGAGCCGTGTTTGTTTTTCAAGAAAGCGTTCCATTCGTTTTGAAGCGGAGCGAGAAAATGGTCCGGTAGATCGTCCAGTCTGTGTCCGTTCCATGTGTGTACCAGGCCGCTTTCGTTGTTGATTTCGATGATGGCGACGGCGGGGTCGTCGGTATAGCGTGAGTTCGTGTAGGGATTGAGGTGAGTCAGCAGGTCGCGGGCGTAATTTCTTTGCAGCTCGATCAGCCGGGGATGGTAATGATCCGGACCTTTGTCGTAAGTGGGAAGACGGTCCGTGTCGGTAAAGCCGTCCGCATCGGTCACCTCGCGGCCGATTTTCAGGTTGATATTGGCGTAAATCCCGTGTTTCTTCAGTTGAAAAATGAGATAATCGAGGCGGTCCAGGTTTTCCGGATCGAGCGTTTGTTTGTCCGGTGTACCCGCTTTCCAAATTCCGCCGGGAGCGCGCCTCGTGTCGGTGTGATGGAAGCGCACGCAATTGATCCCGAACTTGGCCAGACGCGCCGCCAGTTTTCCCGCCTGCTCGTGAGTGGGGAAATTTCCGGAAAACGAATTGTTGACACCCAGCAGCCGGATGCGGTTTCCCGCCCCATCGATGAAATGCCCGTTCTCGATCCGAATGAAACCGTTTTTCCCAGCTGGCTTGTCGTAACCATACGAAAACGGCACGCCGTTGATCGACATCTCCCCGTCATCCCAGGGAAGATCGAGAGGAAGAAGTTCCCCGGCGTGAACGGTCAGTCCAAATCCGGTGATTGCCACGATTGCTGTGCGGATTATCGATGAAAGTTTCATGAAAAGTTTTATCGATCCTTCCCGAAAATAGCGATTCATCAATTCATTCAATCAAATATAATGCTATTATAAAAGGTGCAGGAATGTTAATTAAGGAGCGTCTGCCAAAAGCCGTATTCGTGAAGCGTGGCAGCGGAACGATGGTTCGTAAAATACATAAAAAGATAGCCGTCAGCGAAGATTCGTTCGGGAAGACCCGAAGCGTCTTTGAATTTCACTATCAGAACCTTCCGGAAACTCAAACCGCGTGGAATCCGAATATGGATATCTACGAAACGGAGAACGATCTGGTCGTAACGATCGAAGCGGCCGGTTTGAAAAAAGATTCGCTGACACTTCAAGCCATCGACAATCGTTTAATCCTGAGTGGAGAGCGAAAACAATTCGTTGATGAAGAGGTGATTCGGTACTACCAGTTGGAAATTCCGAGCGCCCCGTTTCAGAAGACGGTTATTCTTCCCGGCCCCATCGACGAAGATCGGGTCGACGCCCAGTACCGTAACGGTCTGCTGACGATTCGTGTTTCCAAAAAAGGTCTGGAAGGTGACGACAACGATGACTGACATCATTTCAGGAAAAAGTGAAGAACATAAAATCCCGG
The DNA here is from genome assembly GCA_964606645.1 of uncultured bacterium. Taxonomy (GTDB): domain Bacteria; phylum Hinthialibacterota; class Hinthialibacteria; order Hinthialibacterales; family Hinthialibacteraceae; genus CAZSIZ01. Next base: position 5,496 of record CAZSIZ010000234.1, read on the forward strand.
ATTGGCTGCCCATCGTGCCTCTGCACAACGCCGTGCTGTTCCCCGGCGCGACTGCTCCCATCACCGTGACAAACCGCGACGCCGTGCGTGCCGTTGAAACCGCGTCGACCGGAGAACGGATTTTCGCTGCGATCTCGATCTCCCGCGAGCCGGACAAGTCCGATAAAGCCAACTACGATTACCTCTACCGTACGGGAACCGTCGCGTTGATCCTGCGAATGATTCACGAAGAAGGGCAGGGAACACAACTCGTGGTCCAGGGGCTTCATAAAATCCGCATCGAACGTTTCAAGGTGACGGATAAGGTTCCTTACGCGAAAGTCAAAGTCGTTCGCGAACCGTTGGAAAGCACGCCGAACATCCAGGCTTTGACCCGGCGGGTGACGGAAAAAGCCGAAGAATTGATCCAAAAAGCACCCATGATCCCCGACGAACTGCAAGGAATGCCATCGTCGGTGAAAAATCCTCACCGCCTGGCCTATATGGTGCTCACCGTGACGCGCGCCGATATGCACCTGATGCAGAAAATCTACGAAACGAAATCGTTGGAGAAAAAACTACGGCTGACGTTTAAGGAATTGACTCACGAGCTTCAGATCGTCGATCTGGGCGGAAAAATCCAGAATGAAATCCAAACCAAAATCAGCAAGACGGAACGCGATTTCTATCTACGCGAACAAATGGAAGCCATTCGCAAAGAATTGGGCGAGACCGGTGACGAGCAAATCGAAACCAAGGAATTGCGCGAAAAAATCGATCGAACACTCCTCCCCGCCCACGTCCTGGAGAAGGCGGATAAGGAATTGAAACGCTTGAACCGCCTGCCGCCTTCCTCCCCGGAATACCCCATGTCACGCAATTATCTGGATTGGCTGATCGAGTTTCCCTGGTTGAAACGAAGTCAGGATAAACTGGACATTCGACGAGCAGCGAAGGTTCTGAACGAAGATCATTACAACTTGAAACCCATCAAAGACCGTATTCTTGAATTCCTGGCCGTGCGCAAACTCAATCCGGATATCAAAGGCCCGATTCTCTGTTTCATCGGCCCGCCCGGCGTCGGGAAAACATCCCTGGGGCAGTCGATCGCGCGGGCGATGGGGCGGGAATTCGTCCGCCTTTCGCTCGGCGGGGTTCGCGACGAGGCGGAAATTCGCGGCCACCGGCGCACGTACATCGGTGCGCTGCCCGGAACCATCGTTCAGCATATCAAACGGTCGGGGACAAGCAATCCGGTCTTTATGCTGGATGAGATCGACAAGGTCGGGCAGGATTTCCGGGGCGATCCCTCATCCGCTTTGCTGGAGGTGCTCGATCCCGAACAGAACCACTCTTTCCGCGATCATTACATTGAACTGGATATCGATCTCTCCAAAGTGCTGTTCATTGCCACCGCCAACACACCCGATCCGATTCAACCCGCCTTGCGCGACCGCATGGAGGAAATCCGGCTGGCCGGTTATACGACCCGCGAAAAAGAACAGATCGCCATGACGTATCTCATCCCGCGCTCGATCGAAAATAACGGATTATCTGCCCGGGACGCCGTTTTCTCAAAAAAAGGATTGGAATTTCTGATTGCCGGTTATACCCGTGAAGCGGGCGTGCGGAACCTCGAACGGGAAATTCAGTCGATATGCCGGAAAATCGCCGTGCGCAAAACGCGGGGCAGTTGGAAAAAACGGAAAATCACCCCCGAATTAATAAGCCGCTTTCTTGGAGCGGAACGTTATACCAAAGAGGTGAAACGGCGCACCGCGATTCCCGGAGTCGCTACCGGTTTGGCTTGGACCTCGGTGGGGGGCGAAATCCTGTTCATCGAAGCGCTGCCGATTCGCGGCGACAAAGGCATCATCCTGACGGGCAAACTGGGCGACGTGATGAAGGAATCGGCACGGGCGGCGTTGTCGCTGATCCGATCGCGAACGAAAGAGTTGGATATTCCCAGCGATTTCTTCAGCGAAAACGAGATTCATCTCCACGTTCCAGCTGGAGCGGTTCCCAAAGACGGACCGTCGGCGGGCATCACGATGGCCGTTGCTCTCGCTTCGGCGGCAACCGGAATGCCTGTCCGAAACGACCTCGCCATGACGGGTGAAATCACCCTATCAGGACAAGTGCTCCCCATCGGAGGCGTCAAGGAAAAAGTGATCGCCGCACACCGGGCAGGGATTAAAAACGTGATTCTGCCCACACGCAATCAAAAAGACCTGGAAGAGATCGACAAAGCAATCAAAAACGATGTGTCGTTCACCTTCGTCGGCACGATCGACGACGTGCTGAAGGAAGGATTGAAGAAGAATTCGCGCCCGAAGCGAATTCGGAACGGGAAGCACCCATCAGCCCGAAAGTAAAATTCAATTTTCCTGAATCAACTTCATACACACGGTTTGTTTGACGTTTCTGATCGAGGGGCTAGACTTTTGGTACTATTTTTTCAAGCCATTACGTTACTTCCATAATTAGTAATCGTACTTTTATCACATCGCACATTCATATTGGAGGTTTTAGCAACCATGTTTCGTTCCGTAAGTTCAATCCGTCGTATCGCATTGCCCATTGTTGTTGGAGTGCTGCTGTTATGCTCCGCCGATTCCTACGCCAGAGATTCGATCCGGGAATTGTCGGAAGCGTTCCGCAGCGCGATCGAGAAAGTCAAACCGGCAGTCGTCAGCATCAGCGCCGAAAAAAAGATGCAGCGGCTCCGGAACCAGCTCAGCCCCGATGGTCGAAATGCTCCCAACCCCAATGAAAGAAATATGGAAGAAATCCCCGAATTGTTCAAGAAATTTTTCGGTGACGAATTATTCCGCAGGGGAAACATCATTCCAAAACGCGATTGGCAAGGCTCCGGAGTTATCATCTCACCGGACGGGGATATCCTGACCAACAATCATGTCGTTGAAGGCGCGGACAAGCTGACGATTACGCTCGACGACGGCCGCGAAGTGAAAGTCGATATCAAGAACATCCTGACCGATCCCGGCTCGGACATCGCCCTGATCCGCATGAAAGACAACGGCTCCTATCCTTACGCGGAATTGGGCGATTCGGATGCGTTGCAAGTCGGCGACTGGGTGTTGGCGATCGGCAGCCCCTTCGGTTTGAATCAATCCGTCAGTGAGGGAATCGTCAGCGCCAAGGGCCGTACCAGCACCGATGTGCCCATCGGTGGACAGAGTTTCTTCCTCAAGGATTACATCCAGACCACCGCCGCCATCAATCCCGGTAACAGCGGCGGGCCGCTCATCAACCTGGACGGTGAGATCATCGGGATCAACAACGCCATCCAGACCGCCGGAATCCCCGGCAATCTGGGAATTGGATTTGCCATCCCCTCCAAACTGGCAAAAAACGTCGTTGACAGTTTGATCGAATTTGGCAAAGTGAAGCGTGGCTACATCGGCGTTTATCTGGAAGCGGAAGGGTCCGACTTGCTGCGATATTACCGGGAGAAATACGAAATAAGTTACGGCGCGGTGATCAAGCGAGTGAATCCAGACACCCCGGCGGATAAAGCGGGTTTGGAAGCGCGGGACATGATTATCATCGTGGAAGGTGAAAAAGTTCAAAACTCAGGACACCTGATTAACTTGGTCACATCCAATCCAGTCGGTTCCGATGTCGAGTTGACCATTATCCGCAACGGTAAGCGTTTGAGTAAAACACTGACTCTTGCCGAACGTCCGGGTGAAAAAGAACTGGCCTCCGCTTTCATGACCCTTTCGGAAGGATTGCTGGGAATGCAAGTGGAAACGCTGACTTCCGAAGTCGCAAAGAATATAGGCGTTGAAAAGGACTTGAAAGGCGTTATCGTCACCGCTGTCGCACCGGGCAGCAGCGCGTATGAGGGAAAAATTCAGAAAAACGATATCATCACCGAAATCGAGGACATTGCAATCGAGTCGGTGGATGATTTGGAAAAAGTTCTCACCGATATCAAACAGAAAATGATCGAAAAAGGGAACGACGAAAAACTCATCATGCTTCGCAAATACAGCCCGGGCCGGAAATATCCGGAAGAATGGGTGGCGCTGGAAATTACGCTCACCGAGGACGATCTGAAAAAGAAGGAAGAAGACTGATCGATCCATCTTTTCAACGTCAAGTAAAAAGGGGCCGTTCCCTCAATCGGACGGCCCCTTTTTCGTACTAACCGTGGTTGACATTTCAACCGCTCAACACTAAAATTTCTACCTTATACATGGTCCCATCGTCTAGGGGTTAGGACATCAGGCTCTCATCTTGGAAACCGGGGTTCGATTCCCCGTGGGACCATTTTTTTTATTTATCTTTTTCATCGATGCTCCCCCCCAAATACATACCATTCATCGAGACGGGGTTTTCCGAGCTATATAACCGCGCGTAATTAACCAGACAAAATGAGCTCAAGAAAACGGTTTTA
>CAZSIZ010000235.1:0-9857 GCA_964606645.1 uncultured bacterium
TCGTTTCGATCACCTTGGCTTCACGATTCCTGCGGCGTAGCCGCTTCGTCCAACAGTGGTTGTCCTTAACACAGGATTCATTTAAGATCATGGACATGTCGTAAATCTTACTCTATCTCAATTACTTTTTCAAACAGAATAAACGGAGGTTCGATACGATGAAATCGAAAGTTGATCTTTTCCAGTTAAGGAATTCCATCTTTTTACTCTTTCTTTTAGTCACCCTGATCCCCACGGCTTTCACTGCCGATACGCCTACCTATCAATCCCTTCTTAAAGAATTTCAAACGCCGGATTACGCGACGTATGGCGAAGTGCCTCTCTGGTGGTGGGAAGGCGCAACGATGTCCAAGGACCGTGTCACTTGGCAGTTGGAAACCTTGGCAGATAAAGGGGTCAAAGCCGTTTGTCCTATCCAACGTTCACCCGGACGCTGTGATCCTCAATCATTCGATCCGGACTGGTGGGAAATGTTTCGTTATGTGAATGAAGAATGCAAACGACTGGGAATCCAACTATGGGCCTACGACCAAATTGGGTACGGCCATTATGGTTGGCTGGAAAAAGCCTCGGCCCGTACTCGCGATGAGAAGACCTACAAACTGGAATTCAAAACCATCGACGCGAAACCGGGAGAAAATATCGAATACACATTACCTCCCGGTAAGACCATCCTCGCTCGCGCCTATCCCCTTGAAAATGGGATCGCGAACGACCGGCGAAGCATTGACCTTTCCAAGAACATTAAAAACAGCCAATTATCATGGAAGGGAACGGATCGTGAATGTCGGGTTGTGGTGATCGTGGCCAAACCGCAATACGCTTTCTATTTAAGCGACAGCGCTTCGGATACTTTTCTCGATATGCTCTATGGTAAAATCGAACGCACGCTAGGCAAAGACTCCATGGGAACTTCGTTCGCTGGTGTTTTTCAGGACGAGCATCCCCCCACAGTTACCGATAATTACACCGAGGAATTGGCTTCGCTTTTTACCCAGCGTTGTGGCTATGATATTGGCCGCGCCATTCCCGCATTGCATTTCGATGTCGGTCCAAAAACACCCAAATACCGAACGGATTTTTACGACGTCTATCTCGATCTGGTTGAAAAAACTTACTGGAAAAAAATCTACGATTGGACCGAAGAACGCAACCTGTTAACGAGCCATGATAACTGGGGACGCAACAATATCTATACCCAAAGCCGTGGCTATATCGATTATTTCCGCAGCCAGCGTTGGTTCTCTTCCCCCGGTTATGATGACGCAGGACAACGCGCGGTAACTCAACGCAATTACTACGACGCGAAAATTGCCTCCTCGATCGCCCGTCTCTATGGCCGTCCCCGCGTTTGGAACGAAGCCTTCCACTCAAGCGGATGGGGCCGCACCACCGACCAGACCTTGAGTTGGCTATCCGTCGGGATGGCCTATGGAGCCAACCTCTACGACGAACATGGCTTGTACTATTCCGCCAACGCCAGCACCTGGGAACATGCCGCTCCCGATCCTCATTGGCGGCAGCCTTATTGGCATTATTACGGCACGCTCTCCGACTTTGTCACACGTACGAGTTACCTGATGTCTCAAGGTCAGCATATTGTCGAAGCCGCCGTTCATTATCCCGTCGTCAGTCTGCTGGCCGATATCACTCACGATAAAAAGGAAATCGATTACAACCTGTACATCCGCTTATCGCAGACCTTGTTCGATGCCGAAATCGATAATGATATCGCCGATGATGATTCCATTCTAAATGCGGAAATTCGTGATGGAAAACTATGGATGGGTGGGAACGGCTATCGCGCCCTGGTCTTCGGCCCGGAGAAGACCATGCGCCGTTCAGTCCTGGAAAAAGCCGATCAATTCGCACAAAAAGGCGGCGTGGTGTTGTTCTTTGGACAATTGCCCACGGCGTCTACTGAAATCGGACGGAATGATTCCAGCATTCAGAAACGATGGATGACGATGCTCGGTCTCTCCAAAAATGCAATCATGGAAGCCGACGCTCCAATCATACGACGTTTGCCAAATAACGGTTTGGTGGCTTTTGTGCCTTCGGATCCAAATCAATTGCCTCAGCTCGTTACCCAAAACATCGACCGCGATTTCCAATCCCAAGACGGCGGTATCTATTACACTCATCGCCGCGTGGGTGATACTCATATTTATCTTGTGCAAAATGTGAAAGATGGCGTTAACAATTTAAAAGCGCGTTTTCGTGTTGATGGCGTTCCAGAAATATGGAATCCCTTCACCGCCCAGGTGGAAGTCGTCGATCGGTTTGAACGCAAGAATGGCTATACCGATGTCAACCATCGCTTAGAGGGAAACATCGCTACGTTTCTGATCTTCAAACCCGGAGACAAGCAATCCGAAGTCAACGAGGAGTATCGTGTCCAGCCCAAGGAGAAAACATTAGCCAGCCAATGGGAATTTTCCGTTATTCCAACACGGGATAATCGTTGGGGAGAATTTCGCTGGCCACCCTCCGATGAAAAATTCGGACCCGAAGTACGAACGCTCAAATACAAAGAAGCATTGAAAGAGACCGATACGTCCGATTGGAACAAGCCTGATTTCAACGACCGTTCCTGGTCAGAGGAAACCTACAGTATCGGGCCGTATTGGTTAACACTTGGCCCCCTTCCCGCAGATCGGGAACTATCAAAAACATTTATCGCATCACTGTCACAATCCAGCGTCGGTTCCGCCGTTCAACTCGATGGGAAAAACTATCAATGGCAAACCATCCAGTTTTCCAAGCAAATTGGTTTGGCCAAAGCCGTTCCCTGGGGCGGCCATTCAGGGTATCCCGATGGACACATCGATCGCAATTTCGTTCAACTCCCCGAAGGCCGTAAAATTCTCTTCACACACATCCGCTCTCCAAAAGCGCAGCGCCTCGGTCTTTGTGTCGAGTTGCGAAATTCGGATGCACGTCTATGGGTGAATGGAGAAGAACAGCCATTTGAAGGTGCGGTGGGCAATCTTCCATTGAAAAAAGGTGAAAATGAAATCCTCCTCGACCTGCCTGATGGAAGCGGAGGCAAACTCTATGTCCAAAAAGCGCCGCCCACGGTTCAAACCATGAGTGAAGCCGCACAGAACACCCTCACTCCCGATCTGCGCGACGCTCATTGGATTTGGGTCGATGAAGCCCCTGCCTGCTATCTGCGCAAAACATTTAACCTCGACGAACTTCCCGATGCGGCACAATTGGTCGTCACCGCCTTCTCGGGATATCGGTTATTTATCAACGGGAATAAGTTGGAAGAAGAAATCGGCCCCTGGGCGCGGTGGGATCATCCTGAATCCTTCAACATCACTCCCTATCTGCGTGAAGGAGAAAACGTCATTGCCTTGTGGGGACAGTTTTATTTCGGACAGCATGTCAACAAAGACGCAATAGATCATCGCGGCGCCATTTTAGCCCTGAAAACACTCGACAAAGACGGGAAAGAGTGGTCCATCGTAACCGATCGTACTTGGAAAGGTGTGGATCGAGAGAGTGCCGGTTGGCATTCCCCTGGCTTTGATGATTCAGACTGGCCCAATGCCGATCAACGCGCCCCTATGGGAGCCGATCCATGGGGAAGCAGTCTGCTTCAGAATATCGGTAAGGTCAGCGAACCAAAGCGTCCGCTTTCGGTCAATCTTTCCTCCCCTTACATCGAATGTTTCGATGAGGTTGCCGACATCATTTATGACATCAAATCCAACCAGACAAAACGCATCGGATGGTATCGCTTCAATGCCCCTCCCGGTTTGTATCAAATGAATCTCCACACCGATGCCCGTGCGAAAGTATGGGTGAATGGCGAACAAGCCAAAGTTCGTAAGGGTGTTGTCACCGTCAAAAATCCACCCTCATCCGTTTCCCAAGTTGCGATTCGTTTGCAGATGAAAAAAGGGCAGTATGGTGGAGCCGCTTTCCCCAAACCCATCAGCCTTCAACTCAAAGGTGGGCTTATCGAAACCGGTGATTGGAAAGGATTCGCACTTCCCACCTATTCCGGTATTGGCGTTTACAAGCAAACGGTATCCTTCACTCAAGAGGAATTGAAAAACAAAACCATTCTCGATTTAGGAACGGTGAAAGTCGCTGCCGAATTGTTCGTGAACAATCAATCCGTGGGAGTGCGCTTAGCCCGGCCTTTCAAATTCGATATCACGCCCAATTTGCATGAAGGAGAGAACACCCTCGAAGTGCGTGTCGCCAACACCATCGCACCTCACTACACCACCATTCCAGCGCTTCACATCGGTCCGACCGAGTCCGGAATGTTCGGTCCGGTCACTCTAACGACTTTATCTCCTTGAGGAAATTGCAGTGGATTAAACTGTGTCGTGGCACAAGCAAGGTCCGATTCAATCCTAACAGCCAGATGTTGATTTAATAGAAAAACATCCCGGCATTCATGTCTGGCTGTTTAGGTTATCTGTCTTGGATAAGTGCGTTTAGCGTTATTTGACTTATTCGCTTTCTAGTGAGAGTATCCAGTCGGCGACTTGTTTTGCCTGCTCCTCTGGAAGCGGAAACGACATCATCGCGCCCAATGGCGTTTCTCGGATCTTCAAGGATGTTGCTTTATCGAATGAAGGATCTTGGAGCCATTCAATCAGGATTTCACGGTTACGCTTGGCTGCCGCTTCTATCGGACCTCCGATGCCTCCCTGCGGTGCGCCCTCGCCTTTCAGTGTATGGCAGGCCATGCAGGTTTTTTCGGTCAGGATCGGCTCGATATGGTCCCAACCCGGCCCCAGCGTGGAGGGCGGTTGAATATCGAAGAGCGATTTGAGTGCTTCCGTGATCGCATCGACTTGTTCGCTGGTAAGACGTACGCCCGCCATTTCACCAGTTGGGTTTTCGCGGATCCCGAGTTTTTGGGCGTTTTCCGCCGAGGGATCGGCCAGGAAAGCGCGAACGGAATCTTCCTTGCGACTCGCGACCGATTCCAATCCACCACCGGGTTCAGGGTAGCCCACTTCGCCCATGCTGTGGCAAGACAGGCATCCTAATGCGGATATTTGAGCCGATGGTTCCAGTGCGCTGATATCCAATGGCCGCATGGATAATAATACTGAAACGGGATTCAATAGCGCTGCAGCGGATAAAACACTCGCAGCGAAAGCAACGGGTGTTTGAAAAATTTTGAGTTGCGACTTGAACTTCAGGTAGATTGTCAAACACGCTATTGCGCCGCCAACTGTCAATCCAAACCAAATCAGTTTATCCAGCCAGGCGGGAATGGGGACGTAATGCGGCGTTGGATGCAGGTAAAAAACAGTCCACATCAACGCATAAGCAATCGCTCCCAATAGGATACCGATGGTTTTTGATTGAAGGGCCATCGCTGCAAGCGCCACGCCCGTTCCCGCGATAATCCCGACGCTGCCTATGACCCAAACTTTGGAGAGATCCCCAGCCATCAAACGAGACCAGGGAACGGCGTCATGCGTCATTAATAGGATTTGCGCTTTCCAGCAGAGTCCCAAGGTGATTGGGCCAAGGAGGGTTAATCCAAATAGACCGGCGTCCCGGAGGGATGATTTTTTCGTGATTAATCCCCAAAGTGCGAGAATTCCAGAGAAAGAAAACAGGATGGCCCCACCCTGGGCCATCCAGAATAATTGATTGCTCATGAATAGATCTCCTCGAAGATTCTCCCCCGTTCTTAGAACGCAACGAACCGAACCTCGAATGATAACGGAATTACGGTAATTTGGGTTCTTTGACGACGGGATATTCGCCTGTCAACGATTTAAGGAATGCGAGCAGTTTTTTTATTTCCGCATCCGTGATGTTCTGCGCTTTAACCGCACGTAACAGTGCATGCAGGTTTGGATTATCTTTACCGCCGCCCGCCATGAATCGAACCGCTTCTTCCAAGGTCTTGGTTTTACCATCGTGGAAATACGGAGCGGTATCGGTAATGTTGCGCAGGCTGGAAACCCGGAACGCACCTTTGTCGGACGGTATGCCGGAAACGGCCATACGTCCTTCTTCACCGCTGCCAGAACCTACGCCCGCGTTGTAGAACCCCCAATTGGAGAATAACGGCGGAGTATGGCATGTTGCGCAGAGTTTCTGGTTGAATAACGCCCAGCCTTCCTGTGCGTCTTTGCTGATAGCGTTTTTATCGCCATTCCGGTAACGGTCGAAAGGCGAGTTCCCGGAAATCAGCGTTCGCTCGAAAGCGGCGATGGCTTTCGTGATGCCGTCCGGATCGGCGGCTTTGCCGAAAACTTTCATGAAGCGGCTTTTATAAGCGGGAATGGCATTCAATTCTTTGGCGACGTCATTGATGTCGTCACCCATTTCGATGGGATTTCCTACCGGACCGGCGGCTTGCTCTTCCAATGTTTTCATACGCCCGTCCCAGAACATCGTGGTGGCGTACGCCGAGTTGAGAACGTGCGGCGAATTGACCGGGCCGATCTGATCCTTGATGCCTGCCGAGGTGCTGCGCGGTTCCGCATAAGCGTGCTCGGGCATGTGGCATGAGGCGCAAGAGACGGTGCTATCTTTGCTGAGCCGTTTATCGAAATACAGCATTTTTCCCAGTTCAACCTTTTCCACTGTCATCGGGTTGTCAGCGGGGATTGGAACCGGCGGCATTCCTAGTGGCGCTTCGACGGTGAGCGGCGTACCCGATTGCGAAACAGCCGAAAGCGGGGCTGCGGTGAGAACTGCGATCGCTGTTACCAGAATCAACGAGGACAATTTGTGGTTGTAGATCATTATAAACTCCCTGTATGTCGTTTGGTTTTTTTACTATTTTACCGTATTCGAGAGTGCGATTCCAGGTATATCTGTTATGTTTAAATCGGACGACCGCTAAGAACTTGACGATATTGACTTTATATCATTTCCGCCTGTCCCGGACAATAGTCCTCTGCAGTACTGTTGTTGATGCGATCCTGGGTATACCATGAACGGATTGAACTTTAATCAGTAAACCTCAACAGGTTTGAAGAAACGAATGTCACCGCTTATCCCTTGAAAAAGCGGCCTGAAGGGAGAATAAGATCTTTGGATCTCCGAATTTAAAGTGGCGGGGTGTATCTATTGATATGGTTTTTTAAGATAAACTCAAATCTCTCCTCAGAGTAATTCAGGGATTTATTTCAAAAAACCTTGACGTGGCGGCCATGCTGTTAGAAGATAAACGACATCCAGTGAAACGGCGTTTTGCTCGATTGAAATGATAATGAACGAACATTTCTATGTCACAAAAAATGAATGAAGGTATCGGTGATGGCAATAAATGATCGTGTTGCAAATCAAAAGGGAATCGATCGCATCCAGAATAATCACGATCGAGTTCAAACGTTGCTCGGATCGATCGGAAATACGCCTTTAATCGAACTGAAGCATGTTGTCCCCAAAAATAAAGCAAGGATATTAGCCAAACTTGAAGGAAACAATCCGGGAGGCTCCGTCAAAGATCGTCCGGCGTTGTGGATGATCCAGGAGGCGGAAAGAAAAAAGTTATTGACGCCGGGAAAAATCATCCTCGAACCGACATCGGGGAATACCGGAATCGGTATCGCAATGGTCGGAGCGTTCAAAGGGTACCGCGTGAAATTGACCTTGCCGGAATGCGTCAGTGTCGAACGCCGGCAGACGCTACTGGCTTACGGTGCTGAATTGGTCCTGACTCCGGCCCACGAACGAACGGATGGCGCGATTCGGGAAGCCCATCACATCAAGGAAGACGAACCCAGCCGCTATTTTATGCCCAACCAATTTTCCAACCCCGATAACTGGTTGAGCCACTATGAGACAACGGGACCTGAGATCGTATCTCAAACGCAAGGAGAGATCGGCGTCTTTGTCGCCGGGATGGGCACGACCGGCACGCTGATGGGCGTCAGCCGGAGACTCAAGGAATACAACCCCAACATTCAAATCGTGGGTGCCGAACCGGTTGAAGGACATGCGATTCAAGGCCTGAAAAACATGAATGAAGCCATCGTTCCGGAAATATTGGATCGAAATCGCCTCGATCGAATCTTGACGGTTGAAGATCGTCCGGCCTTTGCCATGACGAAACAATTGGCTCTGGAAGAAGGATTGTTCGTGGGAATGAGCAGCGGAGCCGCCGTCTGTGCGGCGTTGGAACTGGCCATGGATTTACCGCCATCGGAAACCATTGTCGTTTTACTGCCGGACCGGGGCGACCGATATCTTTCTACGAACTTATTCAGATCCATTTGCGCGCAATGCCCGCCGTAAAGAGAAAACTCATTGAAACGCTTTCTTTACTGTGTGGCTTCATAGCGGTCGTTCCACCCTGCGTATTCCATGAATGTATTGAACTTTATCTCCTAAGATAACAATTACGTTTGATATGACTTCGCTCCGTTGCGTTCCTCTCTGGCCAAATAATCAACCATAAATTCGATGACCGGGACAAGACGGCTCAAATCAATGAACCTCAGCGGGATTGAGGCTTGTTGGGGATAGTTGTTCCACTCATTTTTAAGGTTTGTAAAAGCCTGGCAACAGCAAGGATACATAGTCCCAAGAGGGTTAACAACATGTTTCTGTTCTTCATCGGGAAGTGGATCGATCATACTATGACTCAACAACTCGAATTTGTTCTGGCTCAGTCAGCGTGATAATGCTTCTTTTTACAAACCGGATTTGTCCGATACGTTGGGCAATCGAAAAAATGATAGATACGGTATTGGATAGTTCTCTTATTTTCAATCTCGAATCTTAATCAGTTTATCCAAGGCAATCTCATACAAATCCCCTTTGCCTTCATCGGAAGAAATGATAAGCCGGTCTCCATCAAAGCATATCGCCTCGCATTGCCCTATTTGAATCGGAAGCCACGAAATCTTTCCATCAAAGTAATGATCCGTGTTGGGCGGAATTTCAAAAATCCATATCGCCTTGTATGTAAGAACCGCGAGTTTCGTGCCATCGGAAGTGGCATCCGCCGCTGTCACCTTTCCTCCAATGTCAAAGCAGTCTACCAACGTAAGCGAATTCACTTTTCCCGTGTCCATGGAATCCAGGCGATACAGTTTCGTGTTCGTATCGCTCCGATGTTTGGTGAGAATATACGCGGCACCGTTTGCCCAAAATAGCGCTTCCGAATCGAAATTCTTCTTATTTGGAGGAATTTTATCCAGATCGGATTAAGCGCATCGGAGTCTTTTCCGTCTCCCACAAACACCACCACACCACTCTCCAGATCCAACACCACCGTGACATACTTATGCCCTTTGGCGATCGCAATTTCATCGATCGCAATCTGGCGCAAATGTTTTAACTTGGGCTTGGAAAAGCGCCGGTGAAGATTACGCTTTTGAATCTCTTTGATTAAATCCCAACTCACGTTCAAATGCTGAGCCACATCTTGAATTGTCATCACCTTGGATAAACCGAGAACATATCGCTCAAAACATCGGCTATAACTCTTTCGAGGATCGGCAAATTGAATCTTGACTTGGCGTAACTCGCCACAATTTTCACAATCGACTCGGGGAACGAAAAAAACGATTTCCACCGAACTCAAACCAATCGGGATCGTTCGAAAGGTTCTCGTTTTGCCTCCCCTGGGATGAACGTTGTAAGAGCCACATGTGGCACAACAAAAATTATCACGTTCTTGGGTAATTGTGATTCGAGTTTCTCCCTTTGGGTATTCGGTTCTCACATACCTATAACCTCGAATCCCAAATCGATGGTATAATAAACTTGTGGACATGCTCTCTCTCCTTTTTTCTATCTTTAATCGGTTAGGAGAGTTAAGCATGTCCTCTCTTTTTGAGTACCCTTGGATCCAATTGGACGAAGCGGCTACGCCGCAGGAATCGTGAAGCCAAGGTGATCGAAAC
>CAZSIZ010000236.1:0-9811 GCA_964606645.1 uncultured bacterium
TATTTTTTACCGTTGCCTGGTTGTATGCCCGCACCACAATTTATGAACGTTTTCAATCGAATATGTTGCCCTTTCATCGGAACTCTTTCTCAAATGGGATTCATGGATTATTGTCATAGGGATCATTCGTGTGTTTCTAGATAGTACAAATATCCAGCGCAAATCAAAGAGAGATTTTTTATCTGGTGCTGAATATCGAATCTTATCTCGGAGAGATTGAACTCTTATGTTTACAAAGACGATCCAACTATTTCTCATTTTCATTACGCTTTTCGCTTCGGGTTTGACATGCGCGTCATGGAGTACTGAAGCGCGGACTGATACGGCGGTTTCGTGCCGGGTGCCAAAAGAGATACAACCGGTTTTAGGATGTTGGTTCTGGCAGGAACCGGAGTTTGAATCAGGCGGCTTTCGGCCCTTCATCGATATGGCTTGCATTCACACACCGTACAACATGCTCACGACAAGTCTGCGGATTCCATTCAAAGAAGTGACCGATGAGGATGTCCATGACCAAATCCAGGCAGCCGCGTCCTATGCACGTGACCATGGTATGCCGCTTATCATGGATTTGGATGTTCGTCTGGCGCGCCGGGCTTTTCAGCGAGCCTATCCGAAGGAATTGCAAGAAATGCTGCTCCTTCACGAGGAGACGCTTCCCGCGTCCGGTGAAATACAAGTGGAGATTCAAAGCCGCGATCTCACCGATCATTACACGCATCGGACAACGCATTACATTCCGATTCGCGGTTCGCTTGTGCGAGTGTACGCCTACATTCGTGACGGCGGTTTGATTGATGGCGATACATTACAGGATATTACACGCCAATGTACGATCGTCCACGCATCCGAAAATAGCGTTCGCATCTCGATTCCTGTGAATAAAAAAATAAGCGGTCATAAAGTATGTGCGATGGTTTCTTTTACGCATCTGACGCCGGATGTGTTTGCACCGAATCTCATGCGATTCCAGCGCGCGATATTACGGCAGTACGCGGATACGACAATAGCAGGCGCATGTAAGGATGAATGGGGATTCCCTCCCAGTTTTGACGGCGTTCCGGAGAAAAACGAGTTTTGGTACTCCCGCTATCGCGCGGAAGCGTACACCAAGCGGACGGGTGGACGCGATTTAGTGGCGGATTGTTTATTGATGTATGCGGGTGTTAAGGGCAGGGAAAACGAGCGAATCGCCGCCATCAATCATTTCATGGCGATGTCTTACGAGCGCAACAGTGCCCTGGAGAATGATTTCTATCAAGCGGTAAAAACCATTTTCGGTTCCGAAGCAGTTGTGGCCACACATCCGACCTGGTGGCCGTATCCGGACCTGCGGGAATTCAAAAAGAATGGTTTAAGTTGGTGGGCCGCGAAACGGGATTGGGCGCAGACCGATGAAACGACTCCGTTTGCGATCCGCACGGCGCTTTCCAAGAAATGGAACAGTTCTGTATGGTATAATATGTTTTATTCCAGTAAGAAATCGGATTACGAACAAAATGTCTGGGCCTACACCCTCGCTGGTGGCAGAATCAACTATCATCCGCCTTGGCCTGAGCCTCGGAATTTACTGGAACGGCGCCGTTCGCTTACGCGTGGAGACCTCTTCCGCGCAGAGAGCCGCGTTCGTTTATTGAACTTTATTACCAAAACCCCATTGGATTGTCCCGTGGCCGTAATTTTCGGTCACGCTTGCGCGATGAATTGGGCCGGACCCGTTTACAACGATGTGGGGATGGAACTGGCGGATGAACTCTGGCGGGCTGGATTCCCAGCGGATTTGATCCCCAGCAGTGAGATCACTCAAGGCCATCTCTATATAAATAACGAAGGATGGATTCAATACGGTCCCCAGCGATACAAGGCGGTGATTCTCTACCATCCTGAGTTTGAGAAACCTTCTACCGCTTCTTTTTTTCAGAAAGCCGCGAAAGGCCAAACGGCGCTTTTTCGAATGGGAGACTGGACCCAAGATTTTGATGGAAAATTTTTAAAAAGCAACACGGCCTTGCCGGCTTCGATGGCCGCAATGCCCGATATGGATTCCATGGTGGAAGAAATATGTAATGAGCTACGGGCACTGCGCGTTGATCCTCAAACACCAGCGATTGCTGATATGGAAGGCTTTGAACACCATTCCGCTTCACCACCAACCAAGGGATTCTGCCGCCTGATCGATGGGACGATCGTTCACGTATCTGGAACGCATCAAATAGCAGGGGATCCAATTCGAGCAACGTTCAATGTGAATGGGCGCCCCGTCTATTTCGATGCGGAAGGGATCGCCGCAGTTCGCTTGGATGAGCATGGCGCCGTGGAAGCGTTGGCTGCGGGTGGATTAAAACGATTTAGAGCAAGTGATTTTGAAATTGCGCTCGATCCGCCCATGGATATAGTTCTTTGGCGGAAAGAGAATGGCCGCTTTCATGGCGTGGCGCAAGATTTCAATGGACCGATCCCTGAGTCTCTGTTGGCGATAACAAATGACTGGCTTCGCTTATCCTTGCCACGAAAACTTACAAATGGAAGATAGGAGTCTAAATGTTCAACGATAAACGATTTGTTTCGCTTGTATGCGTGACGGTGGCCGCCATGTTCGCTCTCTCGCCGGTCGAGTCGATCACCGGGAATTAAGAGAACGCCTCTGCGCTGGTCAGTGGGCAACCGATCTTTCTGGGGCAACACTCGTGCGGGCCAGCCGTAGTGGATTTTGGAAATCCAGACGATCCCGATCTGATCGTGGGTGAGGAGTCCGGCAAGTTCATTTTTTATCATCGCACGAATTTGTCGTGGAGACTCGAGTAAGCATCTCTTCGCTGGAATCTTTGGCAGAACCGCTCTAAATCTTTACTCGTTCACAATGATAGAAATGAGAATTCACAAAATGAATACAAAACACAGTTTAACTTTCTTGTCGGCTGCTTTCTTATTGCTTATAATCGGCATACTCATCCCTGGCCTTCCAGCAGCGAATAATCCCGAATCCATTGTTATTCCTTCTCAACTTATCGAAATGGTCGAGATTGCTTAAGTTCTAATATTGGCGACATGGTGCAATAGAGATCCCTTGAGATAGAATTCATTCGGGTAGTAGCATAAGCAGGCGTTAACTTGATCACTTATTTAAAACGACCTGGAAACGGAGAGTCAGTTCGGCGGCTCGTTTACGGAGAGAGAGAAGATCATCACTCTTCGGGTCGTAGTCTTCGATTATATAGCGCGTCACATCGTCGGCTTCCATCGGGCGTTCTAAGATTGAAAACAAATCGCTGCCCATCAGGGTTTCCGCCTGGGCGCAAAGGTCTGCTGCGAGACCTTTCTTTCTCCCCTTCTCAGTTAATTGCTTCAGGTAATACAGGGCACGAGCGTCCTCACTGCCATCACGAGTAGCGTGCCAGCGGCGACTCTCGACGAAAGTGCCTCCCTTTCCGTAGATAACGCCGTATTCTTCTGCAACTAAATTCTTCCAGATGTCGTGATAGACGGTCGTCCAATAACCGGAGCCTTGCAATCCAAATGCGAAAGCTGTTAATGCCTGCGAGCGGTAATAGCCCAGTGGATGGAGAAACTTGACCGAACTGGGGGCCTCATAACACCACACCCGCTTACTTTTATCCTGGAGGAAGAAATCCACCATTTCCGGTCTTCGTAAAAGAACCCCTAATTCAGGACACCAAACATCGATGTAATGAGCCATCTCGCTGAAATTTTCTACGGTCACTTCACTCGAAGGATTGGCGTAGATTGGCACATCGGGCGCAGCGGCTTTGATGGGTTTGATTTTTTCCATGAGTTCTTGAATACGAGGACCATCATAAAGACCCGGTTCATCGACGGGATAAACCGCCCATTGTGAAATCGGGAAACCTTTGGATTCCAAGTGTTCCGTCACTTCATCGGCCCATGCCCGAAAAGCCTTGCTCCATATTGGATCGCCTTCCTTAACGCCCTTGGGCGTTTGGATGCCGATCGATATGAAGAAAAAGCAATCGGGAGCCATCATCGCCAATTCCCGATCGGTCGCCGACCAGTCAGCGGTTCCGATCAACTGGCCTTGTTCGCCGCATCGACGGCCAGGCATCGATAGGTAGAGTACATTCATTCCCGATTCGATGTATCGCTTAATAAGACGGTCATCCAATCCCTGCCTCCGAAGACGGGCCGCCGAGGACCAATTGCAGCGCATAAATGGAGGGGTGGCGGCCAGGTCGATGTCCTCGACCTCGATTTGGATTTTCGCATTGAATGTGGTGTTTTCGTGACCGAGTACGAGCAGTTCGATCGGAAGATCGTGTACGCCGGCATCCAGCTTTCTGCTGTCGCACACAAACCAGAGTTGCCGGATTTCACCTGGGGCCAATTGAATCGTATGAGCTGCATTCAATTCTGAAAGCGCATCGAGAACCCAGGTTCCATCGTATCGTGGGACTTGTATCGCCTCCCGAACACTGACATGTTCTGCAATCGTGTTTTCCGTGCGAATCTGCACGGTTATCGGATTGGGTGTGATGTTAAGCAGATTCAGAGCGACATCTTCGTATTCGCTGCGGTACATCCATGTGGAGATTTCGACGTCTTTTGGTGGAAACGCGTCTTCGATGGTGTCCCATAAACAGGCTTCGTCCCAGGGATTCAAGTCAGTCCACAATAAAACTGGTGGGAGACTTTCGCCGTTAGACGTATTGCGAAGCAGACGAGCAAGCCGGAGGTGATTGTCTGCCTCGGTGCGCATCGTCGTTATTCTCTTGATGATGTTGTCATGCTCTTTATCGCTCAGTTTGAAAAAGTCAGTGATACGGCTGATGGAAGCGAGCGTCGCGGTATGCTTGGCTTGCAAGTGCCGAATCTGCAGCGCAATCCCGGAAGCGGTTTTCGCGATCCGTTCGGAGATGTCTTCCATTTCTTGAAGCTTAGGTTCCATCCATCTTTCAAGACTTTTTATTCCTGAGTTCTTACTCTTTGCAGTTGCTGAAGCAATCGCACGGCCGTCTTCTGCATTCCGTAGCGTGAAAGTGACGGAATGGCGGCCTGCATATTCAATTTGACAGGGGATGCTTACAGGGAGGCTTTGGTTTTGCAGGGTGATGACATCGATTCGCGAGGCTCCCTGGTGTAGATCTACGTTAACCACCACTAAAATACAAAACAGCAGTGATACGGGCCAGTGGATTTGCGCATGGTTTTCTCCCCATACGGAGACTTTGGGAAAAGTGACATCCAATGAGGCCACGGAGCGGTCGGCTTTATACGGAGTGTGAGCGGGATTGGGACAGAGCACGGCACCGGTATTGCCGGAATCTTTTCGATAGGCTGCCCATAGGATCGATGACGAATCGGCGGAGCCTTCACAATCATAGCAGAGCAATTCCCCCGTGTTTTGCCGAGTGGTAATCAATTCAATTCTGCCGTCGCCATCGAGATCGCCAATGAGAGGTGTGTTGTGACAGATACCCTCACCGAACTGGAGAATAGGCTCCCCGCCAACGCTGTAGACTTCGATTCCCGGTCCAAAACGGCAGCCGTTGATGATTTCGAGATGACCGTCACCATCAAGATCGGCGATGGCTACTTCTTTATAGGAACCGCCAACATCTGAGATTTTCTTCCATCGCAGAGAACCATCGGCATTCAAGACGTGTATTCGGCGGCCACGGCCACAACAGATAATTTCAGGCGATCCATCACGGTCTAAATCGGCGATTGTGTTAGAAGCATAGGCCCACATATCGATTGGGCTTCTCCAGAGCACTTCACCGGTCGGCCCCGATAGGACGCTTATCTTGGGTTTGGGATTGTTGAAACTCATGGTCACGACGACATCCAAATATCCATCACCATCGATATCGCTCAGACTGGGAGCGGTTCGGGCATATTTACCCTCAATCGAACGCACCCACTTGACGGTTCCACGCGAAGTGAGACAGACGACTCTATTATTTTCGGTCCCATAGACAATCTCCATTTCCCCATCGAGATCGAGATCCGCTGCCGCCGCCGGTGAGGCATAATAAGGATCGATTTTAAACTGCCAGAGACGTTTTCCATCCGGGGAAAGGCAAACGACATTTCCCAGATTGTCGGTCAGGATTACTGCACATTGACCGTCGCCATCAAGATCGACGAGCATTGGGCATCGGTAATTGGAGATGAATCCCTGCATTTTATATCGCCAACGCTCTTGACCTTGAGCGTCGAGGGCTATGGCGTTCCCATCATGAAAACCCACAACAATTTCGGGTGTTCCGTCTGCATCGAGATCGCCGATCCCGACAGGCGAGAGGCATTCACGATCAAGGTCTGTTTTCCAGACCGCTCTGCCGGTGGCATCGACCATCGAAACCACCCCATCCTTCGATACGACAATGACATGAGTGGGGTTCTCGGTACTGGGATAGAATTTTGGAGCGCCCTCGATCTGCTCTCCGGCTTGATAGGACCAGGATTCCACAGGCGACGATATCCCGTGGGCTATGAGTGTGAAACCAAGCCAGAATACGCAGCAATACGTGATGGACAGGATTCGAAACATGAGACAGTGAACCTCCAGATAGAAATTCGAGTCTATTGAGCCTGGATCGGCTCTCGATTATCCTCCAGAAGAACGATCATGGAGATGTCCCCGCCCTGGAGAATCGATCTTGTTCAATGTGCATCGTACTCTAACTCTCTCGGAGGAACAATCACCTGCCAATACAGATTTCTTGACTCCCTTGAGCGATGAATTCAAGCCAGGCAGGTATTGCTTGACCGTTGCTGGGTGTGCTTGCGTTTTTTTGATAAATAGTCTATCAAACAATTTCCCGATTATCATCAAAAATCCACGATTTATTCGCCCTGAAATGGACTCTCAACAGCATCCTTCTTGATCGGCAGTTTCACTGTAAGCGTCGTTCCGATACCCTCTTCGCTCTCAACCAAAATCGTCTCGCCGTGCTGTTCGATGATCCCATAAGATAGAGACAAAGCAAGATCCGTCAATCGTGGAACAACTTTATTGCCCACCCACTAAAATGGCTTTATTCCAAATTATTTGAAGAAAAGAGTCAAATTTTCAAACCAAGAAATTTCGAGAGTTTTTGGAACGGCGATTCTTAATGAGAAACGGAAACAACTTGTTGAGATTCTCTGAGACAGGATTCAAATGGGTGATGACACAGGCAGGGAGTTGTGATAATAGGGATTTTGATTAATCAATCAAGCAGTTTTATTTATTCAGAATTCATGAATAATCAAATGCTTTCCTCAAATTCATGAGATCGCATCGGCTTCAAATACAGCATTGTCAACCTGAATGTAGGTTGCAATCGATTAAGAAACGAGGATTCAATCCATTGAAAATCAATAATTTTGAATTCGGCTGAGTTTTGGAATCCTACGGGATTACAGATCTGCCGAATAAATTAACTGCATGGGATGATCACCAACTGCTTTTTAATCTAATTCATTGCATGCGTTTTGCGCCTTCTTTCGCTCCATACTTTACATGATCTGGTGCGTTCCCTTTTTGCAACCTATCATAAATACGTGAGGCGGATTTTTTGTTACTTTCTTCGAATTGGTTTGCGCAACGAAGAACACCTTCATACCACCCTGCACGATTAGTGATTCCACCATCACGAAAAGCACTGCGAAGCGCATCAAAAGCTTCTTGGGTTCCTATTTGACCCAACGCTCTGGCCGCAAATCCAGAAACCTGTTTATCTGAACTGCTTAAATGTTTCGCGATGATATCGATCGATTTTTTATCACGCCGTTGCCCCAACGTATGCATGATTCCCATTAGGTTTCTGCCCTTCGCTCTATTCATTGCTTTGCGAAGAGCGTCATCCACTGCAGAGTCAGGATTTGTTTCTAATCCATAGAGCGCCATATGCGCCAATCTTTCGTCTCCATCCAATAAAGCGGCGAGTGGTTCAACGGATTTCTTACCTCCAATTGTTCCCAATTGACGGCATGCATCCATTCGATCGAAAAACTCGGTATCCTCATTTCGGATCGTTTCTATCAGTTTCTTTTCAAGGCGCTCCGATTTTGAAAGTGCACCGGTAATGGCTGTCGCTGTTACAGTTTGATTTAACATTCGTTTGATCTCCTTTCTACTTATACTCCCCAAGGCGCTCGCTGGGCTCTGGCAAGATAACGGTTCGCTTCATCATCATTCACGAAGCGTTCTGTTTTAGGATCGAATTTCAGATCCCGGCATAACCACATGCAAATATTCGCTGCATGAACGGTTGTCATGGTTCGATGCATGACCACTTCATTCGCAACCGTTTTCTTCCGGTTTTTAACGCAATCCAGTAAATTACGCACATGACGCATCGAGCCGCGAACTGGCCTGCCCGTCCGTTCAATATAGTTATCAATAATTTTGTCGTAGTCATCCAGCATTTTTGGATCGGATACATCAGGACGTTCATATCCATCTCCACAAGCAACCCAACCATCAGTCCCTAAAAAATAGACCGCGCAAGAACCGCCTTTACGGAAGTACTTCAGTGTGGGGTTTTTCGGATAGATATTTTCACGTTCTAAAATCATGGTGATTCCGTTCTCGAACTTGACGGGCATTTGATCGCCGGAATCGTTATCAACATAGGTATATTCGATACCTGATGACTCACCCATGCCGATTGCGACTTGGCATTGAGGAAAAGTATGAGCGCCCCATTCACCGATGCAGCTCGTGTGATAATCGTAAAATCCGCGCCATCCACCTTGTACGTATTTCTTGTTATAGGGCCTCCAGGGGCACGGTCCCAACCAGTGATCCCAATCGCATTCTTCTTTGGGTGGCAATGGTTGTTCCGGCAGCCAGTCATGCCGCATTTTTGCCGGATTCCAGGGTGCAATGTGAGCGCGAACTTCTTTAATCTCTCCCAAACGGCCCAATCTCAGCATTTCATTGCAGAACGTGAATGGGGCCTCACTCAGGCGTTGCGCTCCCGTTTGATAAATTCGGCCATATCGTTTCGCGGTTTCGACGACCGCTTGTCCTTCAGCGACGGTCATAGAAGAGGGTTTTTCAGAATAGATATCTTTTCCCGCACGCATCGCATGAACGGCCGCAGTCGCATGCCAGCGGTCGCCCGTTGTGCTGAGAACGACATCGACATCCGTACGTTTTTCCAAAAATTCAAACATGTTATGATAAACTTTTACGTCATTATTGCCGTAACGCTCGTCAACGAGTTTTTTCACTTTTTGGGCTCTCGCTCTTTGCGGGTCGCAAGTTGCCACAAAATGTACATCTTCTTCAAGTAAGAAATTTTTCAAATCGAAAGATCCACGGCCTCCGATTCCAATACCCCCCAAAATGATTTTGTCATTCGGCGCTGTCGCATTTTCTTTTCCCAATACTTTTGCTGGAATAAACAACGGAGCAGATGCGGCGGCTCCTACAACAGCAGTGGTTTGTAAAAACGACCGGCGGTTGGTTCGGTGGTTCGATGCGGGTTTTCTATCAGGTTTATCCATTCTATACCTCCCTAAAAAATATATTAGCCGGGAATTCCCATTTAGACCGGGAACTACCCCCCTTTTTCGATTCTCATCTAATTATCATGCGACAACCTACTCCAAGTCAAGTAATCTATTCAAAATCAAGGTAATTTTTGTATCCCCATAGTGGCTGAGTAGGGATTTTTTTTCTTTGTATCCATCCAGTGATCCGTGTGCTCAACACCGCCATGCCGAGTTAACACCGTTCCATCGGTGGAAACGTTCAGGTATCTTGTCCATGATTCCTGTATGACAGTCCAAAAATGTAAACGGCGGTCGAACAGGGAGTGGAAAGTCGGAGTAAAAAAGG
>CAZSIZ010000237.1:0-9790 GCA_964606645.1 uncultured bacterium
CCATCCGGGCCAGCGAATCGTTGCTCGTTCCGAGAGCCAGACCGTAGAGCATTTCGCAATTCTTCGGCATGTAGGAGAAGACGTGCCAGGGGATTTCCACGATGGTCCCTTCGGCGAGGTAGAGCGTGGGGACGGTCAGGTGGTAGTCGTAGGGATCGTGCCGCGTTTCCGGCGTCAAGACGGAGATCAGACAGACGAAAAAGAGAACCGGCAGGGAGACGCGAAGTATGAACGCAGTCAATCGGCCCCCGTCTTCATCGGACGCAGCGGGGATTTCGAGCCGACTGCGAAATCGGGTGGCGATACACACGGCGGCGGCGATCACCGATAAGACGCTGACTGCCACCATCACCGGAGGCGTATACCAGCCGATCAGCCCCAGCAGGATCAGCACCGCCGTCAGGAGGGTTAGCCCCAATCCGGCGCAGAGCGGATCGAAGGGTTTTTCCGCTTGATAGCCGATCCGGCGCAGGATCATTCCGCCGATGAATTCGCTGGCCAGAAAATAGCCCGCGCCGCAAACGAGGATAACGGTTAGATTAAACAAGGTTTTATTTTAGTTCCTGGTGATAGAATTGAAACTCGTTAAAACTCTATCATTCTCTCCGCCCAATCGCTAGAGTGGTCCCGGAATGAATCGCCGATCACTTTCTTTCAGGCAAAACGGCTTAACAAAATTCTTGTTTTAATGTAAATTCAATGATTCAACCGTATTGGAATAACGTTGGACTCTACTTTATGACTTAGAAGGAGCACGCTTATGAACGGCACAATCCAGAAAATCTTGACGATCGCATTATTGATGGTTTGCACGACATCGGCCCAGGCGGACAATTGGCCGAATTGGCGAGGGCCTGCCTACAATGGATCGAGTCAGGCTACAAACCTTCCACACCAATGGAGCCAAACCGAAAATATCGAATGGGTCACTCCGATGCCCGGTTCCAGCGCCGCAACCCCCATCGTATGGAACGACCGTGTTTTTGTCAGTTCGTTCGACGATGAGACCGAAAACCTTTTAGCGCTCTGCCTCGACCGCCGCGACGGGAAAATTCTCTGGAAGAAGATTACGGGAAGCGGGGCGGGTGCGCAGCGCCGGCACAATAAAGCGTCGCCCTCACCCATCACCGACGGCGAATACGTCTATTTCTATTATGGAAGCGGCGATCTGGTCTGCTTCGATTTCGACGGGAATAAAATCTGGTCACGCAACATCCAGAAGGATTACGGGACATTCGCGGTTCAGTTCGGGTATGGGTCAAGCCCGTTATTGTACCGGAATCAACTCTACATCATCGTCATGCAGAGAGACACGACGTATCGTACAAACGAACCGAGGGAGTCTTATTTTCTTGCGATCGATCCGAAAACGGGGAAAAACCTTTGGAAGCATCTGCGGCCTTCCGACGCACGGCGTGAATCATTCGAGTCTTATACCACCCCGATTCCCTACGAAGGAAGCGGACGGAATGAGATCGTTCTGCACGGCGGGGATTACACGACCGGACACGATCCGGAAACCGGCAAGGAACTCTGGCGATGGGGCAGCTACAATCCAAGGAAAATCCCGACATGGCGAATCGTTCCCTCCGCCGTCACGGGTGCGGGGAAAATCTTCGTCGCCGCGCCCAAGAGATCGCCTTTGTATGCGATTGCGGGAGGAGCGAAAGGGGCCATCGGTTTGGATCAAGCCGCCTGGAAATTCGACGCCAGTCCTCCCGACGTCTGCACGCCGCTTTTCTACAAGGACCGGCTTTTCGTTTTCGACGGCGACAAGTATGTCATGACCTGTATCGATCCCCAATCCGGAAAAACGATCTGGTCGGGCCGAACGGGAGGAGACAAGGTCTACCGGGCGTCCCCGACGGGGGGAGACGGGAAAATTTATTGTTTCAACGAAGATGGGCTGGTGGTCGTTCTGGATGCGACTGCGGATGAGTACAAAGAACTTTCCCGGATTGAGATGGGAGAAGGACCGAGCCGCTCGTCGATCGCGCTGTCGGACGGGCATCTGTTCATCCGTACCGCGAAGAATTTGTATTGTGTTGGAAAAAGCGGGAGCCAGTGATTTTTGAATTTTTTTGAGGTTCCAAAAAGGCGATGTTCCCAACTTCATCAAATTTCAAATTTTGATTTAGGGGTATAGGAGGTGCTGTGGGTCCAGCCAAATCACGAAAAAGACATCGCCAATTAGAAACCCGTGAATTCTACCATTTCTATTAGCATCGATCGAGAATTGCCTGGGTGCGATTTCTTGAAGATGTGATGGAAGGCGCGTGAATCCTGTAGGTTTTTCGGTTTTTTCCCATTTGATTATGTGGGATCGGATGCTTGTATTATTCGCATTAATAAATTCTGTTGTTTTCATGCCAGACAGGTTTTTCAATCGCTGAAGAAAACAATCAAAATAATTTTCCCCACATTTGGATAAAGAAAAATCTTGATGGGTGTCGAGGTCGAGATATTTGAAGGAGAACGATAATTCGTCTTGAGGTATTTCAGGCGGACGGGCTTTATATTCGGATAATATTGATTTTTTGGGTGGTTTAGGTTTTTTCGTCATCCAAGCGACTTTCAAAGTAATCTTTCATTGATTCGTGAGAAATGACATTAGCAGAATACGCATCCGCCGGGAGATTTCCCCGTGCTTCTTTCCACGGGGGTTCATCATGGGTTGCTCTTTCCAATTCCCACGCGGAAAAAGGTGAATGAAGATCGTAGATTCCAAATAGGAATTCTTGGGTTTCTGGTGTCAAATCAGGTTTTTCTATTTCCGTATTAATTGGATTCCAACGATATTTATCAAAACGCTTGTATTCAGAGTGGACCACCGGGCCGTGAACCCATGCTTCGATATTTTCATCAAACAAGGGTTCGCCATAAATACCCAAATGCCACCCCTGAGCGTAATAAAGGAGTTTTTGTAATTTAAGATTGGTGAGAAGATCACCATAATCGTTGACAAGATAGATAAAATAGTCTGAAACGAGTTCTGCCCGCGTGACAGCCATGACACCTCTCCCAGTCCCTCATTCTCCCATTAAAACCTATAATACACTGTTATGGCACATAAACAACACATTCATGTCAAAATTTGGATGAGCAAAATAAGTGCCAAAAGATCGTCAATTCTACAATGAGAATTGAATATCAATAAGGTGAGAGTTTTGTTCCAGCCCGTTTCTTGAGGCCGAAACCTGATGGCGCCGTCCTTTAGGTGTATCGATTCCAACCGGCGGTGTAATGATTGGCCGGGTCTCTGTTCCTTTGCATCTATTGTTCTTGCATCCGGTCCCAGTGCATAGGTTAACAGCGCCGTAGTAAAAAGGGCTACGGAGCCCGCACCACACGAAACCCAATGTAGTTGATCCGGTGCCAAGGCTGGCCACTGGACCGGTTACCTGAACGCAACCAGTCCGAGTGGAGGGCCCAAGAACCACCACGAACTACGCGGAACGTACCAGAAAGTGGACCTGTTGGATCAACCTGATCGTAAGTAAGATACGAGTCTGTATTCCAATCCTGACACCACTCCCGTACATTTCCGTTCATGTCATAAAGTTCCCACGGATTTGGTATTTTTTGACCAACACCATTAGTTTTTTCGCTGGAATTATAGAAATGCCAGGCATATTTATCAATTTCTGTGTAACTTGTATCGTCTCCCCAATAAAACCGTGTTGTTGTTCCCGCACGACATGAGTATTCCCATTCCGCCTCGGTTGGAAGCCGGAATGTTCCACCAGAAACTCCTGGTTCGACATAAGTCACCTTTCCACTTAAAATCATATCATTCAGTTTTGTGAGGAATTGCTGGCAATCATTCCATGAGACACTTTCTACTGGAAGATCATCTCCTTTGAAATCTGATGGATTATTACTCATCACGGCCTTCCATTGCGCCTGAGTAATTTCCGATTGCCCCATGTAAAAACTTTGACTGATCGTCACGTTATGTTGTGGCCCTTCTCCAGGATGTCGGTCTTGTTCGGTATTCGGTGTACCCATAAGAAACGAACCAGCGGGGATTAAAACCATCGGTAACAGAACATCCAAGGGAAGTTTAAGGATTATTTTTTTCTGAGGTGAGGGATACGTTGGTGTAGGGACTGGCGTTGGTTCTTGATCGATTGGTCCGCCTATGATCTCGTTAATCGAAATATTGATACGATCCGATCCCAGGTCGATAATTTCAAAATTATCCAGGTAAACGATGAGTGGTTCGGTTTCGCTTGTATTGACGATCTGGATGATCGGTTGGAAGCCACTGGAGGGCGGGATGAAGAAATCGGATATTCGCCGGTAGCGGTCCTGGAAGAACGCACCGTTGTTGGGGGTGATTGTTGAAACGAAAGTGTTCCCGCCCTGTTCTATGGAGGCGAGATATATTGAAGCGTGGGGACCGTCTGCTCTTACTGAACACCGGATCAAGGCGGCATTCTCTGTCGTGACGATTGAAGGATTTATCATTACTCCCTCGCCGGGATCGGCCTGGATGATTACTCCATGGCCATCGGTTGCGCCCTCGAATGTGTTATCCGTTGGGATATCGCCAAACGTCACGTCCACCGCTGGAATAGATCCAAATCCTGCCCCTGTGATAGTGACGCCGTTCTCTTCGGCAGTTGCACCAGAGAAATCCACACGGATCGGCGCGTCTTGAGTCCAACCAAACGCTGCAAACAGGAGTCCGATCAAAAGATATGAGAAAATTGTTAGAGATCGTTTCATCGCTATCCCCTCCCATGAAAAAATCTGTTGAATTATTTTTATTTCTAATTGCTGTATCATAACAGAAATTCACCCGGTAAAATACAGTACAGGCATGTAAACGGAAGTGATTGTTTTTGGAACGGCTGGAGAGGAAAAGTTAGGGGGCGGCTGATTGGCCGACCCCCCGATTTTTCGTATGGAATAACGTCACGCCTTAGAACAGGCTCCACTCTTCGATTGAAGTTGGCGCGAAGTAATCGAGGCCGCTTTCGGTTAGGGCGTCGCGGGTGATCTTGACGCGGTCCAGGTTACCGACGAATGGATGCCCGCCGTTGGATTCGGAACCGATAATGAAATCCCAGACCTCGGCAAACCGGACTCCACCCGTGTACGGCATCGTCTCGCCGAGTTGCCCATCGACGTAGTATCGGAATTCGAGATCCTGCTGGTGAACCGCGGCGATGTGATGCCAGCCGCCGTCATCGGGGATCTGCGCATTCGAATGCGCGTCGATGATCCCGAACGTCGTTACGGTCAACATGCTTCCCCCGGCACGGGCGACGGCAGGACGGTCGGCGCTGGTTGTGTTCTGATAGGGGAGAGCGTCCTCATCGAAATTATAAGCGACGATAGTATCGGCAAGCGGCGCTTTTGGACTGGCGGCGTCGCTGTCGAGTTCGGAAGCAGCCAGCACGGCGTTGTGAATGCGGAACCGGTCGATCAAGCCCTGGAACTCGCTGGTCCCCGTGTGGGACGTGCCGATGGTCAACTGATTGTTTTCCAGATCGCGGTTACCGTTGGCGGTTTCGGTGTAGGCGACTTCCTCACCATCGAAGTAATAGGCGACACCCGCGCCCGGTTCCCACGCCATCGCGACGTGATGCCACTGACCGTCTATTTCCATCGTGTAGTCGCTGAAGACATCCTCGACACCCAGGAACGTCCAGAGCAGCGTGCCGTCGCGGAATCCCATCTTGTACGCGTTGCCGTAACGACAGATATCGATCCAATCGACAATATCTTCTTCAGGTTTAACCCACGCTTCGATCGTGATCGGGCCTTCCTGAATTTCGAGCACCGGGCTGTCCGTGTCGTCCACGGCCAAACCGCTGTTCGCATCGACGGAACGGTCGCCCGCGCTGCCCGACGGAGAATCCGCCGAACCCGCCGGACCGATTCCGCCCGGACGGAAGGAGAAGGAATAACCATTCTGCCCGCCGATCCCGTAAGCGAAGAGAACCGGACGGTCCGAAACTTGATCTTCCGCGTCGAACTTGATCCAGGTTTCAAAGGTGAAGTCTTCATCGATGAACTGCATGATATCTTCTTCATCGGTAAAGATCACACGATCGGTTCCATCAAAGTAGAGTGAATAATCGTTCGTGCCGCCCTGGGGATTATCTGTGGAGAACTCAGGGGCGGTGCTTAAAGCAATATCGATGGCGAGGCTGTCGGCGGCGCGGTTCGGCACGGAAGCTTCCCACGGGGCGTCGGCTTCATCGAAATTATACGCGGCAACGGTGCTGGCGAGCGGCGCTTTCGGATTGGCGGCGTCGCTATCCAAATCACTAATATCCAGCACGGCGTTATGAATACGCAGCCGGTCGATCAGTGATTGAAGATTACTGCTGCCATCGTGGGCTGAACCGATTGCGAGGTTGTTATTTTGCAGGGCGCGGTTTCCGTTCGTCGTTTCCACATAATCGGCTACTTCACCGTCCAGGAAGAACTCGACGCCGACACCCGGTTCCCACGCCATCGCAATGTGATGCCAATTGCCGTCCGGTTCCAGAAGGGAAGCGCTGAAGACATCTTCGATTCCCAGGAACGTCCATAGTAAGGTTCCGCCGCTGAAACCCATCTTGTAAGCGTTTCCGTAACGGCAGATATCCACCCAGCCACTCAGGTCTTCAGGTTTAACCCATGCTTCAATTGTGATGGGGCCGTCCTGGATCGCCATGATGGGGCCATCCGAATCATCTACCGTCAATCCGCCGTTGGGATCGATGGAACGGTCGCCCGCATTGCCCGACGGAGAATCATTGACACTGCCAGGAAGTTGATCGTCAGCCACCGGGATTCCCATGTTGGCGGTGAAAGCCCCGCTGTTGTCCGTAACCGTTATCCCGTTGCCTTCGTTAAACTCCCACATGTACACGTCCCCAACCTCCTGGGAAAACGCGCACGGGGAGACGGCGAGTACTGCAATTCCGAGTACGATCAAATACTTTTTCATTTTCATTGCCTCCTGTTATTTCTCATATTTAGATGAGTAATTTTCAAGTTACTTATATTTTGAGCATAAACCGTTTTTGTTGTCTATCCCACTTAGGTATTTTCACCTGATTAGCATTTAATTAGTTGACAAATAAATAAGTAGTAAAATGAGAGGTTAAGGTGTTCAGGAATTACAGGAGAAGCCGTTTGGCCATGAGGAAGCGGTCTTTTAGTTCTTGGTTTGTGTTCAAACTGTCGAGGGTGACGCCGCGATGGGTGTCGGCGTGAACGAATCGGCCTTCGTCCATCGCCATCCCTACGTGAGTGATGCCGCCATGCTTCCCGGTGAAAAAAAGCAGATCCCCGGCGCGCATCGACTGCGTCCGATTCGGCAGGGCGCAGATCGTTCCCGTGAGAGACTGTTGATCCGCATCCCGAGGCAGGTTGAAACCGATATGCTTATAAACCGATCGAGTAAATCCCGAACAATCGATGCCCGTTTCAGTCGCCCCTCCCCAAAGGTAAGGAATGCCCAGAAGCGATTCAGCGGTTTGGCGCAGGATATCCCTCTGATGGTTTGCCGTTGAAAGGGAAACGCTTGCGTTCACGTTTTCGAGATTCAGGGATGATCCGGTTGGCAATAAGACGCGGTTTTCCGGCGTGACGGGCATCTCCGAGCCAGAGGGAATAAAGACGCCGTCCCGCTCGAACGATTCAGTGAAAAGCACCCGGTCACAGCCGATCCAATCGAGCCATTGGCTTTCGTCGATCGCGCGGTAATCGGTTTTCCGAACCCAGCCGGTATAGCCGTTCTGAACTTGTACCAATGTATGTGTTTCGTTGTTACGCAGCAGGCGCAGGCTTTCCCCGAACCGTATGGCGTCGGTCTGTTCCCGGCCTTCCCGGTCTGAAAAGAGCGGGCGTTCGGGCGCAACGATCAGACCGAATGGGTGGGAGTCACCGTCATGAGCGGGCAGTGGATTGACCTGGCTGATATCGCAGGTCTGCCCCAATCGTTCGGCGGCGCGTTCCAGCGCGCGAAGCGATGGCGGGATCGATACGAAACCGGTGACGCAAAACGGATCGCCCGGCAGTGGCGTTACATCCCAAACCGACATCCGCAGGTCCGGAGTGGTGGATCGGCCGATATAATCACATAGAATCCGCCTCTCCTCCCGCGCGTTCAACGTTTGGACGGGCAGATGTTGAAGGATTTGCTCCAACGTTCTTTTCGGCTGCAGACAAGGCAATTCCGGTTCGCTCCTTGGCGGTAGTTCTCTTTCGATGGGGAGAACAGTTATTTACAGGATCAGCATGGCGTCACCGTAGGAATAAAAGCGAAACTGGTGCTGAATCGCGTACTCGTAGGCGCTTCGCCATGTGTCGATCCCCATCAGCGCCGAGACCAGAAGCAGCAGCGTCGTGCGCGGCAGATGAAAATTGGTAATGGCGCTGTTGACGATCTTAAAGGAATATCCCGGATAAATAAACAGATCGGTCACCCCTTCGCCGGGAATTAATTTTCCCGGAGACGGTGAAGCCGCCTCCAAAACGCGCATAGAGGTCGTGCCCACTGGGATCACGCGGTTTCCATTCCCGATCGCTTCTTCGATGCGGTATGCTGTCTCTTCGGGCAGGAAATAGGATTCCGAGTGCATCCGGTGGCTTTCTACCTGGTCCGTTCGAATCGGTAGAAAAGTATCCAGTCCAACCCGCAGCGTTAAAGGGCATACGTGAATCCCTTTTTCCCGGATTCGGCTCAGCAAATCGGGCGTGAAGTGAAGCCCGGCGGTCGGCGCGGCGGCGGAATCATAAGGATTCTGCTTACGGGCGTACACCGTCTGATAGCGTTCCCGATCCTGTTCATCTGATGTCGGTTCGTTTTCGCGTTCGATATAAGGGGGAAGCGGAATCTGGCCGTGCGCGGTGAGCGCCTCATCCCAATCGCCCTTCCACGAAAAGCGTACGACGAATTTCCCCTCCGTCAGCACTTGTCGCACTTCGCATGAAAAATCGTTTGAGAAGATGACGCGCGTTCCTTTTTTTAAGCGCGACGCCCGATAGGCGATCACATGCCATTCACCGTCTTCCAAAGATTCGAGCAGCAGCATTTCGATTGCTGCTCCACCCGGTTCTTTTTTACCGAAGAGACGGGCGGGGAAGACATGCGTGTCGTTGATAACGAGCACGTCGCCGGGATGGAGCAAATCCACGACATCGCGAAAAAGGCAGTCCTGGAAACTGTTCTCCTTCCGGTCCGCAATCAGTAAACGGGATTCATCGCGCTTGTGGGCGGGGATTTGTGCGATCGATTCGGGAGGAAGATGGTAATCGAATGTTGAGAGATCCATAAATAGTCTAATTCCGCCGACAGTCTCCCGGCTCCTGTGATCTGGATAGTGGCTTTTGTATAAAACGAAACGGTAAAAAGTCGAAAACACTTTCAGTGACCACAAGATAGTGTATATAGATTAACTTATGAATACCCATATCTTGCCGTTTCGTCTGCAAGGTCTGATTTTTTACCGGACCGTCTTATAATAGATTCTAGGTTTCAAAATCAAGGATACAACCACTGCAAGGTTGGCTGAGGACCGAATCCACTCATCCGCCGATCGATGCTGGATTTTCACACACACCTGGAGCCGGATTAATGCCACGTGAATTGAGTTTTTCATCTTCAGGGGAATTCTGCTTTCAAACCACGGAATCAATTCCGCTCAAATCGAACAAAATTCGTGTTCGGACTCATTTCACCCGCATTCAACACGGCCTGGACCGGCTGAAGATTCAGGGAAACTCAAACGCTATTCCGGTGAATACTTCCTGGTGCGGGAAAACGTGGGGTGTGGGGGAGGTG
>CAZSIZ010000238.1:0-9783 GCA_964606645.1 uncultured bacterium
TCGTTTCGATCACCTCGGCTTCACGATTCCTGCGGCGTAGCCGCTTCGTCCAAATACTGAAGCGCCTCGTAATGAGCGTCACCGGGATTGGCGTCCTCGAAATGAATCAGCACGGCCCCCTGGTCGAGCAGCCGCCGTTGCAGTTTGGACACATCGGCTTTCCGTACGGCAACGCCTTCTTCGATGCTGATGCACGCCGCTACCCCGGCGGCTTGCCCCATCGCCATCCAGCATGGTTCCATGCGCAACGTGCTGAATCCGATATGCGTCCCCGACACGGGAACCGGCGTGAGCAGTCCATCCACATGCTTCGGAACCATCACGCGGAAGGGCACGGTATAAGGTTTCGTGGGATAACTGAAAAACCCGTCCAGATGAACGCGGCCCGGTTCGCGTTTGCGCACCGCGTGTGAATCGAGCGAGTAGTGGCTGGCCGTAATACTGTCCGCGTGGACAGGGGGCCGGGCGTTCTTTTCGGTGGGAAGGGCGTCGTGGGCCGTGAAGAGGTATTCCCCTTCGATCCGCCGTCCCTCCCGCACATAAATCTGACGGGGAAAACTACGATTATCGGTATATTCATCCGTCGCCAATCCCCATTCCAGACAGCGTTTTCGGAATGATTCCGGCAGTTCGGTATCGTGCTGCGCGAACCACAGCAAACCGAGCGTGTAATCGCGAAGCCGATGAGCGTACCGGTCCCGCCAATCCCAGCCCGACGTGGGCCACGGCCAGTTTTCTTCGGGCAGATCGGTCGCGATGAAGGCGAGGTGCTGGTTGTTGGCGTCGGTCTTCCCATTGGGGAGCACAATCATATTGACTAGACGCCCGATCCCCTCGTAAGCCGCCTCCCTCTGTTTGGGACCAGTAATACGCCCCAATTTGATATCATCGATCAGCGAGACGAATTCGTTCCGGTTGTACTGCATCGGTTTCGGGATCGGCGTCAGGTTGTCTGGATTGCGAGTCAAGCAAAGCCGGTAGTTATACGCCTGAACCGCGTTGTCGCCCAGCCCGGTCGAACCGGCCCCCACGTTTCCACCCCACTTTTTATAGAGCCGTCCCGCCATCGGTTCGTCGAATTCGGACTGGCTTTCTCGTCCCAGCCGGTAAGGCGCTCCCGCCGCGGCGGCCAGATCGCCTTCGTAGGTCGCATCGACGAACACCCGTCCTGCATACCGTTCGATCTCGCCACTCTCCCGGTTTGTTACGGCGATCTCTCTCAGCGCGCCATCCTTCAAGACAACGTATTCCGGCAGCGCGTCGAACTGCCGCCGTTTCAACACAGTGATCTTGTCCCGGTGTTCGGCGAGCATCTGCTCGAAGATAATCTCTGCCACGTGTGGTTCGAAATGGTAGCCGTCACTGCAATCTTTCACTTGCTGCGAATCGTGACCGTAAGTATCGGTATAGTGTCTATAAATCCGATGAACGAATTCGATAA
The DNA here is from genome assembly GCA_964606645.1 of uncultured bacterium. Taxonomy (GTDB): domain Bacteria; phylum Hinthialibacterota; class Hinthialibacteria; order Hinthialibacterales; family Hinthialibacteraceae; genus CAZSIZ01. The sequence goes on from CAZSIZ010000238.1 coordinate 1,442, forward strand.
ACAATCCCTTCGTAGTGGCGCGGGTATGGATATCGGTAGCCCCCAGGCCGTTGGCGGGAAGCCCTCCGATATGCTGGTTACGGTCCAGAATCACGGCGGTCCGCCCTCCCCGCGCCACGGCCACCGCCGTCATGATTCCCCCCGGTGTGCCCCCCACGATCACCACATCATACGTCTGGATTTCTGCAGCAAAAACGAATGGAGAAGTCCACACAAAAAGAACGGCCCATGCGAGTACGATCGAGCGTGAGTGTCTAGTCATTCCGATTCCTATCCTTTTCTCTGATGATGAAATATATGGTAACAAAAATTGTTTCAGTAACGAACGGCTTAGGCGATAAACCCCACTGAATTCGCTGGAAACGTTACGAGCCGGATATGATTTATTTCCCGAACCAGTGCCGTCTGCATTGACAATGCTTTAAAAACGGATAAAAACAATAAGCTTTTTTTGTATCGAACATTCTAGGGAGGACATCGATGTTTAACGGAATCTTTCGCATCCCCGAACCCAAAAACGATCCAATTCTGGATTACAAGCCCGGTTCGGTGGAACGTCAAACGCTTCAGGACACACTGAAGAGCATGAGTGCCAATCCAGTGGAAGTCCCGCTGATTATCGGCGGGAAAGAAGTCAAAACCGGGAAACTTACCCCCATCCGCTGTCCGCACAATCTTGAATTAAATCTGGGATCGTACCACCAGGCGGACGTTCAGCACACGCACCAGGCCATCGACGCCGCCAACGCAGCGAAGCAAGAGTGGTCGGATATGCCGTGGGACGCTCGCGCGATCATTCTTCTCAAAGCCGCCGAACTGCTGGCGACGAAATACCGTCAGATCATGAACGCCGCCACCATGCTGAACACGAGCAAGACCTGTCACCAGGCGGAGATCGACGCGGCGTGCGAACTGATCGATTTCTGGCGTTTCAATCCGCATTTCATGGAAGAGGTTTACGGCGACCAGCCTCTTTCCTCGCACGGCATCCTCAACTACATGGAGCACCGTCCGCTGGAGGGATTCGTTCTCGCGCTGACGCCTTTCAATTTCGCCTCGATCGCAGGAAATCTGCCCACCGCTCCCGCCTTGATGGGCAACACGGTTGTTTGGAAACCCGCATCGAGCGCCGTGCTTCCCGCGTACTACATTATGCAAATTTTGAAGGAAGCGGGGTTGCCGGACGGTGTTATCAACATGATTCCGGGACCGGGTCCAGTCGTGGCCCCGCCCGCACTCGATCATTTGGACCTCGGCGGTATCCACTTCACCGGCAGCACTTACGTCTTCTCCACGATCTGGCTGGCGGTCGGTTCCGATATCCGAAAATACAATTCCTATCCACGAATCGTCGGCGAGACCGGCGGGAAAGACTTCATCTTCGCCCACGCCTCCGCTGACGAGGACGCTTTAGTCGCCGCGTTGGTCCGGGGCGCGTTCGAGTATCAGGGACAGAAATGTTCGGCGGCCAGCCGCGCTTATATTCCCGACAGCACCTGGCCCGCCATCAAAAAGAAACAGCACGACGAAACCGCCCAGGTCAAAATGGGTGACACCAGCGACTTTTCAAACTTCATGGGCGCGGTCATCGACGAAAATGCCTTCAAAACCATCACCGAGTACATCGATTTCGCCAAATCCAATTCGGATTACGAAATTCTCATCGGCGGGAATTACGATTCGTCCAAAGGCTATTTCATCGAACCGACGATCGTCTTGTCGAAAGATCCCAAATCCAAACTGATGGCCGAAGAAATTTTCGGACCGGTGATCACGATATACGTCTATCCCGAAAACGACTACGAAGCCTCTCTCCACTTGTGCGACGAGACCAGCCCGTATGCGTTAACCGGTTCGATTTTCGCCCAGGATCGGGCGGCGGTCGTCCTAGCCAAAAATATCCTTATCCACGCCGCCGGCAATTTCTACGTCAACGACAAGCCCACCGGAGCCGTCGTCGGCCAGCAACCCTTCGGAGGCAGCCGCGCATCGGGAACCAACGACAAAGCCGGTTCCTGGCTCAACCTGGAACGCTGGGTCTCCCCCCGAACCATCAAGGAAACCTTCATCCCCCCCTCCGACTGGCGCTACCCCTACATGGGCTGATTCAAAATCAAATTCACACAAAACCACAAAAAATCGGGGCACGAATCGCCCCGATTTTTTTCTTTTCGCAAAGTGAAATATAAAATAATTTATGAGTAAACTCATTTTTAACTTGACACCCGGTAATTCCTGAGTTATATTATGAGTATACTCATATTTCTGATGCCGAGGGAGAAGAGCGATGACGGCCAAAAAAACAACCAAAAAGAAAACCACGCGGAAAACCACCCCAACTACCCCGAAAAGCGCCGGTAAACGCGAAATGAACAAGGAACAAACCAAAGAACGTATCTTGAAAGCGGCGTTGGACCTCTTTCAGAAAAAAGGTTTTTATAAAACCACCACGAAAGAAATTTCCAAAAAGGCCAAAATCGCTGAAGGCACGTTGTTCAATTATTTCAAAACCAAAGAAGACTTGGCGCTCTATTTTTTTGAAATAGAGATCCAAGACTGCATCGACTGGTACGCTCAAGACGAATACATCCAGGGCACACCATTACCGGAGAAACTCTTTGCCCTCACACAACACAGCCTGGACCGCCTCGCTCCTTACGAAGAGTTTATCGGAGCCGTCTATTTACGCGCCTTACAGCCCCGTTCCAAACTGAATCCGCTCAGCCTCGATATTCAAGAACTTCGGGTCAAAGAGTTAAAATTCATTCGCGAAATTCTCTCCGAAGCGGAAGAGAATGAAGAAATCCCTTCCCTGGGCGATTTCGGCGCGTACGCACTGGGTCTGGGTTATGCGGGAATACTGACTTACTGGTTGAACGATGATTCCGAGGGTAAGGAAGACACATTGGCACTTTTAGACCGTTCGTTGAAGATCGCGTATCACTTCCTGCAAGGAGGTTCATGGGAATGGTAAAACAAGACATCACCACTGATTCGTTTCGACGCGCCATGCGGGTAGGGAATTTAGGTTTCCGGGTAGCGGGCAGTTATATCGGTTATCAAATGCAGAATCTTTTTCTGGATTCGGAGACTCGTGTCCAGAATCGTAAAACCTTTCACCAAAAAAACGCGCACCGAATTCGAAAGGAACTACAATCGCTCCGTGGACCCGTGATGAAACTGGGACAATTTCTCAGCATGCAGTCACAGTCCATTCCCGATGAAGTCATCCAGGAACTGACGGAGTTACAGATGCACGCCCCCCCCATGCATCCAACTTTGATGCGAACTCAATTCAAAAAGTCGCTTGGAAAAAATCCGGAAGAGATATTTTCCCAATTCGACATGGAACCATTCGCGGCGGCCTCGTTGGGCCAGGTGCATTACGCCGTCACATCCAGCGGGGAAGAAGCCGCGGTCAAAATTCAATATCCCGCCATCCGCCGGGCGGTACAAAATGATTTTTCATTGCTGCGAACTGTGATGCTGCCCGCACGAATCACGAAATACGTTACCAAGGAAATGCTTCAGGAAGTCGAACGGGGTATTCTCCAGGAGACGGACTATTTGAACGAAGCACAAAATATTGAATTTTTCCGCAAAAACCTTAAACAATTGCCGTTCGTGCGTGTCCCCAAGGTATTGAAGGAATACACCAAAGAAAAAGTGATAACGATGTCGTTAATGCGTGGAGAATTCCTCGATCTTCAACTGAAAAAAAAATCCGGCCAAAAATGGAGAGACCGCTTGGGTTCTCATTTGTTTGAATTATTCCTCTATCAATTATTCTCTATGGGCGCCATCCATGCCGATCCGCATCCCGGTAACTACCTGTATGACGATGACGGTTCTATTTCCTTAATCGACTTTGGTTGTGTGAAGTATCTATCGGATCGAATCATGGATTATTTTAATGCGTTTTCCGATCGAGAGTGGGAAAATGATAAAAAAAAACTTGCCCAAATCATGAATCAGGCATTTGGTAAAAAGATCGATCTGTCTAACGAGAAAGACCGCCATTTCGTCGACGCTTTGATCGAATACAACGACTATCTACTTCCCTCGAAAAAATCGAATCAAACGGTCGATTTCGGCGATCCCGAACTTTTTGACCGCCTATTCGATCTATTTGATAACGCCCTGAAAAATCATATAGCGGATCCGGATTTCTTCTTTATCTGCCGGGCGGAACTGGGATTGTTCAACGTATTATTTAAACTGGGCGCAAAGGTCAACACGACGGAAATAGCAGATCGAATCCAACAACCATAACGCATAAAGAATCGGGGCGCACACCACGCCCCGATTCTTTTTTATTCGTGATTGAAATGGAAAACCGTAGTAAACGTTCAACAACGCGAATCGGACGACTGCATAGAATAAAAAACAGCCCCTGGATCGTTTCCATTCCAGGGGCTGTTCGTAATTACCAAAGTTGTTTCTCACTAAATATCCAGTGGCGGAACCTCGATCTTTTTCCCGGTCCTGACCGCTTCCATACTCTTGAAGCAGGCGTAGGCGGCCTGGGTTCCACGTTTGCCGTCGCACAGGTTGGGCGCGCCACGCCGGATCGTATCCGCGAAGCCCATCAGTTCCCATTTGTACGGTTCGGTTTTGGACATATCGGAAGCGCCGCCGCCGCCCGTGGCTTCACCGGAAACGTGCGCGGCGAAGGCGGAGCCGGATTCTGCTTCATCTGCAACGGACGCTTCTGCTTTGACTCCAGCCGCCGCGTCTTTGGCTTTGGCTTCATCCCAGCCCGGTTCCCAGAACAGGTAGTATTCATTCTCGCTGCTGAGGATTATCGTTCCGAAGGTTCCCATAATCTGTTCGTAGTACTGATCGTAACTGTTACTCTGAATGTAGGAACCCGTGACGGTGAATTGATCGCCGTATTCGTAGATGGCGTAGACGTGATCGTTGGTATCGCGGTCGTCTTTTTTGTAATGACGTTTTCTTTCGCGGATGTTTACTTCACGTCCGTCCGGTAGTTTGCCTTTTTCCGGGTAGGCGTTGTAGGCTGGCAGAATATCCTGGTCTTCGTCGGTTTTGAACTTCCCGCCGGTCGCGGTGATCGCGGTCGGGGTTTGGTCGCCGGCGAGCCAGTTGGTAATCGCCAATTGATGAGCGGCCAATTCCGTCCAGAGGCCGTGGCTGGTTCCCGCGTACCATCGCCAGTTGACCAGTTCCTGGATGTTTTTGTAGCCCCACGGAGTCGGATTGAATTTGACCAGGTTATCGTAGTGTTTGTCTTCGACGTGCCGCCAATAATTCCAGTCGAAATTCCGGTGCCACAGCATACGGATATGGCAGAGATGGCCCAGAAGCCCATCTTTCACCATTCGGTAAGCGTCCCAATAGAGCGGATTGTAGAAACGCTGATGGCCGATCTGGAGGTTCAGGCCTTTTTCACGGGCCAGTTTCGTCGCCTCCAGGCATTCTTCCAGGTTGTACGCCATCGTCTTTTCGGTAAAAACGTGTTTCCCGGCTTCGAGTGCCTTGATAATCATCGGACCGTGCATAATCAAGGGTGTCGTTACGATGACCGCCTCGATGTTGGGATCCAGAAGCATGTCTTCATACTTATCGTAAACCTTCAGATCGCCGCCGTTCTTTTCTCGTTTGGCGTGACCGCAGGTTTCGATCCACCAAGCGCCAATCGCCAGGTTATCCGGCCGGATGTCGCACATGGCGGTGATGTAGGTGTATTTCTTGTCCATGGCCTGGATCAGAATCCGGCCTTCCATCCCGGTTCCCACGATCCCGATTTTCACCGGGCCTGCGTTCGCGGCGCTATAGGTAAACGCTCCCACGGCGGGTAGCGCCCCCATCGCTTTCAAAAAGTTCCTTCTGCCTATGGCTTTATCGCCTTCAGTCAACTGTCCAGGCATGGTTAATTCCTTTCTTCATATTTCAAATAAATTTAATTTCGATTTAATTGACAGCCGTTTCCGCTTCGAGCGGCGGTTCGTTAGCCGGTGCCGGTTTCGCGAATAGGGGACGCACGATCGAGTCCAAGCCGATCATCCGGCCCGTGTCGAGCATCAACAACGCCAGCAAAGCCAACATCTCGATCAGGTTCTTATTGACAATGATGTAATTGCCTTCGTTGCCGATCATGTGCTGTCCGGCCCAGAGCGCGTGGTCCAGAGAAACCTTATAGGCGCCCCAGCTGAACACGCTGTCGAAGCCTCCCGCCACTACCGCCATCTGCTCGTAGGGAGGCATCGCTTCGATGGGAGGTGCCGCCGAATAGAACATGGCCAGCAAGCCCGCCGCCACCAGGATCGAGGTCCGCGTAAACAGTCCAAGCATCAATCCAAGTCCCGCCAGGAACAGAAGCCACGGGATCATAAAGTTGCTCATACTCAACGCCCAGCCGACGGTTCCTTCATTGATCCAAAAGTAGTCGGACCATTGCCCGGTTGGGCTGCCGATCGAGCGGAATAATGGAGATAACGGTCCCCACGATCCCATTAAGTACCCTGTGGCTGTCCACGTCGGGTGACAAAGTTTCACCCATCCTTCACGCAGAAAGTGCCACCCGATTCCGATACGGAGAAGCACCAGAAAAAACTGCTGCACTCCTGTTAGGTGATATCGCTGTGCTTTTATCACGATGAATACAAAACCTCCACACAGTCTGGATTTATGTTCGATGTAATCAATTCCGCTTCGCCGACGTCTTCAGGGCGATGAAGAATCAAGACACCGATTGCTTTTTCATTCTCACAGTATTCTAAGGTTTTCTCAACCCCCAGCACACAAAAAGCAGTCGAAAGCGCTTCCGCCTCCGCCGCGTTGGGCGCGATCACGTTAACGTTGAGGATACCGTTTTCGATAGGCCATCCGGTTCGGGGATCGATAATATGGCTGTAGATTTTCCCTTCGTGTTCAAAATGCTGTAACTCCGAACCGGATGATGAAAATCCTTGATCTTTAAGCCGGATATGGGCGAGTGGTTTCGCGTGATCCAAGGGATTGCGCACGTCGATTTGCCACGAATCCCGCCATTGAGGCGCGCCCGACGCCAGCACGCTGCTGAATCCACCGTTCAGTAGAACCGTCTTCAGCCCCCGATTTCGCGTTTTCATCATCGCGTAATCCAGCGCCAATCCTTTACCGAGACTCGCGGGGGTCAGTTCGATCCCTTCTCGTTGGAAAAAGATCGTCCGATCCTTATCGTTCAGCTCCACGAATTCCATCCCGATGGATTCTCTGGCTTCGTCGATGGCATCCTGCGAAGGCATCCGGGCTTCGCGCTCAAAAAACCCCCAGCACTTCGTCAAAGGGGTGGTCGTAATGTCGAACGCGCCGCCGGTTTGGGCGTGGATCTGTTTCGCAATGCGAACCAGGTTAAAAATCTCTCCACCGACGGCAACCGGTTCTTTCGCGGCGTTCCGATTGACGTTTGAAAGTTCGGATTCGTTTTTCCAGATCGACAGAATCTCCTCGATCCGGTCGATCTCGTCCAGCACGCCCATCCCGATTTTCCGCGCGCCCGTCTCTTCGTAGTGACAGAAGATCACCTCGAAATCGGTCCTCATCGCTTCACGTTTCAAGCGAATGTAGCTTTTATCCAGCCCCAAAAAAGCAAGCGGCTCCTTCACATCGATCAGATCGGCGATCTGCCCGAAGAATTGCCGATAACCCTCATCGGGAACAGGGGGTTTTTTTGAAGGGGGCCAGAAACGCATGGGTAACTCCAGACACGCAGAATCGCTGAATCATGCTTCAAGTCGTTTGCCAGAATCATTATACAATCCCGCATCTATATTCCAATATCGGGAGAACCGTATAGGGAACTAAAAAAAATAGTTAAAAAGTGCTTAACGTTTTGGTTCGATAAACCGTTTACATAATAATGTGATTCATAAACTCTGATATCGAGGCCACAATGACGATTCAACTGAAAAAAGTTCTCAATAAACACAAATATGAAATCGCCGGTGTTTTCATACTGTTTATCATCCTGCTGGTGATCGCACTGCCCAAATTCTTCTCCGCCCAGAAATCGGTCCAAATCATGCGCATCCAGCAAACCTTGGATTCCATCATTCAACGAATGATCGACCGTCCTGAAACCTTCATCGATATCACGATTGCGGAAGGAGACGCTTTCGTGGTCGGGCGAGGGGATCTCATCAATGGAGTCGCCAATTTTTCCACTATATATCGGATTTTTACGATGACTGACAAGGAGATAAAGAAGATACTTCCCGATTACAAAGTCGCTACTGAAGAGATGAGTTTAACCTACCTTTTCATGAGTGGAAATATATCCACTACTGAAGTGTACCCCATTGTCAAGACAAATTTTCACCTATTTTAAGGTAGGTTAC
>CAZSIZ010000239.1:0-9772 GCA_964606645.1 uncultured bacterium
GCTTCGAGGTTTCCCACCTTAAATCACTGTCCGAATTTTGGGGTACATTATATCCAGCGTTTTCAATACGAACATACTTTTGAGAACCGCTCTTATCAATCCGAAAAAAGTCCAGAATCGATCGTCTTCAGGATAGTGTACAACAATATGCGTCTATCCCCTAAATCCTCTTCGGTTCAGAATCACAATGCGGACGTAGGAGCAATCGTGATATCCGTCTGTGAAATCGACGAATGACAGTCGGATAGTGTTCTTTCCCGGTTACAGCACGAACATGACCGCTGAGAAGGCTGTCGTCCACAAGCCTTTCTTATGACCTTCCGCCTCAACGCTGACGGCTTGGGTTTTAATAATCTGGCCGCTGGCTTCGTAGATATCTTTCCGCGAGTTCCAAGCCTCGTCGGGATCGAAGTCGATCCCAAGTGTCGTAGCCAGCATAGTGGCGGCAAGGTCTTCGGCGTATTCACTTGTCTCCTCGGCAGTTTGCCCATAACTGTGATGTTCGGAAATATAGCCGTACCGATTCTTTTCGTGCGGAACGGCCAGTCCCACGGCGGCGGCGATCAGACGGCGGGGTTCGTTGGTTTCGATCCGTGACATGACACAGAATACGATTTGCCCGTGCTTGAATTGTTGAAGGCCTTCGCTGGTATCGACGATTTCGCAATGTGGTGGCAGTATGCTGGAGACGTGCACCAAGTTGTATGGGGCAATCCCCGCTTTTCGCAAGGCGTCTTCGAAAGAGGCCAACTTGTGTTTATGGGTTCCAAGACCCGATACAAAAAAGGCTTTTTGAGGAATTAGATTTGTCATAATGTTATACTCTCCTTATGATTGAACACCCATTCGTTATTCCGCTTCTTCTCAATGTCTGGGATTGACTGATGCGATTATCCTGTTTAGGAATCGATCGAAACGAAACGGTATAAAAATCGAAAACACTTTCCAATGATCCTAGATATAATATCACGATTGGCTTAAAAATAACGAGATATTGCAATTTCGTCTGTAGGATATGACTTTTTACCGAACCTTCGAAGATGAATAATATTACTTTATATTTAATACCAGATAACAGAGCCGTATCATGGAAATCACCTTTTGATTTTTTTGCCTTGGTCGATTGTTTCTATCCGCCATTTCTGATCCGCCAATTTCGTGCAGTTACACCGAACCGATAAACAACGGATTGAATATCGGCTATAATAATACGATCCCAGTCTGCGATCCTGGATTGGGGAATGGTTACTAGCGTTTTTTCATGGAGGTTGTTTGATGTCCAAAAAACGGTTTTTACGCGACAATGTCTTGCAAGACATGTTGGACAATTTCGAGAAACTGGCACAGCTCGTCAATGAAAGCGAGTCGAAGGAGATCTGCCCGGCTGGTGAACAGGATTTGATCCGAATGATGTTTGAAACCAATCACACCGTTCTCGAACGCTTGGAAGAAACGATCGAAGGAATAAAAAATGGCGCTCAGAAGGACGAGCTGAATGTCTCTTTAACCGAGGCGGCCATGCACATCCAGACGGCGACCCGATCCATTCACGACATCCTGATGGGACGCGTTGACGCCCGCCGGGATGATCTAGACGATTTGATCGATGAAATCGATTTTGAACTATAACCCGGTTTGGCGGCCGTGATTCCATGATCTTTCGTATCGGCATACAACGCAATTCCGAATCGGGTGAGTATGAAGCCCGAACGCTTGAGCGCTTCGATTGCCGCTCGACCGGCCCCACAAGTGAGGAAGCGTTAACCAATCTCCGCGACGAAATCCGCTACCGGGTCGAAATCAGCGCCTGCGCTTGGGTAAATGATGACTACGTTCAATTGAAAATCGAGGAATCCCGATAAAACGAAACGGCAAAAAGTCGAAAACGTTTTAGGTGACCACAAGATATAGCAGAAAAAATGGCGGATGAAATACAATATCTTGCCGTTTCGTCTGCAAGGACGGACTTTTTACTGACCCATACGATAACGATGAACGATTCCCAGCACTCCCCCTATGATGTCCTCATTATCGGCTCCGGACCGATCGGTTTGTCATGTGCCATCGAAGCACAACAGCGAAAACGCTCTCACCTCATCGTGGAAAAAGGCTGCTTGACCAATTCGCTCTTTCATTTTCCCACCCGAATGACCTTTTTTTCAACACCCGATCTTTTGGAGATTGGAGGCATTCCTTTTCTCACTCAAAAAGAGAAACCGGCCCGGAATGACGCGCTGGAATATTACCGCCGTGTGGCCGATCGTCGGAAATTGAATGTTCACCTCTATGAAGAAGTCTTGAATGTGAAGGGTGAAGAGGGAAATTTTATCGTTGAAACCAACCTGCAAAAATACCGTGCCCGGAATGTGATTGCCGCCACCGGTTTTTTCGACATCCCCCGCTTAATGAACGTACCCGGTGAGAATTTGGCGAAGGTCGTTCATTACTTTCGCGAAGCACACCCTTACACCCGGCAGAAAATCCTCGTTGTCGGAGGAGGCAACTCCTCCGCCATCATCGCCTTGGAATGTTTCCGTCAGGGAGCCGACGTGACCCTTGCCGTCCGCGAAGAGGACTTCGATCCGGGCGTCAAATATTGGATTCTACCCGATATCCGCAACCGCATCGAAGACGGAGATATCACCGCTTTCTTTAATACGGAAGTGGTTGAAATCCGTCCGAAAAGTGTTCTGTTATCTACCCAAAATGCTAAACCTTTTGAACGGCCCAATCATTTCGTATTGGCGATGACGGGCTATTTACCCAATTACGATTTCCTTGAACGAATAGGGATCGCGATCGCAGACGATCCCTATAGAAAGCCGGTTCATGATTCCAATACCTATGAAACCAATCGCCGGGGTTTATTTCTGGCTGGAGTGATCGTGGGGGGCATGTTGACCAACACGTGGTTCATCGAAAATAGCCGGGCACACGCCACCCCCATCTTCGATACGATCGCTTCCAAACAGACTGAACAATCATAATCGCTCGAAACGGAAAGGAATTTCTATCATGCTTCAACGACATTCGCTCATAGTGACAATGATTTTTTCGCTCGCTTTCGCTCTAACGTCATTCAGTTCGGAAACAGACGGGAAAGAAAAACACGCCCAGCCAAAGCGAATCGTTGTTCCGAAAATCCAGACGTCGATCGACATCGATGGCGAGTTGAAAGAAGCCGCCTGGAACAAAGCCGCCGTCATCCCTCGGTTCTATATCAACGACGGCTCCGGCCCGAACACGGAATCGACCGAAGTGCGTCTCTTTTATTCGAAAACGGCCCTCCACATCGCATGGATTTGCATGGATTCGGACATTCAAGCGACGTTTACCAAGCGCGACAGTCAATTATGGGATGAAGAAGTCGCCGAGTTCTTCATCACCTCTGGACGCTTGGACCGTTATTTCGAATTACAGTGGAGTCCGTTAGGCACGATCTTCGACGCCATTATCCGAAACCGCCTCGGTGATGACGGATTCTCCAAAGGCATCAAAGGCGAGTGGGATTGGACCTCGAAGAAGATGAAAGCGGCGGTAATTGCAAAGGGCACGGTTGGGAAATCCGGTGATAAAGATGTAAAATGGCAGGTGGAGGTCATGCTCCCGTTTTCCGATTTGGATCAACCCACCCCCGCTCCCGGCGATGTCTGGCGAGCCAATTTCTATCGATACAACCGCACGGGCAAAGAACTTGAACTACTGGCCTGGTCCCCCGTCCTCCGCCCCAATTTCCACGAACCCAACCGTTTCGGCTACCTCGAATTCGCCAAATAATCCTTTCCTCCCAAATAGCAAGGTAGGGTGGATCACGCTTTTCGACCCACCATTGTACGCTTTGTTGATCGTTCGCTCAGTCAGCTATCTGCTCCGCTTAGCAAGAGATTCCGAACTTGTTGAGAGGCGATCACCGGACGTAAGGATTGAACTCGCTCCACTAGACGGAGACGATAACTTTATTGAGTGAAGACAGCAATGAATAAATAGATCTATAACACAAAATCATTTAGTCCCTAAACCCTAAACCCTAGCCCCTGCTTCATGAAATATAGGCTTTAATCAGCCGAATATTCTCCCGAGGAGTTTCGTAGGGAAGGCAGCCGGTCCCCATCAGGCAATTGGGATGCGTGGCGGCGATCGAGAGAATCCGGTCGATTTCCCGGTGGATCATTTCCGCATCGTTGCACGCGACGATCCCGGGATCCATATTAACCCGCACTTTCACTTCGGGATGTGTCTCGCCCGCCCGTTTGATAAAGGCTTCTTGATCGGTCTCCACGTTGCACACGACGAAACTCGTGCCCGTCGAGAGAATATCGTCGAGAATGGAGACCGTGTTCCCGCCCATGATACACGGCACGGCATGTCCGGTAATCGATTCCGCGACGGCGATCACCCGCTTCAGCGCAGGCAGTTCGATCTCTCGGAAATGCCTGGGGGAGAGTATCGGGGGAGAGGCGGCGGATTCGAAGAAGGCCACGTCCAGCCCCGCATCGATGACCGCCTGACAGAATCCCGCCTGGTTCTCGGCCAGCCGCATCAGAAACGCGGCCACGTCATCGGGACGTAGCGCCACGTCTTCGCACAAGTTCCCAATGCCCCGCAGGTTGAACGCGATCGAGAACGGCCCGGCCACAGGAATCCGAACGTCCACTTCCGGCAAGTCGTTGGCAAGGCGTTGACCGGCCTCGATGGCCATCGCAATGCGTCCGTCCTGTTTGGGATCGAACGGTTGGATGTCCAATCCTTCATCCAGCGTCTTGAACATCGGATCGTGGATCGCGGGAATCCCGTTGCCGCTGGGCACGGAAATGGTTGCCCCGTACGCTTCCGTCTCGAGGTTGTAGATATCAATTCCTACAACAATAGGAGAGTGCCCGTATTCCAGGTGAGCCGCCTTGTGTCCGGCGAAGAGCAGATCGGGATCGCGTGACACGTCCCAGGGCGACCGGCCGATCATCTTGGCCGCGTGTTCGTAAACGGAAGGAGAGAAAGGAATTTTCATGGGTTTGCCATCCTGCCTTTAATCGTTTGGATATAATCTAGCAGAGAATGGGATTAAGTTTTATGGGCGTGGCGATAAACCCTATTCTGATTTGTCAATTCGTTTAGTCGGCTCTTGGTTTTGAGGATTATCCGGTTCCGGTTGGGTAAAGGTAACACGGTTTTTAAGAACGCACCCTCTCATGCCGGGAACGCAGGGACGCATTTTAACCCGTTTGCATTGACCCTCGATCTCATGTGGACAGTCCCAACCACCCATGTAGTAATCTCCTTATCGGCTACATAAAACGCCTGATACCTGGCATCTCCGCTTATTTCTTCTCTGGGTAGAGCCGGTCGTAGGCTTTACAAAAAGGACAGTGTTTTTCAACCTTTTTCATCACCCGGCCATAAGTACTCTCCGGCCATTTCCGTCGCGCAATACATAACGGACAAATCTGGCAGATTTTAGCAAGCAGTGTTTGCATCATTGCCTCCTGACCTGTGTCGATTCACACCTCATCACTTCGATCGGTGCTATTGGTACTACAGATATCCTATTTCACGCTAACCGTCGCCGAGTCGCTCGATCCCACTCTGTCTCAAAAATGCCTTAAGAGCGGTTTGTTCCTTCCCGATTTCCTGATGCTGAATGTGTCGTATCAAACCTTGACGATCGAACGAAAGAATCTGCTGACAACGATACGTGTGGCTCTTATCCTCCAAACCGATCTCATCGATAAAGGTAATCAGAACGCGGTCGTCCGGCAGGGGCTTGGTATGGCTTGAATAAACGATCCGGTCAAAAGTCTCCCTGGCCCATTCCGCATTCTCACGGTAACTGTCAACGATCGCCTGAACGCCTACGACACATTTTCCCCGGCATTCATATTCACAGCCATCACGAAGAAATTTCGCGGCGGCTGAGTAATCCTCACCGTCAAGAGCGTCGGCAAATTCTTGAGCCAAAGTCAAATAATCCATCGGCTTCAAACCTGTCATCATTTTACGGCAATCAATAGTCGCAATCGACCAACGCTTCCAGTCCATCGTAACCGGCATCATACAGTTGACCAAGCTAAAACGAATAGCGCTTGACATGCTATCCCTATCGAGTGTTATTCTAGTTCGAGAAGTTTTAATATCAAATGTTTTCTTGACGGGAGCATGTTAAGATGAATCGGATTGCAGACAGAACAAGCCGTCGTGATTTTCTTCAGGGTTCGGCTGCCACATTGACCGGCGGTCTTCTCAAAGGATGTGCCGGTGCAACAGTCGGATCGAACGCCGGGGCACGGCCCAATCTGCTTCTCATCCTGGTCGACGATTTAGGCTACGGCGATCTCAGCGCTTACGGGGCGACCGATCTCCAAACTCCGAACATCGATCGGCTGATTGGCGAGGGGATGCGCTTCGATTATTTCTACGCCAACTGTCCCGTCTGTTCCCCGACACGCGCGGCGCTGCTGTCCGGGCGCTACCAGGAAATGGTCGGCGTTCCCGGCGTCATCCGCACGCACACCAATAATTCCTGGGGCTACCTGGATCCGAACAGCACGCTGATCTCAGAAGCGCTTCAACCGGCGGGTTACCAAACCGCCATTATCGGCAAGTGGCATCTCGGCCTCGAATCCCCCAATCTGCCCAACGAGCGTGGATTCGATTTCTTCCACGGTTACCGGGGCGACATGATGGACGACTACTACAACCATCGCCGTCACGGGATCAACTACATGTATCGGAACGAAGAGGAGATCGATCCCAAAGGCCACGCCACCGATCTTTTCAGTCAATGGGCCTGCGATTACTTGCGCGAGCGAAAATCCGGCAAACCCTTCTTCCTCTACCTCGCCTACAACGCGCCGCACACTCCCATTCAACCGCCCCGCGATTGGCTGGATCGGGTCAAGAAGCGCGAACCGGGACTCAGCGATAAGCGGGCCAAACTCGCCGCCTTCATCGAACATCTGGACCACGGCATCGGCAAAGTTTTAAGGACGCTGGATAAGACGGGAATGAGCCAAAACACACTTGTCGTATTTACAAGCGACAACGGCGGACAGGTCAATGTCGGCGCAAATAACGGGGCTACCCGAAACGGCAAAGGAACGCTGTACGAAGGGGGAATCCGCGTGCCGATGTGTGCCCGCTGGCCGGGCCGGATCGAGCCGGGAACGCGCTCCAACCGCGTCGCCCTGACGATGGACCTGATGCCGACGCTCCTCGACGCCGCCCAAGTTCCCGTCCGCCACGAGATCGACGGCATCGGCATTTTCCCCACACTGCAGGGCAAGAGACAGCCCGAACCGAAACGCGACCTCTTCTTCGGACGCCGTGAGGGGGGGGCTTACAAGGGAAAAACGGTCGAGGCGATCCGGCGCGGGGATTGGAAACTGCTTCGCCCCATGCCCGGCAAACCGTTCGAGTTATACCACCTACGCCGCGATCCGTTAGAAAAAACCAACCTCGCTAAAACCGAAACAAAGAAGTTCCGAGAACTGCGCGAAGCCCTGGAGAAACAGCTCGAACGCTACCGCCAAGTCCCCTGGCAGCCCCCGAAAAAGTGAGCGGCTAAACCGACGATTCTTCGACGTAATCCTCCCCGTTCCAGACGTATGGAATCGCGGGGGGAAGCAGATCGTCCGGTTTTATTTTTTCTTCGAACAAGTCTTCGATCAGCCGTTGACGTTCTTCTCGTTTTTTGATTTCTACATCGATAGCATTTCGGACATTTTCGCTTTCGGAATGAATCCACTCCTGCAACACGTTCCACGCTTCCGGTGTTTCCGTATGAGCCAAAACGGGCACAGCGAGTTCCCGCAGCGTATCGTCCTTGAGTTTCGTCAATGTATCCGTCCAATGTTTCAGAACGGGATTTCCGGCTTCAACGGCATTCAATCCTTGAAGAATATCACGGCGTTCGTTTCGATCTTGCCACAATTTTAAGAGAAAATCTCTCATCGTCTCCGTATTGCATTTCACCATCGCCGACATAAGGTTGCCGTTTCGATACCCCGGTCCTTGTGGGCTTCGGTAATACTCGAAGGAATCGATCAGATAGCCATCGAGGTGTCGATTGGGATGTTGTTCAAGTTGGTAGATTAAATCGTCTCGCCGGGATTGATTGTGGTCTCCCAGCATTTTAATAAAGTGATAGCAATCCGGTGTATCCAAGCGTGCGATCAGTTCTCGTTTCTCCCGTTCTTTGAGCGGCGACCAGTGAAATATCCAATTCGCCAGCTCGGCCATGTCGGTCTCAGGATTTGCCAAACGCGATTCGATATACTGCCTGATCGCAAAATTGGCGCTGTTTCCCGTTGTCTCTCGAACGAAATTTCCTATCCAACTTTCAAGCGCTGGATTGTCGATGTAGATCAACGAGTTTTGAATAAGAGATTCCCGATCGCGCCTCCGATAACGACTTGAATGTCGATCCATATCCTGGAGGCAATCGATCACAAGCCTTTCCGCTTCCGGCTTACGGTAATTCTCGATCAAACGAAGATAGTCTCTGCTCCATCTTTCTTTTCTCACCCGGGCGTATTCGTAAACCAGGCGGTCAAAGAGTTCGGGTGGTCGAAACTTTTCAATTGCGTATTCAAGAGGTAATGACCGCACCGCGCGTCCTTCGCGCCGGTAAACGCACCACGCATTCCCACCGTACCGGCTTCCCGAACGTCCCCAAGATGAACTTGGAACGCCGATCAGCTCGACAAACCGTTTTGCAATATGCCCCGCCCCCTTTGCGCCAATCAGTTCCATTGCCACCGATTCCGGCGAGGGAATACGAAAACCTTTTTCACGCTCGACCCGGTCCATCACCTCGTCGATAACGCGGATAGACTCTTCTTCATCGAAATCTTTCATACCAAACTCGGCTCGAACAATTTCATTAAGGGCGAGTTGATAGTTAGGATTTTCCAGAGATTTCCAATACAAGTGATGAAACAACAAATCGATATATTGGTGGAAATGTGCGATCCACTCATCTGACGGTTGATAATCGTTCTTTCGTAATGCCTCGCACATTAAATCGAAGTGCGGCTTCGCGGAGGGAAACTCGACATCCAAATCAAATCGGATCGTTGTCTTCCACTGGTTTCCACTGCTCCCCGAACTGGACGGTTCCAACGGTAATTTCGCTATACATCCATTCTTTTCAAATCGCCACCAATATGGTGATTCATTCATCAAGTTTTTGAAATCATTGTCAGTCATTAAAAAATTATG
The DNA here is from genome assembly GCA_964606645.1 of uncultured bacterium. Taxonomy (GTDB): domain Bacteria; phylum Hinthialibacterota; class Hinthialibacteria; order Hinthialibacterales; family Hinthialibacteraceae; genus CAZSIZ01. Next base: position 9,214 of record CAZSIZ010000239.1, read on the forward strand.
TACTTTTTTGCCCGGAATTCCATCCATCATCGTCTTGTAATCCGCGATCGGATCCCTCGGCGAATAGACCATCTTCAGTCTTTGGTATTTCGGCTCGTGATACTCAACGTTGACCAAACTACGTTTCTGGAATTGCAACCGTTCTTGACGCGGCGGCTCTTTCCATTTCTTGACTTTCCGTTCGAGTTCTTCATTCGATAATAAAAGCGGAGTCTTCTCCATATATACGTCATTGCAATAAACATCTATCCCCGTAATTTGGTTGCCGTATCCGATTTTAAGGAAATATTGCATTTCATGCCCATGCAATAGAAGGGATAGCCCAAAATAATAAACCGGGATAGCAATCAGCATAAAGATTGGGATTGCTACAACGAATTGAGTGATGCGTAAAAGATACCGATTAACGGGATTATCTTTTTTCATGAGACCATACCTCCCGATCCGATTAAGATTCGATTTCCAGATGCCGAAACATATGCGCCGACGCCCACAGACACATAACAATGACACTCGTCATATAAGACAATAACCAAACGTTCCCCAACCAATAAGTGAG
>CAZSIZ010000240.1:0-9752 GCA_964606645.1 uncultured bacterium
CCCCCCCCCCCCCCCCCCCCCCCCCCCCCCCCCCCCCCCCCCCCCCCCCCCGCTCCCCCAGGTGAACTGTTTTCTTGTGTCTTCGAGGTTGAGGTAGAGGGTGCTCCCGCGCTGGGGGCTGACGTAGATTTCGTTATCCCCATCCACGACGGGGAGGGAGAAGCGGAACTTGGGATCGAGGATTATTGGCTCGGAGACAGCGGCGTTCAGCATTTGGCGGAACTCCCAATCGTTGACGAAATCGGCGGGGGCTAGCAGGGTTACCCCTTGACCCACTTCCTTCAGCCACGATCCCCGCAGCGCTTTTCGTTTGAATTCCGGCGAACGCCGCGTACCAGCGTCCCCGGACTCACCGTCGCCCGGCTCGCGCAGAGGCAGGACGGCGACCCGGCTGACAGCCATTCCCGCCCGGAACGCCTGCGTCGCGCCCAGCACTTCGCCGGGGTTCCAGGTTTGACCGCGCAGTTGGATTTCGACATTCGGTTTGCGTGGTCGCCAATTGCCCGCGATCGGTTTACTCCATTTAAATTCCCCGCTTCCTTCGATGACGCCGAACGGGCGGCGGTTGAGGTGAACTTGAAACGTTTTCCCTTTGGGAAGAAAGCCTTCGATCTCAAGCCGGTAGTCTTTCCGGGGAATCATGGGCATAACGATTTTCCCCCGCTCGCCCAGCCAACGGAATGAATCGAACTTGAAACCGAATTGGCTCGCCGACTTTTCGTCTTGCGGTAGCCCCCATTTTCCCGACAGAAACGGTTCGTCGCTGCCCGTACCGATCTTGAGAGAGCGGCGATCAGTTAACGCGCGTCCGGCGGATTCATCGAACGGTTTGGTCTGATCGCGCCTAGGTTCGTAAGCCCAGCCGTCTGCCCGCTGGATCATCTTGACGGGGAAGAGGCGTTCGTTGAATTCCACCTCTCCCTGAAGGGTTCTCAATGGTTCCTCGCAATGCACGATGACTGCCGCACCCTCCCGTGCCAGGCGTTCGATCTCGGTGACGGCTTGCGAGGTCCACACGTCTCCCCACGGTGCGACGATCAGGGGATACTCCGACGACGTTATCGAGCGAAGGTTGTTTTCATCGATCAAATCAAAAGCGAAACGTTTGCGCATTTCGTGAATGGATCGGTCGAAGGCCTGCGAATCGCCAATCATAATCGACGTTCGGGGAAAGATCACCGCGACACGTGGCCGGGGTGTCGTCGAGCGCAATCGCCCGACCGTTTCGGAGTATCGGTCCCAGGCTCCCTTCCCGGCCAGAACGTTTTCCTGGAAGAAGAAGAGTCGTCCCCCTTCGCTGGCGAGAGAAAATAGCGGGGATAAGATATTCGGCTGTGAAGTGTCGAGGCTGGAGCGAATTCCGAATTCGACGTTATGCGTGCGGCATGCTCTCGCAAGCAGCCGCCAGGATGTCAGCGTCGTGGGATTCGGTTTATTCGTGGCGAAAAGCAGCGGCCACGACCGCTTGCCCGCGAGTTCGGCCAGCGCATCGAAGTCCGTGGCTCCGTACAGAAAACCGTCGCCCACTTCGATGACGATCTTGACACCAGGAAAATAGTAGGCGGCTTTCGCTCCGATCCGGGCGGTCAGCGAGGTCAGGGCGTTTTGATACCAGGTGTAGGTTTCGATGATACGGCGTGGTGAGTGCCCCGGCGATATCGACGGTTTGACTTGGTTCCAGTGGCTGAAACTCTCTCCCCACGAGGCCCCCGCGGATTGAACCCTTCCGTATCGCGATTGCAAATACGTCTGGAATTGTGTCATCGCCAATGGATCGCCTGCCCATAGATCGGGCCAGACCGAGGCCCGGTTTCCTTCCCAGGAAAGGCAGAGCGGCGCCCAGTCTCCCGCGATGGATAAAATCATCATGGGAACCCGAACGTTTTGCAGAGACGTACGCAGGTCTGAAAAGATCGTTTCGTAAACATCCTCCAGCCGTTTGTCCCATAGCGATGCCACCGATCCCAGCCCCGAACGTTCCGTTCCCTGAGCGTGCTGCAAAAGTTGAATGGCGCTGGCGGGCAGGGATTCAAGGTCTCCGATTTTGATTCGTGGAACCCAGGTCAGATCCCGCGCGGAAAGTTTCTCCGCCCGTTCGGCGCAGGCGGAATAATCCAGCCGGGTTTCATGGTTTTTAACGCGGGTCGCTTCGATCGTGTTGATAATGTAAGGCGTACCCCAGGCGAGATAGAGTTTGGCTTTTTCGTCCAGCAGCGCATCGTCTTTCCAGATCGATTTTTCCGTATTGGCGGCTGGAACGATACCGAATGTATATCCAGCCGGGGGCGAGACGGAGGTTTGCTGGAATCCCGCAACGGGTCCCCGGTTCGCTGTCTTCATGGGAAAACGGGCGACACTCACTCCCCGGATAGCGACACCGGGACAATAAAATCGAAACGAGGTCTCTCCTTCCATCGAGTTATCCAGCACTGCTCCCGAAAGTGTGAACGTATGCTCCTGCCAGGCGTTGCTGTTCTTGAGATAAATCCGGTCGGAACGCGAGGTTTTCTCTATATCCGATCCGGGCGATTTGTAGTGAATCTCGATCGCCCCCCGGCCCCGGTCGAAGTAGCTGACCGTGACGAAAAAAGTTCCAGTTGCCAATGCAATCTGGTCGGACGCGGTTTTGAAATACAGGCAATCGTCTTTGGAATCCGGCGCGGGAGAGACTCCCAGATAGCCTTTCAGCGGTTCGACGGCGTAACCGCTGCCTGCGGGATTCATCATCGCCAGACCGTGAGCGCGTTTCGGACGTTCGAACAGGACGTAGGCCGACGGGGAGCCGTCCTTCAGCATCGGCATGGGGGAGCGGCGACGCGGCGATGCCTGCTCTTGGGCGATGACCGAGGTTGCAATAACGCAGAAGCATACGATGAGAGAGAAACGTTTCATTGATACACCTGAATTATGATGGGTTATTCTGTATTATATCAAAATGATGCCCAGGTGTCGGGATATAGATGCCGTGAATGTGACTTTGGCGGAAAGATATGATACAATCCTCCCGTTCGTTATTCCGGCATGATGGAACGATGGAAAGGATACCCTAACGATGAATTCGATAATCCCTATGATGGGTGCGTTGGTTCTGATGGTGTTGGCCTACCGATTTTATTCACGTTTTTTGGCCAAGCGGGTTTTTCATTTGGATGATTCCAGGGCCACACCTGCCGTCATGATGGAAGACGGAATCGATTACGTGCCCACCCGAAAGCCGATCGTTTTCAACCACCATTTCGCGTCGATCGCGGGTCTGTCGCCAATTCTCGGTCCGGCACTGGCCGTGATCTGGGGGTGGGTTCCTGCGTTGATCTGGCTGGTTGTGGGGGCCATCCTGATGGGCGCGACGCATGATTTTTCTGCGTTGGTTCTCTCCATTCGCAATAAAGGCCGATCGGTTGGGGTGGTCGCGCACAACCTCTTGGGAATCCGGGCGAGAATCCTCTTTCTGCTGATTATCTTTTTCGCCGTCACCCTGGCGATGGGCACGTTTACGAAAGTGGTGGCTCTGCTGCTGCAAAGTGGGGAGCACAGTTTTCAGACGTATCCCGAAGCTGTGTTCCCGGCGGGGATGCTGATGATCGTCGCTATGATCTGCGGGATTTTATTGCGTCGCAGAATTCTTGGATTAGCCCCTGTCAGCATTATTGGAACGTTGCTGACGTTTGTCTGTATCTGGGTGGGAACCTTCACTCCGATTTACATCTCTTTTCAAACGTGGATCTACATCCTGCTCGTCTATGCGTTTGTCGCGTCGGTTCTGCCGGTTTGGCTGCTGTTGCAGCCCAGGGATTTCATCAATGCGTTCGCGCTCTACATCGGGATGATTCTGCTCTATGCCTCCGTGATCTATTTTCAGCCTCCAATCGTCGCCCCGGCGATCAATCCCAATCCGTCGCTGCCCAACATGATTCCTCTTTTGTTCGTCGTGGTGGCATGCGGGGCGATTTCGGGTTTTCACAGCGTCGTCGCGTCCGGCACGACGGCGAAACAATTGGAGAAAGAGTCGGATGCGCGGGCCGTGGGATATGGCGCGATGCTCGTGGAGTGTGCGCTGGGAGTGATCGCCGTCATCGCCTGCACGGCGGGCCTGGGTTCCAGCCAGGAATGGCTGACTCACTACGCTTCCTGGGAGGCCGCGGGAGGTTTGGGAGCCAAACTGTCCGTTTTCGTTCAAGGCGCGGCCAATTTTATTTCCTGGCTGGGAATTCCCCTGGAAGTGGCGACGACGTTTGTCGCATTGGTCGTGGTCTCGTTCGCGTTGACGACGCTGGATTCGGGCACACGTATTCTGCGCTATAACGTCGAAGAAATCGGCGGTACGCTCGAATCGGTCACGAAAGGCTTACGCGCCCGGATGGAGAGAACGCTTCATCTTTTTGCCCACACCGTTCCCTACGCCTTATGGTTTGCGTATTGGTTCTCTTTCGTCATCTACTATTGCTTACAGACAATCGCCGCGATGCATTCGATACCCACAAGCAATTTAATCTCGCTATCGATCTTCATCGCGTTGATGATTCCTTTTCAAATCGCGTTTATACTCGCGTTTTTCTCTGTTTTTATCATTCCCGTCTGCATTCTGTTTCTCAAGAACCGTTATTTTTCGACGGTCGTTGCCATCGGAGCGATCTGGTTTCTGGCAGTGTCGGACTTGCAGACGCAGCTCTGGGTGCTCTTCGGGACCACCAATCAGTTGCTCGCTGGATTGGTGCTTCTGACGGCAACGGTTTATCTGGTGGCGAACCGGCGGCCTTCGTGGGTGACGGCCGTTCCGATGCTGGTCATGCTCGTCATCACGCTCTGGGCGATGGTGTTGAATCTCTCCAATTACATCGATCAAGGCAAGACCACATCGATGATTGTCGGAAGTTGCATCCTGGCCTTAGCTATTGGCCTAATCGCCGAAGTTGCAATCTACTTCATGAATCGCTGGAGCAGTGAACCGGCTGCGGAGGGGTGAGGCAGGCGTTTAATTCTCATCCGGGAAATCGAAGACGACTTTTGTCGGCCCGGTATCGCTTTTTTGTAATTTTAAGCGGGCGGAAAAAGGTTTTCCTGTTTTCGATTTCATGTTTTGGATGACATCGGATTTGCCCGTTTTGAGTAATTGTCGGACGGCCTTTTTGGGGATTCTTTTTTTGGCGATCGTTTTCCAGACGACGAATTTGCAGCCGCCGTCCTGCTCCTTCCAGTTTTGACATCCGTAGCCTTTTTTCCCATCGACGATCTCCCCACCGCAATCGGGACATGTCCCAAGCGTTTTCGTATTGCGGGATGAGGCTTTTACTTTTTCCAATTCAGTCGTCCATCCCCCGTTTTTTCGGGCTAGTTTGATCGTGGCGGAAAAGGGCTTTCCTTTGTCCGATACGAATCCATCCAGGGGTCCGATTTCTTTGTTGGATAGGAGATTGTGTATCATTTTGGGCGTGATTGGCTTTTCCGAAATTTCTTTCCAGATCACGAATTTGCAGCCGCCGTCTTCTTCTTTCCAATTGGAACAGCCGAATCCCCTATTCCCTTCGATGATCTTTCCTCTGCAATTGGGGCAATGGCCTATATCACTCTCGTTGAACGATTGAGCCGTTCCGGTTTTGAACTCCTGGACAGATTGTTTGACGAAATCCCGAATGGTGTCGAGAAAACGTTCGCTGGAACCTTCTCCCTGGGCGATCCGATTCAATTCCATTTCCCACCGGGCGGTCTCCTCGGCGGAGGTCAGTTTCTTAGCGGTGTTGAGGCGCCGTAAGCGGTCGATCAGAAAACACCCCTTATCCGTCGCCAGCAGATATTTTTTCTTCCGCTCAGCGTACTGGCGTTTGAGAAGCGTTTCGATAATTTGTGCCCGTGTCGCCTGCGTACCCAGCCCCACATCACCCCGGTAAATTTTCTTCAACTCGTCTTCGGAGACGTATCGGCTCGGATTGGTCATATCTTTCAGCAGCAGCGCTTCCGAATAATCCGGGGGCGGGGTGGTTTTCTTCTCTTTCAGAGTGGCCTCATCAACATGCGCCGGATCGTTTTTTTGAAGCGGGGGCAGGTTATCTTGATCTGGTTCGTCATCCTGGGGATTCGCCGGTTCGGATTCGATCCCGTAGACGGCGCGCCAGCCCGGTTTGAGAATCCGCTTTCCTTTGGTGCGAAACGTTTCGTTTTCGACACCGGTGACAATCTCCGTCTGTTCGTACTCGCAATCCGGGTGAAACGCGGCGGCAAAGCGTTTGAGAACGAGCTCGTAGATCCGTTTTTCATCCTCATTCGCGCGGTCGGGAAGGGGGGCGAGAGGGATGAGCGCGTGATGGTCGGTCAGTTTGGCGTCGTTAAAGACGCGCTTGTTGGATGCGCTGATGAGCCGTTCGTCGACGTCTGAAAAAATGGAGTAATAGGTTTTCAACAGTTTCCTGACCAGGTTATTCGCCATGCCCGCGTCTTTCGCTCCCAGAACTTTCGAGTCCGTTCGCGGGTAGGACAAACATTTCATTTTTTCGTAAAGCGCTTGAGCGATGTCGAGCGTTTTCTTGGCGGAGAAACCGAATTTCTTGTTGCCGTCCTGCTGGAGGTCCGTGAGCGAGTAGAGTAATGGCGGGGGCTGTTTTTTCTTCTGTTTATCGACCGAGAGAACCGCGCCGGTTTGGTGAAGGATTTTCGCCTGGATTCGCTCGGCGTCTTCTTTCTTGTCGAAGCGGGTTTGTTTACCTTTGAACCAGGTTCCAAGCCAGGTTCCTTTTTCGTTCGAGAATCTGACCGGAAGCAACCAGTAGGGTTTCGGTTTAAACCGTTCCCGTTCCCGCCGCCGATCCACCAGGAGCGCGAGCACGGCGGTCTGAACCCGCCCGACGCTGAAGAGATCGTTCATGCTGACGGTGGCCGCGCGGGTGACGTTCATCCCCACGAGCCAGTCCGCGATTTGCCGGGATTGTCCGGCGTGCCACAGCCGGTCGTATTCGGCGATCGGTTTGGCCGAAGCCATCCCCTCTTTCACGGCTTGATCGGTGAGCGCCAGACTGCTCCAGAAGCGGACCAGTCTCTTCTGCTGTTTGAATCCGGAGGCGAGCAGAATGGTCCGGGCGATCACCTCACCTTCGCGCCCGGCGTCGGTGGCGATTGTGATCCGTTCGAGGGAGCGGTCTTTCAGCAGTCTCTTGATAATGGAGAATTGTTTCTTTGTTTTGGCGATCGGTTTGTATTGGAACGAGTCCGGGATGACGGGCAGTGTGTCGAGGTTCCATTTCTTCCATTTCGCGTCGTAGTCATGCGGTTCGAGCAGTTCCACCAGATGTCCGACGGCCCAGGTGATGATGTAATCGCCGTTTTCCATGAATCCGTCGCGATTCGCGTTGACGCCAAGCGCCTTGGCGAAATCCCTGGCCACAGAAGGCTTTTCCGTCAGAATCAGTGTCTTCACCGGCAAATGCTTCCGATCTTTGTGATAGAAGGATGGTCTCTCCCTGACGTTCAATCATGGCATGAACGGAGATCGAATTCCAGTCGCTCTCCTGTGGATTTCAATTACGGTCGAACAAAAAAAAGTATGGCCCGGAGCGTGAGCTCCGGGCCGAAAAAGCATTTTGTATGTGACAAACTAAATCACGAATTCGAGATTAGTAGAGTGACCAACCGGCAACATCGACGACTGCTGTGTCGAAATCATCGGAGAAGATCACATTCCCATCGACGATCACTTCGAAATTGTCGAATTGAACTTCCAGACCCTCCCACGTACTGGCGGCCAAGCCCGGGAATCCAGGCGAACGGTTGCTGTTACGGTCGTCTTCCCATGTCGAAAGATAACCATCGGCGAAGACATCAGCACCTTGTTCGATGAAGAAGGCATCCAACAGATTGCCATCAGCGGTCAAAGCCATGGTGTACCACGTACCGATTTCCCAAGGAATATCGGTTCGCTCTCCCCAGCTGACCAAATCGTTGAGGATATCGATACTGTTGGTGTCGTCGTGGAACAGAAGGTTCAGCGCTCGATCGGAACCTGGGTTGGCCCCATTGTCGTCCGGATTGACACGGACCGAAATACCGGCGCGAGGTAAATCGCCGTCTTCCCAATTCACCATACGGGCGTCACATTTAACGGTGTAGTTGCCATCGGTCGCGCTCATATCGAGATTAACCCAGGCGTGTTTGGGATCGTTCCCGGTGTCAGCGTATGCGCTGAGAACGCCGTCTCTGACTTTCCAGACCCCTGCATCAGTACCGATGACCCAGTCAGGACCGAGACCCGAAATATCGATCGCTTCCAACTTCACGTCGGAGACAGTAGCGACTGCGACATTTTCGTTATCCGTATGGTTGGTGATCGCAAGACCGTAAGCGACGACTTCGCCCATTTCCTGCTCTTGCTCGTGAGCGAGCACCCAATTAACGCCGTCATACGAATATTCGGTGTAGACCTTGTTTTCTTCATGAAGGCGGCTGACTCGCAGATAGACACCGTCACCCTTGTCGTTAACGGCTTCGCCTGCCTCGGTTGTGATTTCCTGGTTGGAGGAAGCAGCACCGGTGGAGGGACGCCATTGAGCGTCGGTCCGGTCGCCCATTTCGGCACCGCGCAAATCGATCCAATAATGAGCCGAATCGATGGCGTCGCCTTGCTCACGGATCATGACGCCGATTTTCGACCAGTCGTGGCTGTCGTTATCGACCCACTTCACTTTACCGGAAAGGCTCCAACTGCCTGCCAATTCGGTATAGATGAAGAAACCTTCATCCTGTTCTTCCCAAATGTCGTCACCGTTTCCACTCATCGTATAGACGCCATCGGTAACCGAAGCACTGCCCGGCGCTTTGAAATCACCGCGGCCAGCCCAGTCGGCCTCCATGTTGAATATCCCTGCTCCCGGCATTTTCGGTAGAGGCTCCAGGACCACGTCTTCGACAATTGCAGTGGCAACACCATCGTTGTCCTGGTGGTTGGTGATAGCAAGACCGTAAGCAACGGTATCCGGCATTTCCCGATCGGATTGTTCGTGAGCAAGAACCCAGTTCACGCCGTCATACGAATACTCGGAGAAGACTTTATTCGCATCGGCTTGACGGCTAACTCTCAGATAAACGCCCGATCCATCCAGATCGCTCACGGCTTCACCTTCCGGTGTTTGAACTTCAATATTGCTGGAGCCTGCACCAGCGGTAGGACGCCATTGCGCGTCGGTCCGGTCACCCATTTCAGCACCGCGCAGTTCGATCCAATAATGAGCCGAATCGACGGCAGCGCCATCTTCGCGAATCATCACGCCGATTTTCGACCAGTCGTGACTGTCGTTATCGAGCCAGGTCACCTTACCAGAAAGTCTCCAACTGCCGGATTTTTCGGTATACAGGAAGAAACCTTCATCCTGATTATCCCAGATGTCGTCACCGTTTCCTTCCATGGTGTAGACACCATCGGTAAAATCTACGGCTCCGGCAACTTTTGCGCTACCACGGCCTTCCCAGTCGGCTTGTTGATCGAAAATACCTTGTGCGAATGCAGGGCTTGCGATCACTGCCAAAATCATCAGTGACATTCCTACTGTTGTCATTTTTTTCATTGTTATTACTTACCTCCATAGATTTTTTTCCTGCTTCGTTGTCAGTTGTAAAACGTATGAAATTCCCCAATATGGTTGCCGCTAAACACCCCCCTTCAATTAGGTACAATTAGAAACAATCGAACCTCCACTACGAAGCGCTTCAAACACAATCTCTATAATGTACCCCAAAATTCGGACAGTGATTTAAGGTGGGAAACCTCGAAG
>CAZSIZ010000241.1:0-9751 GCA_964606645.1 uncultured bacterium
GTCGGAGTCGGCGTATAAATAACCGTTGGTGTCGATGTGGATGTCTGAGTTGAGGTGTGGGAAGGCGAGACTGTAGGCGTCCAAGTAGGCGTATGGGTCGGTGTCGGCGTAACAGTAAACGTCGGTGTCGATGTGGGGGAAGGTGTTGATGTCGGTGTATTAGTCGGCGTGTCCGTTGGAGTAGAGATCGGCACCTGAGTTGAAGTCGCGGTAGGTGTTCGCGTATTAGTCGGTGCTGAAGTAGGTGTATCACTTGGAGTGTGCGATGGTGTAATAACCGGAGTATGCGACGGTGTGTTGGTTGGAGTAGGCGTTTGGGTGTCTGTCGGTATGGGGGAGGGAGTATCCGTTGGCAGAGGAGTTGGTGTAAACGAGGGTGTCGGCGTTGATGTAGGGGTAGGAGTGGAAGAGGGCGTATCGGTTGGAGTGATTGCCTGTGTCGGTGTAGGGCTTTCTTCTTGGCTTTCTCCTCCACTGCCCGGAGAATTTCCATCGATTGTTGGTGTCGGTGAAGGGGTGTGTGTAGGAGTTGATGTATGAGTAGAAGTGGAAGTGGACGTATAGGTTGGAGTGTATGTCATTGTCGGTGTTAACGTGAATGTCGGTGTTTCACTGGGTGTAGGTACAGACGTTTGTGTGGGAGTGTGAGGGCTTGAAGCACCTGGAGTAATGATTATAGAAAAAACTTCCCACCCACACGAATAGGCTTCTCCACTCGAGAGAATGAAAACGAGTAAAGAAACGAATCCAGTGGGCTTCCAAAGTCGATTCATTCAATTGCAGCTTTCCAGATATTTTCGTTGATTCTCTCACGACTAAAGTTTGAAAGATAGGTTTAAATGCAATATATGGATAAAGGTATTTCACTGGGTATATAAAGAAAACAGGACGCAATAACTAGCGTCCTGCTCAATCGTAGAATGGTAGTAAAAAAGGAGATTAAAACTGGATCGTTTTTCCCTTTTTAGCCGATTCGTAAGCACCGAGTGCGACTCGAAGGGCGTCGATTCCGGCGTCCAGACCCATTTCAGGTTGTTCTCCACGGCGGATACATTTGATGAAATGATCGATTTCGATATCCCAGCCGCCTTTCGCGGGTTCCTTTTCGATCGTGCGGGTTTTGACGGTTCGTTTACCGGAAGGATTGGTGGAGCCGGTTATCAGCGAGACACCGTTGACGTAATCCATCACGATAGCGCCCTCGCTGCCGTAGATTTCCACACCGGAGAATCCCTGTTTGCTGGTCCAGCCCACTTCCGCGTAACCCAGTTTTCCCGACTCGAATTCGAATTGCAGAATGGCGTTGTCATCCAGGCTGATTTTTTTCTCCAGGGTTCCGGTCATGGCGTTGACTTTTTTGATGGTGCCCATGTAATACGAGGCGAGATCGATCGCGTGAATCCCCATGTCGAATAACGCCCCGCCCCCGGCTTTCTCCGGCTTGTAGAACCAGTCCGTCATGGCCCACCCGGCCATCGGGCCTTCGTGAGCGAATCGCAACCGGATCATAAACGGTTTCCCGATTTTGCCATTGTCGATAGCGCGTCTGGCTTTGATGTTCCCCTGATTGAACCGATGCGAAAATGCAACCATGAAAATCGTCCCCGCTTTTTTCGCGGCGCGTTTAAGCGTGGCGGCCTCTTTCATGGTCAAGCAGAGTGGTTTTTCACAAAGCACGTGACAACCGTTGTTCAGCGCGGTGATAGCATTCGAGGCATGGAAGGCGTTCGGGGAACAGACGCTGACGACGTCCAATTCTTCCTTTTTGAATAATTGATCGATGTCTTTATAGCCGCGTTCGACGTTGAATTTCTCGCAGGCGGATTTGCGGTTTTTGGTGGAAGGATCCACAAGCGCCACTAGGTCGCAGCTTTTGTTATTCGCATACCCCGGAATATGACAGAAATGGCCAATCGCTCCACAACCGATTACTGCTGCACGTAACTTCTTCATTTGATTTCACCTCGATCTTTGATTGTATAAAAAAAGCCATAAGCGTTTCCGAATTCATTGACACTCCTAGCATTAAATAAAAACGACGTCCGTTACGCAAGGGGTTTGTCGGGAAGAAGGTTGTTTTTCACCCTTGCCTTGTCCCCTCTCCCACTGGGAGAGTACATCGCGTCGCGCCGACAGGCGGACACGATGGCTTTTATGGGTGAGGGCGATTTTGAATTAGCACAACGTAATAACATCGATTGCCGTTGTATTGGGAATTCGATTTGAAGAGCGGTTGAAAATCTGATAGACTTGGTTCGACCATTCACGCTACACGCCAAAATAAGGTTGGAGAAAAGGATGCAGCGAAACGCTTTCACGCTAATCGAACTATTGATCGTCGTCGCCATTATAGGAATTCTGGCCGCGATTGCCGTGCCGAATTTTCTCAACGCGCAGATGCGAGCCAAATTGTCCCGCGTCATGGCCGATATGAGAAGCATCGGTACCGCGATCGATATGTATAGTTTCGACAACGGCCGCGCTCCCATCGGGTCGCTTGAGGGGGTGTCGCTTGGTATTTGGGGGTCCGGCAGACGTCCGGCCTTGAGTCGCTTAACAACTCCAATGGCGTACATGTCGTCGATCCCATTCGACCCCTTTATGCAGGGACCGGGAGGGACACTGGATTCCGATACGGACCGGACTTCGTTCACTTATAATTGCATGCAGAATCCGAAATGGAGAAAAGGAAATTATCAATTGGGTTTCGATGTGGGTTTTACGTGGTACATGTTTTCCCCCGGTCCGGCGAACACTCGAGGCTCTCCCTGGCCGGATTATCTGATCGCTGCGAACAACCCCGCTTACGGTCCCAACCTGAATCCATCCGAACGAATTTATGAATCCAGCAACGGCCTGACATCCCAAGGCTGGATTGTCCGCACGAATAAAGGCGTCTATCCGTAATCTTATCACACGGACGTTTCGCACGTTTTAATAACCGGTCTAAATGAAAATAAATCGCAACAGGAAAACAATGGAAAGTCCAATCATAACAGGATGGACACTCCGAATCTTCCCCGACATAAGTTTAAGAAACGTATAACTGATAAAGCCGAATGAAATCCCATCGGTGATGGAAAAACTGAAACCAATCAGGATGATAGTGAGAAAAGCGGGAATGCTTTCGGCGGGATTGTCCCAGGGAATCCATTGAACCGCCCGCATCATCATAAAACCGACCATAACGAGCGCCGGGGCGATGATGGGATAGAGAATCGCACCCGACGGTCCCGCGATTCCCTGACCGAGCATTTCAACCAGCGGAGAAAAGAAAAGCGCCAGCAGAAACAGGCATCCCGTAACGAGACTGGCTAGGCCGGTGCGCGCGCCGTCGCTGATCCCGGAGCAGGATTCGACGTAACTGGTGACGTGTGAGGTTCCCAGCATGGCTCCGCCAGCGGTTCCGATTGCATCTGCCAGCAAGGCTCTTCGGGCACGCGGGAGTTCTCCGTCTTTCAAGAAACCGCCCAGCTGAGCCACACCGCTCAGTGTTCCGATCGTATCGAAAAGATCAATGAGGAAGAAGACGAAGATGACGGCGAAGAGGTCCACTTTCAACGCCGCGAGCGGTTTCATGGCCAGGAACGTTGGACTGAGCGAGGGCGGGGCGGAAAAAACTCCGTGATAGGAGACCAGCCCAACCGCCAGCGCGGTGCAGGCGGATGTGATGATACCGAGGAAAATCGCCCCCCGGATTCCCCAGCAGGTGAATAGCATCGAAACCGCCAAACCCACTCCGGAGACAAGAACGAATTGATTGTTCAAATCCCCGACCGTGACCAAAGTCACCTTATCGTCGACGACGATTCCCGCCCATTCGAATCCAAGCAGTGTGATGAACAGACCGATCCCTGCCGCGATACTGAACTTCACCGCTGGAGGAATGATGTCCATCACCTTTTTGCGAAAACCGAAAGTTCCAAGCAGAACGAAAATCACCCCGGAAACGAACACGGCTCCCAGCGCAGTTTCCCAGGGTACGCCCATCGCACCGCAGACCTCGAATGTGAAAAACACGTTGAGTCCGACGGCGGGGGCCAGCGCGATGGGATAATTGGCGAGAAACGCCATCAGGAACGTCGCCAGTGCAGACGAGAGACAGGTCGCCGTCATGACCGCGCCGAAATCCATTCCCGTGTTGGATAGGATGGCCGGTTGGAAGAAGATGATGTACGACATGGTCAGGAACGTCGTACAGCCACCGATGGCTTCACGCCGTACCGTGGTCTGATTCTCGGCTAGGTGAAAAAGTTTTTCCAGCACGGTCATTCTCCCTTTGCGATTTTGAATTCATCCAAGCAGAAACACGAAAGGATTTCCGCCGAATAATAATGCTGATTTCAGGAATGATTGTAAAACAAGATTTGAACGAAACCAACGCCCCTGGTGGGATCGTTTTATGGCCCAAGACGATAGATATCCCCATAACTTCTCAATCCGTTGCTTGAATCATAAACGTTGAATCCGGCCGCTCCCGGATGGCCGATCGAAGTAACGTAACTGCCTTCCACGCCTTGAAGGTTATCCGGTCCAAGAGAGACGAGAATGTATTTCCACTGGCCGGGAAGATCCTGACCTTGATACTTCGATCCCTGAATCATCCATTGAACCGGATCGGTTCTCGGATCGAAATAGCCATACCGTCGTTTCATAATCCCATCGGCATCCGCCTGGTTTCTGGAACGAAATGGATCCCAGACCGCTCCCGCAGAAGAAATATAGGCCACCGGAGTCGATAACGCGTTGAGGTACGCCAAGTTCGTATTACCACCCCACGCCGGATAGGGCATATAGGCGTTATTATCCATTTGGTATTGTTCGATAGCGGTGGCGAGATTGCGAAAGTCGGCTTCCACTTTTGCGACTTTGGCTCGAACCTGTGCGTTCATGAAATTTGGCACTGCAATCGCGGCGAGAATCCCAATGATCGCAACGACGATCAGGAGTTCGATTAGCGTAAAAGCGTTTCTCATTTCCCCATTCTCCCAATCAGATTTCAAGACGGATCCCAATCACCGAAATCTTTTTCAGGGTGATGATATCTTGTCTGTATGTTCTTGAATATCAAAGGCTGACAGCCGAATTGAGAATGAAGGAATGATCGTGCTGGAATTCCGGTAACAGTCTTCGTTTCCGAATTCGTTTGGTAGACGAACAAAATCTGCGTTCTGAAACGCCGGATACATGGCGGACCGATCTTAATCCCTGGCGTGACAGAGAGTAAGGTTTTCTTACAGGCCGGGAAACGTCACTTCCACGTTCGAAAACGTCACATCTCCCATGTCGAACGTGTCCAGACCTGGACTCTTACCAACAATGAGTCTGAGTGATTGGGCATTGAAGAGCACCGGGGCGTATTGTTGTTCGGCTAGAATCGTACGGTTTAGCTGGAGAACCGCTTTCCCATTTTTCCACTCAAGAATTATTTTATAAGTTTCGTCGGGGAAAATGGGCATCCGATCGGCTTTGACCTTTTTCTGGTATGATTGTCCACTTTGGGGTAGTGCGGACGAGTAACGTCGTTCGTTTGGTGTTCCCTGAGAGAATGACTTGATCGTCCACAGCCAATCGAACGGCGAATCGGGTGATTGCTGGAAGTTTTTCAGTGCCAGTGTGATGCGATAGGGATTCTGCAATACGAAGGGATCGGCGTAATCGAGTTCCGTCGGTTCGTAAAGTGTCAAAAAGACCGTTTCCTGGACGGAGCGGTTCAGTCCCGTCGCGGTGACCGTGATGCGTCCCTGGGGCATTCCCGGCAGATTGTAAACCAGCGTCCCGTCCGCGCCGGGTTTCCACCCTTGTTTGGTGAAAGTGCCGCCGGTGACCGTTGCGGCGAGTTCTCCGCCGGTCAAGTTGTCGGAAATAATCGGTCCTTTGATCGATCGTTTCTTGACTTCCAATTCCGAACATCCGGTGGTCCATAATACCGTTAGAACCAGAAAAAACACGCAGATTATTCTACTTGATTGAAATACCATGGGTTTACTACGCTCCTTTTATCTCGCGCTTGAATCATCTAAAGCGGTTTTCAACATTAACGCTGGATCGAAAACAAATCGACTTTGATAAATCCCGGAGTTATGGGGATTTTCAAAATGCCGAAGTGAACGTATGATTGAAAACGGCTCCAGGCTGTGATTTTGCATTTTAACGCTCAATATTATCGATCACAACGCCTAGAGCGGTTTTGTCTACTCTCTTCGTAATGAAAACCGGACGAAGAGACCCCGTTCCAGATGCCTCTCGAAACGGTGATGGGGAAAGGAACGCGCGTCTTCGGGCGTTCTATCATGCCGGAACGAACGTTTTATATTATGCGGCGTCCGAATGAATCGTCGAGCCGGACGGCCGAAATAGCACAAAATAATCGGTTGAATTCGTCTCTCCACCGAATCCCGGTTTTCAAACTCTCAAAGGATAGTAGTACAACTCGATCGAAATGGCAGAATTCTCATGTGAACGTCATGGCAGTACCGATATTATCACCATCGCCGGAGTTTTAGGTGATGAAGAGGCCATTCAACTGAAAAACGCGGTCTCTACGCTCCGGCAGCAGGGAAGCACGAAAATCATCCTGTCCGGAAAATCCATCGAACAGATATCCGCTTCCAATCTGAACGAGATCGCCCGCCCGATCCGAGTTTTCAGGAATATGGGTGGTAAAGTGGCGCTGGCCGGATGTAGTGAAGAGACTCTAAAGGTGATGGACCGGCTATCGTGGTTCCGCTATCTCAATGTGTTTCAGACCGAAGAGGAAGCGAAACGGTTTCTCGAACCGGAACGCGACGATTAAGTGATTATGTAACAGGTCAGCCGTGTGAAGTATCAATTCCTCCCCCCAGGCTTGGGGGAGGAATTATTCACTTCTGTCATCTGACCAATTACGTGATTGTGAAGGTATCTTATTAATGAATTGTATTGAGACGTTTCTGCTCGGTTTCCTCCAAGGATTAACCGAGTTTTTGCCGGTTTCCAGTTCCGGTCATTTGGTTGTCGTCGAAACTTTTTTGAACGGCCGGGCGTCCGATTATCTGTTTTTCGACGTGCTGCTGCATCTGGCGACGTTATTAGCCGTCTGTATTTTTTTCCGAAAACGGTTGTTCCGGTTGGGTGCTGTCTGTCTGGAATGGATCGCCGGGAAAAATCCCTCCGATGACTCGAAAACCGACCGAACCATGATCGCGGCGATCCTGCTTAGTTCCCTGATTACCGGGGCACTGGGAATACTATTCGAAGAAAAATTTGTGATGTTTCGAGATCGGCTCGATTGGGTGGGAGGCGCTTTCATCGTAACCGGCGTGTTGCTGTTCTCTACTTTATGGGCGCGTGAAAAGAAGGGGAGGACAGACCGATTCGTTCCAGTCAACCTTTGGATTTTCGCCGTCGTGATGGGACTCGTGCAGGCGTGTGCAATCCTGCCGGGAATCTCACGCTCCGGAGTGACGGTGGGAGTGGCGCTGCTGATGGGTGTTTCGAGAACCGTGGCGATCGAGTATTCATTCCTGATGTCCATCCCGGTGATACTAGGAGCGGGCATTCTGGAACTGCGTCATGCTGAAGCGGCCATCGCTCCTCTGCCTGCCGTACTCGGTTTCTCCGCTTCATTGGTCTCTGGAGTGATTTTCCTCGGTTTACTCATCCGGCTCGTGAATGCGGGGCGGTTGTATCAGTTTGCGTTTTATACGATTCCGCTCGGTTTGTGGGTGATATGGTATTCACTTTGATCGTTCGTTTTTGATGGTATGAAATTAAAGAAAAAACTCCTGTTTTCCATCGCTTTTGCGGCGGTCTTGTATCTAGGCTGGTGTTTGTGGACCGGCTGGGATCAAATTCTTGATGCGCTGATGCACTTCAAATGGTGGGTGTTGCCTCTCTGTTTAGGCTTGGCTTTCCTGAATTATGTCATCCGTTTCACGAAATGGCATTACTACCTCTCGATTCTGGACATCCCTCTGAAGCGCCGGGTGTCGTTCCAGGTTTTTCTCGCGGGTATGGTGATGACGGCGACGCCGGGTAAATTCGGCGAGGTGTTCAAGTCGTATCTGGTCAAAGAGATCAACGGGACGCCGCTGAGCAAATCCGCGCCGATCATTCTTGCCGAACGTCTGACGGATTTCATCGCTTTTCTGATCATGGCGCTTCTGGGCGTGACACTGCTTCCGCAGGGGGAGATCGTGTTCGGTATCTCGATCGGTGCCGTGGCTCTGATTCTGATTCTCGTCAGTTGGAAACGTGCCGTCGAACACCTGATTTCGTTCCTGGAACGTTTCCCGGTTATCGGAAACCATACCGGAAAAATCCGCACGGCCTACGAAAGCACCTATCGCCTGATCGCGCCGGTTCCATTGCTTTGGGCAACGTTCATCAGCCTGTTTTCGTGGTTTTGTGAGTGTCTGGCGTTTTATTTAGTGCTGTGGGGATTCGGTTCGCCGCTGCCGATCTTGCCTGCGACGTTCATCTACGCCTTCGGAACGATCGTGGGCGCGCTCATGATGACTCCCGGCGGCATCGGTCCGACCGAAGGAACCATCGGCGGCTTGCTGATCCTGTTACACGAAGTGCCCAGAGGCATCGCCGCCTCCGCAACGCTCATCATCCGAATCTGCACGCTATGGTTCGCCGTAGCGATAGGCCTCATCGCCCTAACCCTCTGCGCCAAAACCTTCACCGTAATTGAAGCCGATCTCGAGTCTTTGGAATCATTACAGGAGAAGAAAGAAAACGCCTGATATCAATACTCAGAATTTTATGACTTTTGGACGATCGATTGGAGTGGTAAGAGACAAAATCCTGAATTAGTGAACGATTTCGATTTTTCCCCAATAGGCGGTTTCGGCGTTCCAGTCGTTGGGAACGTTTTCCAGCAGGATCGTTGTTTCTTGTCCGGCGTACGCGGATAGATCGTAGCGGAATTCCTGCCACGCGATCTGGCCGCCCAGCCGCGCCACCGTTTTGGGATCGAAGGGCTGTCCACCAACGGATACTCGTAAAATCCAATCGGCGTCGGGATGATAGTCCGAGCAGGTGACGATCAGGCGCAGTTCCGGTTTTCCTTCAGGGATGGTTCCTTTCCAGGAAAGTTGGCAGGGTGTCTCCCGGTTGAGCGGATCGGTGACGAACACGTCGTAGCGGTCGTGATAGGTTTCTTGTACGCCGGGATTAGACTCCAGGCTGCATTGAGACAACGTCCATCCCTGGGACCATCCCGCAAATTCGTCATCGAGAATCCCCTGGATTTTTTCGAGCCGGGACTGTTCGAGCGAGTTCCAGCCATCGCGGTATTGCATGTACATCGCTTCAGTGAATTGTTGAGACGTTTTCGGAGGTGTGGGAGGCTGTACGGGTACGGTGTAATATTCCCGGTCGCCTAGGCGCTGAATCGAACCGGCATATCGCTTGACGATCAAATCGGTCTGTTGTTTGCACGATTTAATCAGGTCGTGAAAGTTATATTTGGAATAAGCGAATGACCGGTCAGCGACGATAGGAATCCCGGCCTTGAATTCGGTGGGGATGCGGCTGTGTCCGAGAATGGTTCCCAGAATCCCGGCGGCGGTTGCAGTATTGCTGCCGCAGGCCTGTCCGCATCGGGTGGTGATTTCCAGGGTTTTAGCGAAATCGCCTTCCCCGTAGAGGAGGCCCAATGCGACGTAACCCCCATTTAATTTAGCGTCGAAATTGGCGGGTTGCTCGAAACCGTCCGGACAGAAATCCATATAAGCCCACTCCGCTTCAAGCATCTGCCAGC
>CAZSIZ010000242.1:0-9665 GCA_964606645.1 uncultured bacterium
AATATCTTCAATATCTTCAATATCTTCAATATCTTCAATATCTTCAATATCTTCATCTTCATCATTTAAGAGTAAATGTGTCCATTTACGTCCTGCAAAACTCGTCATGCATGATTCTACAACTCCGAATTCATCAGCCAATTTTGAGGGTTTAAAACAACCATCTTCTAAATCGCTGAGAATACGAAACACTAATGCTCGAATATTTAATGCACCTATTCTCCTAATGCATGGACGGAGTTCATTTATTTTAACTGCTTTTTCATTTGCAATCAAAATGCGAAGTTTGGTTGATGTAAATCCGAAATGGTTTTCATCGCTTAATGATTCAAAAGGGGTTTCACCAGTGGGTAGTTCAAATCCTAGATCATCTAAATTAGTCGTATACCCAAAATATCCAAAATGTTGATCAATGATATCTTGAATACGCTCTTTTTCGCCTGGGCGATCGGGATCAATCTCATGTACATTTTCTTCGAGCCACTTTTTCCTTTCGTTCCCAGGTAGTATTAGGGGCAAATAGATTGTTATTGTTTTGCCATTTAAGTCCCAATTATAACGATTCCAGCCATTGATGTCGCGTAGACATTCCTTCATCGACCAAATGAAGTGGCGATAAACCAATCGTTGAAATTCTTGTTCTTGTACGCGAAGGTGATCCAAGGTTATTTCTTTGATATCTTTGTTTATCAATTCTGGAAATTTATTGAGAAAAAGCTTATACTGATTACGGCAGTCTGGACCTCTTCTTTCAATCTCAAGGCTTGAACCAGGTAAATTTATAAATCTTTCAATAAGAAGATCTAATGTCTTTTCAGCGAGTTTTTCATCAGAATACGCAAGACGCAAATAGAGAAAGTAAATGAAATCCCAAAATATTAAATTGCTTCTCTTAGGATTTTGGAAGAATCTTCTGCGTTCAAGAATTTCACGCAGAGCGATTTCGTCAGATTTAACCACGATTCTATGAGACAATTGAACCAGGGTTAGTTTTGAATAATCAATATCCTGTTTAAATTCTTTCATAATTGACTGAATGTTTTAGTCTTACGTTTATATCGAGTATTTTTTATTTCTTTCATTATAACGCATAAAACCCCGATATGACATGGCCTACCAACAATTATCGTCCAAGAACCTCTACTTTCTGGACCGCCGCCAAAATCGGCAGTTTAACGATAAATTTATATATAATCTCATACATAGATTTTTTATGGAAAAAATCGATAATCCTATCCTCACTTTTCCATCAAAGCGCGGAATGAGACTCTCCCAGAACCTGGTTGTGTTACGACAGCAGAATAGTAACGGACAATTCACGATTACGATTCCCTCTGGAGTAGCGAAAGCTCTTCGTCTCGAGGGAGGAGACAAACTTCAGGTATTCATCGATCGTGGTGACATCGTTTTGCGAGTGGTGAGTAATAAATGAGCGATAAGGTTTTGGGATATATCAGGGTGTCAACAGGAGAACAGGGAAAGAAATTTTCACTGGGCGCACAAATAGAGGAAATCAAGCGTTACTGCGAAAGTGAGAATCTCGAATTGATAAGAATTTTCGAGGATCAATCGAGCGGAACTCGATTGCAAGAACGTGAAGGACTCATGTCACTTATCGAGTCGATCAACAAATCATTGAAGGCTGTCATCGTGACGGAAGCCGATCGTCTCTCACGAGACATCTTTCATTTCGGATGGTTGTACACCCATTTTAGACAACAAGGCGTAGATCTTGTCCTCATCAACGACCGTACGGGGACAACCCCGTCAGAACGAGCATTCTCAAAAGTGAGAGCGGTCTTCTCCGAATTTGAGCACGATCTGAGAAGGGCGAGAATCGAGCGCGGACTTCGCCGGGCACGCGAACAGGGCAAATTCATGAATCGCCCTCCGCTCGGATATCGGATGGAGAACAACCGAATTGTCGTTGATCAGAAGAAAAGTGTGATCGTTTCGGGAATTTTCCAGCTTGCGGCCCAGGGATTCTCTCTCTCTCAAATCTCTCAAAAGATGTTGGTGAGCAAATCATCCGTTGGATCGATTCTGAAGAATCCCTTCTACATTGACGGAACGCTTCACGGAAACCACGAAACATTCTTGGAAACGGTACTCTGGCAAAAAGTTCAACAAATCAAGAATAGCCATATCAAACATAGTGAATCCCATTAATTCGAACTCTTCAACCGAAAACTTTATTAATCCCTTTCGTTGTATCCGTATAAAATGACAAAAAGAACATTCAATAAATATCTACTTGCACGGTGTGTATCCGAAGAATTTGATTTAACGATCGAATGCTCGACAAGGATTGTATCAAAAATCTTCGATCTTTTATCGCAAGGACTTTCGAGAGGTGACAGAGTCGTTCTCGTGGGATTCGGATCGTTCGTACCGGTAAAACGAAAGGCCCGAAGAATTATGCATCCCAAAACACGTCAACCGATGGAACTCCCCGAGCGAATCGCTCCAGTATTTCGACCTGGAAGAAAACTAAAAGATTTGATTAATAATCAGATGCACAAGGGGCAGGACGGTGAAAACGATTCTCCACCTGAAGAATCATTACCCTCTTTTCAGGAGGAAAACAAGATAGTTGATATTGATCAATATCTATGATCTGTTTATGATCGGGCTCAATGCCACTCCATTTTATTGCAATCTAATTTCATCCACCCTGAAACCACTCCTCCAAAATCACAAACCGTACATTCCCATTGGATTTGATCCTTCTCGACAATTTCAGCAATCAAAAAACCTTCGCAATCCGGGTTCTCTGGATGCCAACATTTAGGCAATTCTGTTTCCATTCCCGCTGCTTTGGATGTTGCAAAAGAGATTAATTCTTTCAAGCCAATAACGTTTGGAATTAATTGAGGCGCGGCGGCTTCCTCTGTTTCTTCATCAATCCAATGACGAATATCAATAGTCCACATTGCATAATCTCCCGGTTTTAGAATTGGATTTCATGAATTTGCGATCATCATTTCCAGTTTTTCAATCTCATCAACGCAATAATCCATGATAGTTGCAACGTTCCCGTCATCGATCAAATCGGCAACATAATGGGCTGCAAGATAACAAAAACAAAATGCGAGAACCGGCGAGTTTTCAATGATTTGTCCGCCCTCCCCCTCATCAGTGGTCACCACATAACTGGCCAATGTTCCCTCTATGATTTCGTTTTTTCTTTTCTCTGAGGCTTTTATTCCTCGAAACTTAAAAAACACTTGTGGAGCGAGATGAAAAAGTTCCTTATCCTTCAAAGGCCTCCCCATTACCATTTCTCCAAATGGTTTTGTCTCATTCGCATCCTGATACGCTTTTGCGATATCTTTCAACCAATCCTCCAGGGTTTGAGGCAATCGAGTCTTCTTCATAATCTACTTTCTCAGCCTTTCTTTCAAATACGAATACCTCTTTCGAGTCTTATCGTTCTTTACTGCGATCGCAAGCGCTTTTCTTGTTCCGATAAGAATGACCAATTTCTTGCCTCGGGTAACGGCAGTATAGAGAAGATTACGCTGGAGCATGACGTAATGTTGGGTCAAAAGCGGAATCACAACCACCGGGTATTCCGAACCTTGGGACTTGTGGACGGAAACAGCATAAGCCAAAACGATCTCATCTAATTCCGAGAATTCAAAAACGACCTCTCGACCGTCGAAATCAATTTTGACCTCCTGCATCTCAGGATTGATCGATCTGACTCGCCCAATATCACCGTTGAAAATCTCTTTATCGTAATTATTCCTGATTTGCATCACCTTGTCACCGACCAGGAATTTTCGTCCGCCTCGAATCACCTCTTTATCGGACGGATTGAGAGCCGCTTGCAACTCAGTATTCATCTTCACTCCCCCAACCGAGCCTTTTTGCATGGGAGTAAGCACCTGGATATCATCGATGGCGCTAAGCCCGAATGTTTGAGGAATTCTCTCCGAAACCAATTTGATGATTGTTTGGATCACGGTCTCAGGATCTTCTTGAGTGATGAAATAGAAATCATCCAGATCCTTATCGGCTTTTTTTAGGATGGGAGGAATCCCCTTGTTGATTCTGTGGGCGTTTATGATGATCGAACTCTCTTTTGCTTGCCTGAATATTTCATTAAGTTCGACTACCGGTACTGATCCTGAATTGATTATGTCCAGCAAAACGTTACCGGCCCCTACGGAAGGTAACTGATTAATGTCTCCTACCATAAGAAACGTTGCCGAAAGAGGAATGGCTTTTAGCAGATGATGCATCAAGATCGTGTCCACCATCGACATCTCATCGATAATTAATAAATCACATTCAAGAGGAGACTCTTCGTTCGATTGGAATCCACCCTTTCGCTGGTTGAACTCAAGCAGGCGATGAATCGTTTTGGCTTCATGGCCCGTTGCCTCGGTCATTCGTTTGGCTGCTCTGCCTGTTGGGGCGGCCAGAAGAATACGGATTTTCAATGCGGAGAATATCTCAAGAATGGAGCGGATAATTGTTGTCTTACCGGTTCCAGGACCGCCCGTAACCACCATGATTTTATTTGCGATCGCCGATAAAACGGCCTCTTTTTGATTTTCGGCGAGTTGAATGGATAATTTCTCCTGAATCCAATCAAGTGCCTTGGCGGTCTTAATCTCTCGAATACTCTTCTCATGCTCAAGAAGGGCTTTTAACCGGGATGCAATATTCGTTTCGGAGAGATGGAATTTTGCGAGGTATACGGCTTTGATATTGTCCTCGGTTAACAACGCTTCGATGACAATTCTTCGCTCAGATTCAATAAAATGAAGGGCGTTTTCAATAATTGTTGGAGCGATTTCAAGAATCTTCTCTGTTTCCTGGATTAAGTCATCATGAGGATAATAAACATGACCTTCGTCAGAGAGTTGGTTGAGAACGTATAGAATCCCAGCTTGCGCCCGCAGTTCAGAATCCTTGGCGAATCCCAATTTTTCGGCGATCCGATCTGCGGTTATGAATCCGATGCCAAAGATATCCGTCGCTAATCGATAGGGATTTTCCTTGACGATGGAGATTGCGACGTTTCCGTATTGCTTGAAAATCTTTGTGGCGTAGGTGGAACTCACTCCATGCGACTGGAGAAAGAGCATGACTTGTCGAATTTCCTTTTGCTCTTCCCATGTCTTGGAGATCATGGCAACACGTTTCTTGCCGATCCCACTGACTTCGATCAGGCGATCCACGTCCTCTTCAATTATATCGAGCGTCTTCTCTTTGAATTTCTTAACGATTCTTTTGGCCATTACCGGGCCGATCCCTTTAATCAGCCCCGATCCCAAATATCTTTGGATACCGGTTACGGAGGCGGGAACTTTCGATTCGTAATATTCGATCTTGAATTGCTCGCCGAACTTGGGGTGATTGCTCCACTCTCCCTTCATCTGGATGATCTCACCGGGATTCATCTCGTGCATGCTGCCGACAACGGTAACTAAATCATGGCGGCCATAGACTTTTAACCGAGCGACGGTGTAACCTGTCTCGTCATTGAAATACGTGATACGTTCTATGAGGCCTTGTAGTTCGGTAAGCATGTTATTATGTACTCGATACGAGATTTACAGTTTCGATCTATTCTGGTAAAGCGACAATAAGTCGAATACTCTCTGATTGACTACAAGATGCAGTAGAATTGCTGGTGTTTCAATCCCAGCGTCTTGTTGTTTCATTTTATGTCTAGCTTTTTTCAGGACCGTCTAAGAAGAATGAGTACGTTTGTCGAATCCGTGACATGAAGCCATAGCATTGCAGGAATTACCCATTATCGATGAAACCGGCTCTTGAAACGATATACTAAGGTTATTCCTGAGAATCCAAAATCATGTCTACACAAGACCATTTCATCATAACAAGTAACGGTGCGGACGGGGCGTGTACGGCGGCTATGTGCCTGATTAAGATGCCGAAAGCGCAGGTGGTTACGACCAGCAAACAACGGATTGTCTCTACGTTGGATGATATAATCCAACAGGATACGCATCCAAAGAACATTCACATCTGTGGAGTCGGAGTGTCGAACGACAATTTTGAGAGCATAACTGCCGCTTTACGTGTACTCAAAAAACGACGGGTGCAGGTCTACTGGTATTGTGGGAGAAACTACCTGGACGAGTATCAGAAAACACTACACACAGCCTGCAAACCTGTTTTCCGTGAGTGTAGAAGCAATACGGAAGCGGTATTCCTGCACCACAAAATCCGCTCGACGGACCGAACTGATTTGCTCCTGTCGCTTGCTGATGAATTTATCAATGAAAAGAAAAAGCGGCCGGACAAGCACCAATTCCTCCACGACCTGATTAACGCCAGTTCAGCCCGCTATTTCAAGTACGGAGACACAGCGAGCTACATCCAAACCATCCAAAAACTTGCCAACTTAATTCCTATCACGGAATCCGATCGGAGACTGGTCGATCAGTACCGTCAGGAAGAGAAACACCTTCTCCCGCTTGGAAACAGCAAAGCGATGAAGCGTCTTCGGCAGCAAGTCAAATGCTTAGGACCGATTGATGAGCCAGTTCTTGTTCTGGGGCCGACCGGATCGGGAAAAGAGATTGCTGCCCGACTTCTTCACGAAACCAGCAAACGTCCTGGGCAATTCATCGCGATCAACTGTGCGATTCTCAGCACTAACGCCGATTTGGCTCACGACCGGCTCTTCGGCCATGTCTCCGGAGCCTATACGGGAGCCGCAGACTCTCAACCGGGAGCCTTCGAAAAAGCCAATGGTGGAACTTTGTTTCTCGATGAAATCGCTGAATTGCCTCTGAGTGTTCAAACTCAACTGCTACGGGTTTTGGAAGAAGAAACAGTCACCCCACTTGGTACGATGGATTCCTGCACTGTTGATGTGCGCATCGTTGCGGCCACTCATCAGGATTTACCAGCCATGATCGATGAATGTCGATTCCGTCTGGACCTCTATCATCGACTGAATGTTCTCACATTGCGAATCCCATCGCTTCAAGAACGTCGTGAGGATATGAAGTCCATCGCAAGCAGTATGGTTTTCGGTCTCGATAAAAAAGGCTATCCCTTGAAACTGTCCAGGGCGGATTGGCAAGCGATTCATGATTATTCTTGGCCAGGGAACATCCGACAGTTCATCAACATTCTTAAACGCGCCGCCTACATGAACATGTCGGTTCGCAACGTGCTTGAAGAAGAAATCGAGAACACGAAGCAGGGCCTGGCGTCCATTTCGTCTGAGATGTTGTCGGAATTCAAGACTTTTCGCCCCAGCGATCCAAGTGAAGTGCTTCCCGAATCGGATATCAGCCGATCTTACATGAAACACGTTCTCGCCCTGTTTGACGGCAATTTGAGTAAGGCTGCGAAGGCGTTGAAAATCGCTAAAAACACGCTAATCAAATGGTCCTCTGAATAGAACTATACGACTCAAATATTGAATGTTATCGATCAATAATTGATCGTTTTTTACTTCATTCCATTCATTTGCAATCTTCCTGAACGATTTTTCCAGAGCATAAGATTCGACGATCCAACCAGTTCGATCAATCTCCGCAAAACTGTTTTTAACTTGGCCCATTCCTTGCAATCAGAATCAATTGGCGATCGTACTAATCACAGAAAGGAATTGCATTGACAATGGATGGGGAACATTTTTTGAAAATTCATTAGATGAGGTTGTTCGTCATTTCAGAACAGGCTACCACTCGAATTCAGGAACAGACAGGGAAAGAACTTTCAGCAGATGAGGCATACTCTATACTGTACCCCAAAATTCGGACAGCCATCTAAGGTAGGTTACCTCGAAGCCGACAATAGGTAAAAAGAGGTGATCCAGATGACGAAGCTTCGAAGAATTTTTGATGGCAAGTTCAAAGGAAAAGTGGCCCTGGAGGCAATCAAAGGAGAGAAGACCTTATCCCAGATAGCGAGCGACTACAAAATTCATGTGAGCCAAATACGACAGTGGAAAAAGCGCCTGTTGGAAGAAATCCCAGGCTTGTTTTCGCGCAAGCAGGAAAAGAGTCAAGCGGAAGCTGAAGAACTGACGGCTGAACTTTACCGCCAGATAGGGCAAATGAAAGTGGAACTGGACTGGGTAAAAAAAAAGTCTGACGTGCTCAGTTGAGGAAAGACGAAGTTGGATTGAACAAGGTTGTCCTAATATTTCAATAAAGCGGCAATGTGAATTGTTGGGCTTGTCTCGTTCAGGATTTTATTATCAACCCTTGGGCGAATCAGTCGAAAATGTATTACTGATGAACCTGCTTGATGAGCAATATACCCGGACACCGTTTTACGGGATTCGGAAAATGCAAAAATGGTTGCGAACGCTAGGACACATTGTGAACAAGAAACGAGTCGGTCGATTAATGCGAGTGATGGGTTTGGAAACGATCTACCCGAAGCCGCGTTTGAGCATAGGCAATGTTCAGCATAAAAAATATCAATACCTGTTGAAGGGAGTGAAAATCGAAAGCCCCAATCACGTGTGGAGCACGGATATCACCTATATACGCATGCGCCAAGGATTTGTTTACCTGGTGGCGATCCTAGACTGGTTTAGTCGTTATGTGGTGTCTTGGAAGGTCTCGACGTCGATGGAGGTTGAATTTTGCCTCGAAGCGTTGGAGATGGCTTTTGAAATTGATACGCCAATGATTTTCAACAGTGACCAAGGCTCTCAATTCACAAGCATGGATTTTACGAGTCGCTTGAAAAAAGAGGGGACTCTCATCAGCATGGATGGAAGAGGCCGAGTATTTGATAATATTTTCGTCGAACGTTTGTGGCGGTCAGTAAAATATAAGGAGGTGTACATCAAAAGTTACGAAACGGTGAAAGATTGTGTGAGCGGACTAACGGACTATTTTCAGTTCTATAATAATGAGCGTTTACACCAAGCCTTGGAATATCAGACGCCGCTTCAGGTTTATCGTGCACACTAGAAAACTTGACGATCCAAGAAATTCTTGTTTGAGTTTTCTCAGGCATGGGCGAATGCTCAGGATTATCTGAAGATGGTTGAAAAAAGGGGACGATCGGATACCGTCCCCTTGGCGACAATCCGTCGCACACGCACCAGGATATCCCTTGACCGGTTGCTCTCCAGCAGAGCCGATCTCCGTTTCTCCTGGTATTGTATAATATCGGTAAGGATTATGAGAATCTGGAGTCAGGATGATTCCAGGCTCCCAAATATGGAGACCTGAATTGAACGAAATCGAGGTTGAAAACCTACCTTAAATTTCCTTGATTCCTGTCTTGACAATGGGGTACACCTTACTCAACCTTTTGCCAAAGCGAACAGATATTCCCTGATGACGCGAAAGGGCAAGGATTCGATTTGCTGTATCAATCGCAATATCACAGTGAGCGACGGTCATGGTATTTCCTGCTTCCCAATCGTGTACGAAAACTCGTGGCAGTCATCACTGAAGGAGCATATCCAGGTGAGTTTGAATGGACCTTCACTGGCGTGTGTGTCTATCCTTTAACGACATCAACGAATCAATTTCCAAAACAACTGCCGAAACAACACGACCAGTGGAAACCTGTATCGCGGAGATCAATATTTGAATGCCAACGATCAGAAATTGATCGATTCCCTTCGAATAATCCACTTATGTAATAATAGATAAGGGTTTTTGTGTCGCTTGCCGACATGAAAACCCTATTGGATGAAT
>CAZSIZ010000243.1:0-9662 GCA_964606645.1 uncultured bacterium
CGGTGTCGGCGTTTCGGTTTTGGTCGGTGTCGGTGTTTTTCCATCAGGCGTCGGGGTTGGAGTGACATCGCCTCCATAGACGTAATACGATAGAATGCCGCTCGTCAACGAATCCGAATAGCCGCTGCAGGGAACCAACACCACCATAAACTGATACCGTTCTCCATGCTTCGGACCGTTCTGGAATTTCTCCGCTGTCCGGAACTCGTCATTTGGTGTCCACCAGAAATAATTGAGCAGATTGTCTCCTGTCTGCCCCAGATAGTCGAATTCGCCTTCATTATCCACTTTGACATACACATGATAATCCGCCACGACCGAGGCGTCGATCTCGAAATTCCAGGCGACGTTGATCGCCCGGCTTTCCGGTTGATCGATATCCATTCCAACCGCGTCCATGAGAGCGAGGTCGTCTCCACCCAGAATATCGTCGTAGACGGATATCTTGCGCCGCTGCAAGTTGGGGAATTCCGGATTCATCGATCTCAACTCGTCCCCCCCCTCGATATTGAACCCGACGGGAAGCGACTGGTCGAACACATCATCGCACGTAATTTTGTCATCGATCCGGATCACCCGGAAAACATACGAAGTATTGAAATTCGGACCGTTCTGGAATTCCTGGACAATATTGGATGCACCTGAATACCAATCCAGGCGCTGAATGTCGCCGCTGCCCGTTCGGCCAAGATATTTCCTACCCCCAAAACCTTTTCGCAGGTAGACATGCCAGTCCACCGCCGTATCCGATGGAATATCCCATCGGACCGTCAACTGCCTGGAGTCGCACGAATCGAAATCGGTCTGACCGGTCAGGTCTTCAAAGGACATAGCGTCATCCGTCACTTGGACTTCGCCATAGTTAATGGGTGGAGTCGGGCTGGCTGTCAGCGTAGGCAGCGTGGTCGGCATAGGCGTCTCTGTCGGAATCGGAGTCGAGGTCGGAAGCGGTCCCCCTACCTCCACGACCGTCACCGAAATCTCCTGCTGGCTGAAATCGCTTCCATCGTAAGCATAAACCACAAACGAATACGTCCCTATTTCGGAGGAATCCAACACGTATTCGGAGAAATTGTAATGGGGAATCTTTTGAATGGCGACTAAGGCGGCGCGCGCGTTGGGCGACAACCAGACATCGACCGGATCGCCTGGATCCGGATCGTAAGCGATAATTCCGGGAACGACTTCCTGATCTTGATAAATCACATACCGCTCCTCCGGATTAACGATAATCATCGGAGGATTGTTCCCCTCGCGGGGCGTATTCGTCGGCGAGGGCGTCGCGAAGGGATCGAACGTCGGGGTTGGAGTGACAGCGATGGTCGGCCGCCGGGTCGGGCTTGGCGTCACGCCGGGCGCAGGAGTATCGGTCGGTTCCGGAGTCGGAGTGGGCGGTTCTCCACCGATGGTTATTTCTCCATTCTGTAATGTCGAATCAATGCCTCCATCTTGGAGACGAGTAATTTGCTGCCCTTTATACTCAGTAACAAACTCAAGTGGAATCTTCGTCCCATCAGCTACGTCTTCATTGATTTGAATTGAAAAAAAGATTAAGGTTCCACTCCCAGCCGATAAACCAGGTCCCCCGTTACTAACGATAATCATATCAGCCAAATTTGGATTGACTGTAGGAGGATTCCACGAATTCGTCAGCGTATCTGTTTTTGTCACACTATCTGCCACATACGTGAATGGACCGTCCTCTGCGACAACAATCCCAATCCTCATTGAGCCAACGCTGTCAGCATCATCGATTAGAACGGGAATTTGGATTTCTTCTCCCGGCGCACTAAAGATATCATCCGGCATCGAAAGAAGCCGTGGATCTTGCGCCCTGGTTATATTCACTGAAAAGAGGATACTGCTAAGAAAAACACTCCACCAAATACCCGTTACGAGTCGTTTCATGACAATCACCTTTAATTGATGGGGCGGCGAAAAGTGAAAGCAGGACGAAACTCACAACCTATTTTGTAAGTCAATGTTGAGAATTGTCGATAGGTTCTGATTCAATTTCCAGTTTTCGACTTTTACCGTTTCGTCTTCATTCACGACGCTAGCGAATCCTGAACGCCGTTATAATCCCAGCCGGATCGAATCCAACAGCCTTCCCGCTGTCAATGAGATCATACCGAACGATCGGCGAATGGCTTCAAGCATGAAGACCGTTTTTCGCCCAACCTTCCACATACAGCGGCATTTCCTGCCAGGAAAACAGGACTCCGTTATTAACTATCGGCCTGGCAAATTTGATATTTAGCTGTTTCCAAACGTTACCTAACGTTCTCTCATTACTGGAAATAGATAAATTCATTCTATGAATTCGGCGGCAGTGCCACCAGCTGTATTGTGAAATAAAAGCAATCTCCATACCAAAACGTAACGGCAAAAAGTCAAAAACACTTTCAGTGACCACAAGATAGGGTTTAAAGAATGACTTATGAAACACTCTATCTAGCCGTTTCGTCTGCAAGGTCTGGTTTTTACCGAATCGTGAAAGATATCCCTACGCTGAAAAAGCACTGATCGACACAAAAGGGGAAGGGCGCGCCAAATCGCACGCCCTTCCCCGATTTCGATCTGTCTAATGAAGAATTAGACAGGTTATTCCAACATCCAAGCCGATGCAATATCGTCCGCCGAAATTCGGATCAGGGAAAGATTATCCAATTCCACCGTCACCGCTTCGTCGGAGTTATTCACCACCTGAAGAACGGGAACGATCGCTCCACGTTCCGATTTGCACAGGGCGTCGACATAACCGTACTGGTTAAGGACTCTCTGCGGATCGTTCAGAATGGTCAACCCGATCGACCCGTTCAGGCCGGCGTCGTCCGAATCGGCCGAGGCGGCATCCAATCCACCCAGTCCGATCGAGATTCCAGCACTGCTGGTTTTGGCACTGACACGCAGGAAGACGTAATCGTTACCGGCAACCATCGGATCACCGAGCATCGTCGCGCCTTCACCCGCATCCAATGCAACCACAAGACCAGCACCATCGGTGTATTCTTCGTCATCGCTTCCAGCCGAGACAGCGCCGGAGGAGACATCGCCCATTGCGATATCGCCAGGAGCCATGACTTTCATTTGATCGGCCGCATCGTCGTCGAAGGTATAGGTGACCGAATTACTGTCGGCCGCCGCTTCGTCTGAACCTTCGCCAACCACGATCGTTCCAGGAGCCGGGGCAACCGGTGCGCTTCCACTCACGGTAATGGCGGAAACACTTCCGGGCGCGATCGCGATTTGACCGTCGTTAAGACGAGTCAAAGCCGAATCGACGCTGAGCAGCACTACATCGCCGACAACCGGAGCCACCGGAATCAACTGGATGGAAACGATATCGGCAGGACCGGCTTCCAGAGCCGTCGCCAGGGATAGCGAAACCACCAACCGGCCGTTCTGATCGCTTGCGTAAATCTGACCGAGCGCATCGGGAACGAGCAATTGTACGCTGTCTTCAGCCACGGCAAACTGGCTCGCATCATAGTTAAGAACCAGTCTTAGACTGAGAACGTCTTCCGCGTTATCCACCGAGAAGGTCACGGCGTTATCGGCAACCGAAGCCAACAGTGAAGCGCTTGAAGCCGCAGCAGTGCGCACGCTTTTCGTTACGACTGAATTCTCAGGTCCATAACCGTCACCATCCGAATCCACCGGGAAGACATCGATCATGAAAGCATCGTACTGAATCAAGAGACTCGCATCGTACGCTCCAACCACTCCATCACCGCTGACATCAGCCGCCGGTGGGAAGTTCGGTGGAGTCGTCGTCGTATCGTCCCAGACAAGTAAATCCAGGGCATCGTATGCGAGGACATCAGCCGCATCCCCTGCACCAGGCACGCCGTCCAGCGTCGCTGGAGAGACATCACCCCACAGGAAGAAGTAGTCTTGATTCGCATCCGTCACACCGAGCCAAGAGATTCTAAATCCCGGGTAATCCTTCAGTGCGCCATTTGACCATTCTTCAACCAGATCACCTTCCGTGATATTTCTCGTAGACACCGGAGATTGATCGACGAAAGATTTACTGTTAATACCTGCAACCGCAACGGTTTCAGTATCCGGCTTCGTCATAATCATCAACATAGCCGGTGCTGTCGTTGTCGTATTCGATGCGGGCGGGAAATCTAGGGTGAACTTGGCGATGGCTCCTTCCCCTGCGGGCAGAGGAGCATTCGTACCACGATGAGCGGTAATGATCGTCAAGGTCTTACCCCAAACGAGGTTTGTCGTACCCAGTTCATCAGGCCAATCGGCCGGAAATGCAGCGGCCAAGGCGGTTGTTTCCTGATTGACATCCCAGGTCCAAGCTGCCGCCGCCGTATCTGCCAATGTCATGCCGTAAGGAGCGGCTGCGGTATCATCTAAAACCGTGCACCACATATCCGTAGTCAGCATAACAATCTTGAACGCGCTGACACCACTCATCTCGCTCATCCGAATAGTGAAGCTCTTCTTGGTGTTAAGCGAAACGAAACTGTTGGTGTCGGGTACAATCGAAAGCAGGAAGCTTCCAGCGCCGGACAGACTGAAGTACCGCGAAGAACCGTCATCGCTGCCGGTCAGAACGTAAGCCTCATCGGCAGAAAACGCAACGGAATTCACTGTACTGGTGTGAGTACTGAAGGTTCTGGAGAGGAAACCTGTATCCAGATCCCACACACGGGCCGTGCCATCTTCAGCACCGGAGAGACCTGTGTTGCCGGCAGTGTTGAAATTGAGAGCCACAACCGCTTTGGTATGACCGGTTAAGGTTTTACCCAACGCACCGGTTATCACATCCCACGTTCTCACCGACTCGTCGTCACTACCCGTCATAACCTTGGATGAATCAGACGAGAACATACCCACATTCACCGTATCGGTATGTCCGGAAAGCGTAACCGGTGCTCCCGTCGGATTGGTAAGATCGTAAACGTAAGCATAAATCGATTCCGCATCCACACCGGCGGTCAACATTTTCTTCCCATCCGGTGAAATCGCGAGGAAGACCTGGTTAATCGTCGCCAGAGCCGTTCCATCGATATACTGCCATACCTTCACTGTCGTTCCACCGGGGCTGGCCGTGATGACCAAAGATCGGTCGGAATTGAATTTGACATCGCTAATGGCCGAACCGTGAGCTAATGTACGAATGAGATCACCATTGTTTGCATCCCAGATTTTGGCATTTCCATCCGCGCCACCAGTCACCAGTCGCTCACCATCATCTGAGTAATCGACGGAGTTGATTGTTCCACCGCCGTGAACCATCGTGAAATACGGAGCCATCGTTGAAATCTTCCAAAGATGAGCGACACCCTCTTTATTACCCGTCAATATCGACGTGGTTGGATTGTCCGGCGAGAAAGCGGCGTCAACGGCGGCCACGGAAGCTTGTTCCAGACCATAAGTCGACGTATCGGTCGTATCAGCGCCCCACAATTTGAGAGTGCCGTCTTTGGTCACACTGATCGAGTATTCTTCATCGATCGAATAGAAAGCGTTTGCGACTTCGCCACTATGTCCGTTCATGGCGTCTTGCGCCTGACCTTGGTACGTATCCCAAATCTTGGTGGTCTGCCGGTCAAAGGTTAACAAGCGAAGGAAATTGTCTTCCGTATCAAGCAGTTTACCTGCATAAGTGAACATCGCCGTTCCGGCCACCGTCCAAGACATCGTTTCTTCAGAACTGCTCGTCACAACGATATCACCAGTTGGTGAAAATACGGTTCCACTAACAGCAGCCGTATGTCCCGACAGATTGACACTCGAAGGGACGCCACCGACAATCGTCCAGATTTTTGCCGACTTATCGTTACTGCCTGTCATGTACTTACTGGCATCCGGAGCGATCGAAACATCCAGAATGTTATCGGTATGTCCCGACAAAGTCGTAACCGTATCGGCACCGGCTCCGAAGTAATCCCACACTTTCGCGGAATCATCTTCACTGCCCGTCAGAATGATCGTACCATTGATCGTTCCTGGACTGGCAAGCGTATCGGGATTGAATATATCGACACTGGTTACAGGCTCCGTATGGCCGATAAAGGTACGATAAGTCAAGCCGGAGTTCGCATTGAACACTCGGGCCGTTCCATCATCACTCCCGGTCACGATAAATTGTCCGTCATTGGAGAATTCCGCCGAAGTAATTTCACCGGAGTGGCCGATAATCGTTCGAAGCAACGTTCCGCTTTCGGAATCGTAGAGCAGCAAATCTTCCCACTGAGAACATGCAACCATATCCCCATTGGGTGAGAAGGAGAGAAAACGCCCCGCCAGACCGTTGGTTTGAAGCGCGGTTCCAGTTTGAACGCTATAAATATACGTCAAG
This sequence comes from uncultured bacterium, assembly GCA_964606645.1. GTDB lineage: Bacteria > Hinthialibacterota > Hinthialibacteria > Hinthialibacterales > Hinthialibacteraceae > CAZSIZ01. The sequence continues at coordinate 6,329 of CAZSIZ010000243.1, forward strand.
GCATCCGCCCCACTGCTGCTCATCGCGATCCAATTCTTGCCCTGCCCACGTTCATCATAAGCGGGAGAGAACTGAACTCGATTGAATTCCGCCGTACTGGATGTGTAATTCAACATACTTTTCGTGTAACCATCCCAATAGAATCCACCCACACCACCGACCGTGGCGATCTGGATTCCACCAATACGGTCCTCAGGCTTGAGCGCTCCGGGATAAGCCTTGTCTTGCCGATAGGGATTCTCTTTCGCGAAAGCAGCCGCCCTTACCGATCCAAGACCCATAATCGTTTCGGTTTCGGTTCCTGTCAGAGGCAGTACATCCGGTTCCGTTGTAGGCGAACCATTGAAATACTTGAGGTTTCTGATGTATTTTCTCTGCCCGGAAAAACCTTCTTGGAACTTAAAGTGGATTGGCAGAAAAGCAGCCGCATCCAAGTCCGCCTGAACGAGACCACCTGTGAAGCCCGTTGTTGCAAAGGTGTCAGCTAACGAGATCACTTGTACACCATCAACAATAATATTAACCGTCACGGTGTCGGGAGTTGTGGCTGTATCCGTCGAAAGCTGAATCCGGACATTTCGCCAAACATCCAAGTCGAATTCAGGATAGGGAAGAGTCCACGTCTGTCTTATGGCCGTCTGTTCAGTCCACGTTGTTGCAGATTCATCCCAGAAAAATACTTTGAGATACCAAAAATCTTTGGTCGAATCGGGATTTCCCATCGAGAGTTGGTACAAACGAAAATCATCTGCAACGGATTGATCTTGAATCTGTAAAAACGAGAATGTCCGCTGACCGTATGTTCCGTCACCAGTCATCTTCGTGTCGAATTCGAGAGTGCCTTGAATCGTACCCGTCGTCGCAAGCGCAACACCCAGTTTATATTCTGGGGTATCACCCGCCACGCCTGTAATTGCTTCAAGCTCACCGTCGATCGGACCCACACCTGTAGCAGCAGAGTTGGGATAGTACTCCATGATTCCCACCGCATCCGCTGTGTTCGGATTCAAAAGGGAAAGCGCTTCATAATAAATCGCATCCCCTTCCACATGAAACCAACTCCTGTTGGAGTAGCCGTCGTCATTTCCGATATAAGACCATTCAGTCGTACCGGGGAGATCTGGTTGCGCAGCCTCAGAATAGGGATACATTCTGATCATATCCGCATACACCGTCCCTGATAATCCAAAAACCGATACCACTGTGCCAATGAGTAGAATTGTCCACACTTTCTTCACTTTACTCGTCCTCCTTGCTTAAACCTGGTTAAGAAATCGCCATCAACCTAAACTAAAAATCGCCACCAAATCAAAACAAAACAATCCATCAACCCACGTTCCACATCGATACTGAAACAAGCAAACTTTTCAGTTCTAACCGTATCAACTGAACGTAATACAAATCAAATTGGAATGAATGAATGAAAACATCGCCCTGTTACCTAAAACACATGGATACCTAAGTTACTCTCGATAAATATCGGCAGAAACTGAAATAACTTTAGCTCAATCTCACGGTTACACGCCTTCTGGCCCGATCTTTTTCATTCCAATTCCACTTCAATCGAAAGTACTTTCTCGACAGACTTGAGTACCGCAAAAAACGAACCAATGACTCACCTTCAATCCCACTTTTCATCATGCCCCCCTCTCCCCACTCCCCTCATTCCCAAAATGATTCATCCTTCGATCCATCGACCATTCATCGATAACTTTCACGCCCATAGAAGAAAGATTCGATTGAACTTACCTTCTGCGTCTTCATAGTTCATCGATAGGGCGCTTCTGGGTCGATTGAGGGGGAATTAAATCCAAAGGTGTGCCATTACAGCAAGAGAATTTCTCAAATTGAAGTGAATCGATATTGGCACTTATGGTGAGATTTGCAATCAAACGTTACATTCAAGCAGTAACATCTCCAGAAAAAACCGCCATATCGAACTGGTAACGGTCAATATTTCCGGGTAGCTGCAACCCGAAAACCAAAATAGCTCCACGTCTGATTGGGATAACTGTAATTTTTACGGAAAGCCGACCGGACTTTCTCCCTTTGGGTGGCGTATCCCCCCCCGCGAGTCATCCGGACCGTGCGGTAAGCCTCATTAAACGGATCGGTCTGATCTTCGCTGCTATAATTGGCATAACCGTCAGCGCACCACTCCCAGACATTTCCGTTCATATCGTAAAGGTTCCAGGGATTGGGTATTTTCTCACCCACTTCATGGGTCGTGCCATCGGAATTATCGGCATACCACGCATAATTGGCAATAATACTGTAATCCAGGTCGTCTCCCCAATAGAACCGGGTCTGCGTCTCGGCACGGCACGCATATTCCCATTCCGCTTCGGTCGGCAGACGGAATTCCAGGTCCGGTTCGAGTTCGGAAAGCCAGTCGCAATAGTCTCTTGCTCCGTACCAGCTCACTTCTCCGGCGGGATGATTCTCCATTCCCGGCCTGGATTTCCATTCCCCATTATCCTGGAAGATCGTCAGGTCGGCGTCATCCGATTGCAGCCGCTCGAATCCTTCCTCACTTATCAATCCTTTTTCGTTCAGAAACAATACGAATTGAGCGTTGGTCACTTCGTACCGGCCCAAATAGAAATCCTGACCGATCGTCACTGAATGTGTTGGACTTTCGTCGTTTTCACGATCCAGCTCGCTTTCGAGCGATCCCATCACAAACGTCCCCGCCGGCACCAGCACCAATTCCAACGGCGTCACCTCTTCCGACAGATCGGGAAGTGAGACAACCTCGGTATGGGGGTTGAACGTCGGGGTTGGAGTCGGTGTCGGGGTATGGACGGGGCCTTGCGGCATCGGCGTATTGGTTGGAATGGGGGTCGGGATATCACCCGAATCGAATGCATACCCCACTGGCCCAGTCTCCATAATCACGAGACCGCCGGCCTCTTTAAGAGCAAAAATTCGAAACCAATACATCATTCCTGGCTGAGGCCCGCTTCTCCATTGCCTTGAAGACGAAAAGGTTTCATCCCCGTCAAACCGGTAATAATACAAATCCCCCGAACCGACATGGCCTAAATAAGAATAATTTTCGCCATCGATACTGACGGAAATATGAAAATCATTGTAATCCCCACTTCCGGGATTCCATTTAAGAGCCAGCGCCTGTTCCATCGGCAAATCTACATCCGAACCTCCGCTCAGATCGACGGTATGATACAAATCGTCCGTGACGACGGCGGTTTCAACCGGTAGATCGTCCGGATTGGCGATCCGCTTCAGCTTGACCTCTGTCCCGCCGGTCAGATTATACCCAAAAGGAGCGGATTGATCCAAAATCACATAATGCTCTATACCCTCTTCATCT
>CAZSIZ010000244.1:0-9603 GCA_964606645.1 uncultured bacterium
AGAAGCGCAAATCGGCCGTGACCATCAACGGGAGCACCAAGCCGTTCATAACGGTCCAATAGAATATTATGAATGAAAAAATGAGAAGGATTAAAGCGAAATATCCAAAACCCATTACGAAGATCGTTAAAATATTCTGTAATATCGCCAGTAATACAGCGGTCAACCCGTAAAATAAAAGGCTGATAAAAAGAGCGATTAGTGCAATCACGATCGCGATAAACGGGGCGATGATACTCCATATATAAAACGAAACGATGGTTGAATGGTGGCGGTTGAGTGCCATTCGGCAATACGACTCCCCCTGCAGGATGGCGTCGTAGAACAGCACCTTCGTGACGGCATTGATCAGTGAAAAGACAATCAAGATAAGAATCATGCCCGTCAGAAAAGCGATGATTTCCGGAAGGGCTTCCATCAGTGAGTCAGGACGGGCTCCCGGTTTTACGATCAAATTGAATCGCTTCAGGAACAACAAGTATTGACTAAATAAAACCTGGGCGAAAAAGACGATGAAAGCCATTTTCATCCAGAAAATCAGACGGAACGGCTTGAATAGAAGACGAACCGCCACTATCCAACTCTGGGCGAACGTGTCAGTGCAAAGTGCCATCGTGTTAAAACCCTTTGCTGTTTAACTTCTGCGACTCTAATCAATCGTAATGCTATATTTGAATAGAAAAAGTTTACACAAAACAGCCTACCATTCCTAAGTAGCCCCCGCTGGGAGTACGCAAGATAGATCGATCTACAAGCCGGGCGGGGAAGGGGGAGCGTTTTCATCCGGCGGGCGTTCGGAAGGTGATTCCTGTGTTTCCGGTGACTCTGGTGATTCCAACGGTTCGGATGGGGAAATGGAGCGATTGTCCGTGTCGCCGGTATCCTCGTCCGGTTCTTGAGTCTGCGTGGGAATATCGCTGAACGAAGTCGGGCCTTGAAAGACTGGTGGAACTTCCGAGGATGGCGCGGTTCCGGGTTTGGTCGAATGGCTGTTGGTGGGTTTATCGCCTTCCGGAGAAGGCTTATCACTCCCACCAGTCAGCGCAGCGATAAAGCTGAGCGAATAGCAGTCGCGGAGAATAGGGATCGGAAGCAGGATGAGACTCAGAAAATATCCGAGAGGAATCATGAAAGATATCATCGTCAGGTTTTGTCCCATCGTTTCCTGCCCCTCGACCATTTCCTGAAGAGAGAAACCAAAGACCGCAAACATCATGATTAAATTCACCACGATCAGAATCGTGATTTTGGTCAACGAAACGATCGAGCGGATGAACGCAAAACCAATAAACCCGCCGAAATGAGAGAAGATCAGGCGAAGGGATTTTCCCCAGGCCGCAAAGATTCCCAGATCGGATGTGACCATCAACGGGAGCACCATGCCGTCCAGAATGATCCAATAGATCAAACCCACAAATAACATGAGGAGTACTAAACCGAGTCCCGCAAATCCCGCCAGGACGATTATCCCTTCACTATTCATAGCCGCCGCCAGCAGCCCGGCGATCACTGCGATAATAATTAGGGCGATTATTGCAAACACGATCAATAGAATCGAGGCGATGATGTTCCATAAAAAATACGAAACGATGGTGGAGAGATGACGGCCGAACGCCTTTCCGTAATACGACGCACCTCGCAGAACGGCGTCGTAGAACAACACACGCGTGGCGGCATTGAGCAGTGAATAGACAATCACGATAAGAATAAAACCCATCAGGAAAGCGATGATTTCCGGAAGGATTTCCATCATTGAGTCCGGATCGGCTTCCATTTTGGCCATTAAATCGAATTGCTGCAGGAACTCCATGGACAGACTGGAGAACACTTCGGCGAAAAAAACGAGAAAAGCCATTTTGATCCAGAAAATCAGACGGAACGGCTTGAATAGAAGACGAATCACCACCGTCCAACCCTGGGTAAACGTGTCGGTGCAAAGTGCCATCGTGTCAAAACCCCTTGCTGTTTGACTTCTGCTACTCTAACGTTTCAATCAAGAGATCATTACAACCGTCATACGATTACGGTATCGGTCGAGCTATGATTCATCATACACGGGTTTGTATCAATCTTCGAGCGTACGAACGTAACTTGAAGCATTTAATCGCCGCGTTGGGAGACGGAGTCAGTCTTTGCGCCGTGGTCAAAGCGGACGCTTACGGCCACGGTCTGGAACGAATCGCTCCAGCCGCGGTGAAATGCGGCGCAGCGGTTCTGGGGATCGCCGACAACTGGGAAGCCGAACGAATTCGGGGACTGGGTATTCAAACCCGGTTATTGCGATTGCGCCCCGTTGCAATCGAGGAAGCGCGGGAAGCACTGGCGTGGGACGTGGAGGAGATCGTTGGCGATATGGAATGCGCCGACGGTCTCTCGAAACTCGGCCTTGAGCGACAACGGCCCATTCCCGTTCATCTGAAACTGGACGCGGGGATCGGTCGGATGAGTTTTTCGCTGCCTCGCGATCTCGAACGAGTTCGGCGAGTCTGCCAATTGCCGGGGATCGCCATCGTAGGGGTGATGACCCATTTCCCCTGCGCCGATGAAGACGATTCGGAGATCACGCTCGGTCAATTGGATCGATTCAACCAGAACCTGGCTTCGCTCGATGCGTTCCTTCCGCCGAACGCGATCCGTCACACCGCCAACAGCGCCGCCGCGCTGCGATATCCCCAAAGCCGATTTGATATGGCGCGGCTGGGAATTATTACTTATGGCCTCCTTCCTTCCAGCGCAATGAAACTCGATTTTTCCCCACAACCGGTGATGCAGTGGAAAACCACCGTCGTTCAAATTCGGAACGTTCCACAAGGATCGTCGATCGGGTATGGGATGACGATCCGGCTGGATCGCGACCGGCGGATCGCGACTTTGCCACTCGGTTATGCGGATGGTTTTCTTCGCGCCTGGTCCAATAACGCCGATGTGTTGATCCGTGGAATCCGGTGTCCGGTGGTGGGGCGGGTATCGATGAATTTGGTTATTGTCGATGTGAGTGATCTGCCCGATGCGCGGGTGGGAGATGAAGTCGTGCTGTTGGGTGAGCAGGGAAACGAGTCCATCACCGCGGATGAACTGGCCGAACGGGCTGGGACTATCCATTACGAAATAACCTGTCTGGTAGGCCGCTGCAACAGTTTCTGGATCGTTGATTGTGAGTGATAATCTGCAACTGACTTCGGATTTTTTCCCCTGCCATGTAACGTTATATTCCTAAAAGAAAAAAATTTGTATTTTTTCAAGTATTTACTTGACAAGATATCTATTTACTGTATTAATATCTTTGGGCTTCCAACCTCCAGGGGCTGCTGATTGGTATGTTGATACATCCATTAGCAGCCCCCCTTTTATTTTAAATCGAATGGATTCGTTTCCTACTTTCGATTTCGGTATCTTTTGTTGTATCGATCGACAAGCACCTTTTCATCGACCGGGTAGAATTCATTATTCGTGCGGGCGCGATCGAACAAGCCGTTCATCGCCTTCACGATCTCCGGATGTGTTTTACTGACATCTGTCGTTTCAGATGGATCGTCTTTCAAGTTGTAGAGTTCCTGTTTGGCGTTCCATCCCAACCGAATCGCTTTCCAATCCCCCTTGCGAATCGCGCGCGAGGTTTCGCGTTCGTGAAATTCCCAATAGAGATAGTCATGATCTTGCTGGGGTTTGCTCGTGAGCGCGTTGACCATTGAAATGCCGTCGATCCCTTTCGACACGAAGGTTCCCGCCAACTCGGCAGCCGTCGAGGGGAAATCCCAGAAGGCCCAGATCTGATCGCTAGTGCTCCCGGCTTCGATTTTCCCCGGCCAGCGAACGATCATGGGCACGCGGATACCGCCTTCATAAAGGTCGCGTTTGATCCCGCGCAGGGGGCCGTTGCTGTCGAAGAAATCGGGATCGGCGCCGCCTTCGCGATGAGGGCCGTTGTCGCTGGTGAAAAAGACGATGGTGTTTTCGTCGATTTCCAGCTCTTTCAGCAGCGCAAAGATTTTACCCACATCCGTATCCATGCGTGTAATCATAGCCGCGTGGTTTTTCTGCTGTTGCGGCCAGTCTTCTTTGGTGTACGGCTTGTCGCTGGGGATGGACATCCCGTTGATCCCGCCTTCATTGAACGCATGGGGAATGGTGTAGGGCAGGTAGAGGAAGAAAGGCTTCTCTTTGCGTTCGCGGATGAAATTCAACGCTTCTTTCGTGAAGGCGTCGTGCGAATAGGTCCATCGTTTAAAGAACGCCCGCTCCTCATTGCGCCAGAGGAAATCGGGGTAGTAATTATGCGCCCGGCCCTGGTTCAGGTAGCCGTACCAATAATCGAAGCCCTGCCGGTTGGGCACGCCGCTGGTGTCCGGCTCGCCAAGACCCCACTTACCTATGATACCGGTCTCATAGCCCGCGTCTTTGAGCGTCTCCGCGACCGTGACGTGTTCGGGAAGCAGGGGATGACGTTTGTTGCCCCGGATGTGGGCGTGGCCGGAGTGATAGCCGGTCATCAGGCAGCAGCGCGAAGGGGCACAGACGGTGCTTCCCGCGTAGCACTGTGTGAACCGCATCCCTTCCTTCGCCATGCGGTCGATGTTCGGAGTGCGAATCGTCTTTTGCCCGTAGCAGCCGAGATCGCCGTAGCCCAAGTCGTCGGCCATGATAAAGATAATGTTGGGCTTTTTCGGTTGAGCTGCCGAAGAAGGAATTCCCTGCGCCCCGCCCGCCAAACCCGCTGCGGTCAAACTCGCTGTTTTCAAAAAATTCCGTCTCGTGATCGAAGACATTGGATTGAATCCTTTCTCAAACAAAATTAAAATTAAATGAGATATATAATTATGCCATACATACGCTTAATCTGTCTATTCGTAAGTTTATATTTTCATACGCTCTCCCCTTCACAGTCCAAATATGATAAATTAACCGTAACTCGAATGAGCCGTTAATTAAAAGGAGAATGAGAACATGTCGGGTAAAAAATCGAATGATTCAGGTGTAAAGCGCCGGGACTTCATCAAATACGCTGGGACAGGGATGGTGGCTTCATCATTGACTGCCGGATGTCAATCGCCCACGAAGAGCGGTTCGTCCAAACCACTCTCCAAGAAGACCATGCAAAGCCTGGTTGAAAGTGGATTATTGACACACCGGGTCATCGAATCGGATGTCGTCGTCGTGGGGGGCGGGATGGCTGGTGTGCTCGCATCGATCGCCGCCGCGCGTAACGGCGCTTCCGTAACCCTGATTCAGGACCGTTCCGTCTTAGGCGGCAACGCATCCAGCGAAGTACGGATGCACATCGTCGGGGCCGACCATCACGGCGGCCGCCCAGACACCGACGCCCGCGAATCCGGGATTCTCGAAGAAATCCGCATCGAAGACGCCGTACGCAATCCCCAGCGCAGCGCCTCCATGTTCGATCTGCTTCTCTACGAATGGGTCCAGCGCGAGCCGAATATCACACTATTGCTCAACACCCATTGCTTCGGGGTGGAGATGGGAAAGAAGCATCGAATCGCAACGGTACTGGCCTCACGGTTCAGCACCGAGGACTGGTTTACTCTCAAGGCGAAACTGTTCATCGACTGCAGCGGCGACGGACGCCTGGGCGCGGAAGCGGGAGCGGATTATCGCATGGGACGCGAGGCGAAATCCGAATACGGTGAATCGCTCGCTCCGGACGTGGCTGATAGGAAAACCCTGGGCAGTTCGATTCTCTTCATGGCGAGAGAACACGGCCAACCCATGTCCTTCAAAGCGCCGGACTGGATTCGCAAATTCGACGGCCCCTTACCGCATCGAGGCATCGGATCTTATGAATATGGCTACTGGTGGAACGAGTGGGGCGGCAACCTGGACACGATCAAGGACAACGAAGCGATCCGCGACGAACTGCTCAAAACCGCCCTGGGAATCTGGGATTTGATTAAAAACAGCGGCAACTACAAAAACAGCGAAAACTGGGCGTTGGAGTGGGTCGGTGCGATCCCCGGAAAACGGGAAAGCCGCCGCTTCATCGGCGATTACGTACTGCGCGAGCAGGATATCAAGCGCGGCGAACGTTTCGATGACGGAGTCGCGTTCGGCGGCTGGCCCATCGACCTGCATCCTCCGGGCGGCATCTATTTCGAGGGACCGCCGTTTATTTCGATCAAAGGGCCTCTCTACAACATCCCTTTCCGGTCACTCTACTCGCGTAATATTTCCAACCTGCTGTTCGCCGGACGCAACGTCAGCACGTCGCACGTCGCTTTTGGCAGTACGCGCGTCATGGCGACATGCGCCATCATGGGCCAGGCGGTGGGTACGGCGGCAGGGCTGTGTGTCAAACAAGATTGTACACCACGTGAGTTGGCACGCGATGGAATCAAACAACTCCAGCAGCAATTGCTCAAAGACGACGCCTACGCGCTTGGCCTGACCAACAGCGATCCTGAAGATCACGCCCGTCAATCGCAGGTCCGAGCCTCCAGCGAACTGCCGGGCACGTATCGCGCCGATAGGGTGATCAACGGCGTTCACCGGGGAAACGACAAACAGAAGAACCGATGGTCGTCCCATCCAGAGAAGCCGTTTCCCCAATGGATCGATCTGCGTTTTCCCGAAGACCGGCGCGTGCGGGAAATTTACCTGGTCTTCGATTCCGGCCTGAACCGGCAACTCACCTTGAGCCATAGCGATTCGACCTCCCGGAAACAGATACGCGCTGCCCAACCGGAAACCGTGCGCGACTACGACGTGCAGATACTCCAAGGGGAGACGTACGAAACCGTGGCGAGAGTGAAAGACAATTATCAGCGCAAACGGATCCACCTCATCAACGCGAGGACGATTTCCGGTATCCGCCTGATCGTCCATGCGACAAACGGTGATCCCGCCGCCAAAGTATTCGAAATTCGTGCCTACAGCTAAGTCCCCTCTCCCTCTGGGAGAGGGTGAACATCGCGTCGCGCCGTCAGGCGGACACGATGGCTTTTAGGGTGAGGGATTTTAATTATGAGCGCTAGAAAAGCCATCCTTATATTGATTCTGGTACTCATCATTCTCCTATTCGCCGTCATGTCCGTCTTTTCCCAGATGGACATGGGACCGTTACGGGTTTCGGAAATCAATCCCCGATATTTCGCCAATCCCGCCGGGAAAATCGTTTACCTGACCGGTTCGCACACTTGGGCCAGTTTTCAGGAACGCGGGATCGTTGGGGAAACACCTGATTTCGATTATTCCGCTTTCCTGGATTTTCTCGAAAAGCACAACCACAATTTCCTGCGTTTGTGGTGCTGGGAACACGCGATGTGGATGCAGTTTCGAGAACGAGAGGCCATGATCCGCTACGCCCCGATGGCTTACCTTCGCCCCGGACCGGGAAAAGCGCTGGACGGCGAATCCAAGTACGATCTGACTCGATTCAATAACGCCTATTTCGACCGCCTGCGCGCCCGCGTCGTGGAGGCCCGTGAGCGGGGGATTTACGTGGGTGTCATGCTTTTCCAGGGTTTCAGTATTGAACAGAAAGGAACTGACGGCGTCGATCCGAAAAAGGGCAATCCCTGGGACGGCCATCCCTTCAACCGCGCCAATAACATCAACCGTATCGACGGGGACACCAATAAAAACGGCGAAGGCGAGGAGACCCACACGCTTGCAAATTCCGATATATTAAAACTCCAGGAAGCCCGTGTTCGCAAAACCATCGATGTGCTCAACGACCTCGACAATATTATCTGGGAAATTTCCAACGAGAGCCACGGCGAATCGGTCGAGTGGCAGTACCATATCATTCGATTCATTCGCGAATACGAAAAGAAGAAACCGCTTCAGCACCCAATCTGGATGAGCGTTCCCCATCCCGATGGAAAGAACGAAGACTTGTACAACAGCACCGCCGACGCGATTTCTCCCAACGGCAAACAATATAAAGACGATCCTCCGGAAGGAGACGGGCGCAAGGTGCTGATCTGCGACACGGATCATTTCAACCCCTGGTTGACCGAAGGTGAATGGGCGTGGAAAGCCTTTCTACGCGGTCTCAATCCCATCGTCATGGATCGATATAAAGACGTGCGCTTCGGTTCACCCAAGGAAGTCATTAAAGATGGCGATCCCGTGCGCCGTGCGATGGGACAGACGAACGAATTCGCGCAGAAAGTCGATTTGGCACAGATGACACCGATGAACGAACTCTCTTCCACCGGCTACTGCCTCGCCAATCCCGGTAAAGAGTACCTCGTCTATCAACCCCGCTCGGAAAAACTCTTTTGGGTCGATCTTCCCGCCGGGTCGTACCGAGTGGATTTATACAGCCCCCGAAAAGGCAAGGTGCAAACCTCGATCGGACTCCAAAGCGAAATACAGAAGAATCAAACCGTTCCGATTTTCTTCTACGGCGATGTCGTCGCCCACATCAAAGCCATCGAATTACCCTCCGTCAAACCTTGAACCCCGCGCGGCAAACCTCCATACTGAAAAGCGAAAATCAAAAACCAACCGAGAGGAGTTTTTTTTCATGAAACGAACAATCATCATTACAATCGCAGTCATTCTAGCTGGGCTGGCTTTCGCCCCGGTTCACACCTCGGCGGCAGAAGACAATCCCTTCATCGGGCGCTGGGCACTGACCATTCCTGGTGGCGGCGCGGGCTGGCTGGGCGTCGTGCAGCATAAGGGATACCTGGAAGCGACGATTCTCTGGGGCGGCGGAAGCGTCGTTCCGACCGACAGCGCCTTCGTTAATGAGGGAACCCTGATCGTCAACCGATCGCGTATGGTGCGTCGGCGCGACGCGAAAGGCAAAGTCATCAGAACCGACCGCTTTCCCATCGTCCTCATGGCGAGGCTGAATGGGGATGATATGGACCTGACAATCATCAACACCAGCGACAAAGGCGTTAAGACGGATCAATTCTCCGGCAAACGAATCCCCCCGCTGCCCCCCAAGCCGGACCTGTCCAAAGTGAAATATGCTAAAGCGATCGAACTGCTCAACGGCAAGAACAAAGACGGCTGGCGCTTGACCAATCCCGGCCAGGTGGACGGCTGGTCCGTCAAGGACGGTTTGCTCGTCAATAATCCGGTCCAGAAAAAGGGGCAGCCTCACGTCAGTTACGGCAACCTGCGCACCGATGCCGAGTTCGAGGATTTCAATCTCACCTTGGAGGTCAACGTTCCCAAGGGTGGCAATAGCGGCGTCTATCTACGAGGCATTTACGAGTCCCAGGTCGCCGACACCTTCGGAAGAAAATTGGATAGCCACAACATGGGTGGGATATATAGCCGGATTACACCTTCAGTCGCGGCGGAGAAACCCGCAGGCGAATGGCAAACGATGGATTTGACGCTATGCGACCGTCACGTCACCGTCATCCTGAACGGTACTACCATCATCGACAACGAGCCGCTTCTGGGCTGCACCGGCGGCGCGATGACCTCGGACGAGTTCAAACCTGGCCCCATCTATCTGCAAGGAGATCACGACGCCGTCAGTTACCGCAACATCATCCTAAAACCGATTGTCAAATAAATTTCATACACGATAGAATGACAACGAACCGGGCGGCTGACAGAATTAGCCGCCCGGTTATTAATTTGATCGGGTCGGGGCCGGACTGGTAACCGGCTCCCTCC
>CAZSIZ010000245.1:0-9591 GCA_964606645.1 uncultured bacterium
TCTCGTTTCGATCACCTCGGCTTCACGATTCCTGCGGCGTAGCCGCTTCGTCCAAGTGCGGTTGGGATTTTTTTATTGAATCACGAAAACACGAAGGATACGAAATGCACGAAAAAAGCTGGAAGTCGAGGAGTTGAATGGTGAGGCATGGTTGGGCAGGCACAGGAGCCTGCCCCTACACGTTTTTGTTACCCGTCAAAATATGATGGATAGACTACTAGTAGTGTGTCCAATTCATTTTGCCGAGTGACGTTTCCAGTTTGCTCTCACCCTAACTCTTTACGGTCATCGTGTTCGCCTGTCGGTGCTACGCGATGTAACCCAGAGGGAGAGGGGACTTGGCGACCCGACATAATTTGTTGGTCAGAGTACTAGCGAAGTAAATCGACGAACAGGTTGTTCATCAAGTTTTGGGATTGACTTTGCACGCTGAGATTGGCTTGGAGGATCATCTGGTTGACCGATTGTTTGGACGTTTCGGCGGCGTAATCGGTATCGGTAATACGCGAGCTGGCGGCGAGAATGTTCTCCGCCTCGACCGAAATTTCGTTGGCGGCCGAATTCAATCGGTTGGAGACGGCTCCGATTTCTCCCCGCATTTCACCCACTTGACCGATCGCTTCATCGACGATCGCAAGCGCTTTGTTCAAACTTTCCTCGCCGGTCACGTCGATATCACTTAAACGCTGTCCCGCTCCCAGCCCTAACGATTCAGGACGCACGTCTCCGAAACCGGTTGCCAAGGTTTGTTCCGCATTGGCTCCGGCCTGAAAATTCACTTGTTGACTGACAGCGGAAAGAGCGAGCGTATCGGATCGATCGGCCTGCTCGCCTGGCGTGGCGGCGGTGGTGTCGTATTCGAGGGTTGTTTGCGCGTTCGGCGGATTGCCGGCTTCCGGTGCGTTTTCGCCATTGGCTACGTTCTCTTCGGAGGTCGCGTTCTCTTCGGAGGCCGCGTTCTCTTCATTGGCTGCATTTGCTTCGTCGGGAGCCAGCGTGACGGATGTCGCGGTCAAATCGCCGTTCAGAAGGCGGGTGGACCCGAATTGAGTGTCCTGTGCGATACGGGCGATCTCATCGATTTGCTGATCGATCTCGTTCTGGATCGACTGCCGTGACGTTGGATCCATTGCGGGATTGCCCGCCCGTACGGTCAGCTCGCGAATCGAGTCGAGACGGGTATTGACGGATTCGAGTCCTCGATCGGCGGTGTTGGCCAGATTGATTCCCGACTGGACGTTGTTGTTGGCTTCGTTCAGTGCGGTATAGCGGGTTTGCAGTGTCGAGGCGACTCGCATTCCCGCCACATCGTCACCGGCTTGATTGATTCGGCGGCCCGATGAAAGGCGTTCCATCGAGGTTTTCAATTGACTGCCGATGCGGTCGTTCAGCAGCCGTTCCTGCGTGGCTTGCTGGGTGCCCAGATTGTTGTTGATACGGAAAAAACTCATAATCGGATTCCTCCCGGCCCGATTGGATTCTTCCGTGAATACCGGCAATCGGGCACTGTTTTTTATTTTAGCGGAAATTCGCTATTTGTTCTAACGCTTTCTTTTGTCAAGTTTTCAGTTTTCAGTCTTCAGTCTTCAGTCTTTGGGCAAATTTAGAATTATTATTTTGTGATCGTTTTGCGATTTATTTTTACTGATTTTAGACTAATCGAGGCCGTATAGGATTTCATAGACGTTTACTGGTGTTGAATTTGCTTGTACCAGGACAGCGGCCTGGGCTTGAAGCAGTACGGTGTTCATCACCATCTCGGTTGTTTCTTCGGCGATGTCGGCGCTGACGATCTGGGCGTAGGCGCTTTCGAGATTGGTCTCGCCATAGTCGAGCGTATTGACGGTGTCGCTCAGCCGGGATGAAAACGCCCCAAGCCGGCCACTGAAATCGGTGACTTGAGTCAATGCGTCGTCGATAATCGCGATTGCGTCGGACGCTCCCGATGCGGTTGTGACGTTGATGCTGTCCAGGTTGACCGTCGAACTGGTCCCCAAGTTTTTCGAGCGCAGGTCGGCGAATAGAAACGATTTGGTATTATCCGCATTCATCCCGATATGGAAATTGGCTTGATCGCTGGACGAGGAGAGGACATACGTTTTACCTCCCGCCGATTCCGTTGCGGTGACATCCAGAATCGAATCGAAATTCATCGTTACCTGCTGGAATTGCTTAATGGGATAGATGGAGGCTTCTCCCGATGTGAAGGTCACTGCCTGGTCGCCGTTTTGGAACGTGACATTCGTTCCGCCGTTCAACGAGCCGACGTATTCCTGTGCTGTGGTTTTTAATTGATCGTCCCCGGCGGAGAATCCGCTTCCCACTCGGATGGTGGCGTTCGGTTTCGTGCTCCCGGACGCATTGACGCCCTCAAGCGTGGCGACTTGTCCGTCGGTGAGCGTTTGAGCCGTTCCGCCGTCGATCGAGAAAGTGGCGGTTTCACGGCGGCCCGCCGTATCGACGGACGAGTTGACGACTTGCGGTGTCGTGGAACTGACGCTGATTCGAAGATCGGTGGACGACGTCCCGGCGATGTCGTCGATCAGGCGGATTTTCCCGGCTGAAATCGTGGCCACGCTTCCGTTGAAACCGTAGCCGCTTTTGCTTCGGTCGCGGTTGTTCAGTTCGCCGAGCAGGTCGCCGTAATCCTGAATGATCGCATCGCCGTCACCCGTATCGATTCCGACGGTGTATGTGACCGAGAAAGTCGTGCCGTCCGGGTCGGTTCCGTCGATGACGAACGTGTCGCCCGCCGAGATCGTGAATGTATTGATTGTCGAGGTGTCCACGATATCCGTTGCATCCATGGGAGCGCCACCCGTATCCAGGAACGCGATGTCGGTCGTGATTTGGTTTCGCTGGGCGGCGAGAACGTTGGAGACCGTGATGTCGAAGGTCCCGCTGTCGAACGACGATCCGGTGACGGCGGTTACATTGTTTCCGATCTTTGCGCCCGACGCCGTCGTACCGATGATTTCCTGGTTGTAGATATTCGCGCCCCGATCGATGTTGAATGCCGTCTGCTGGGTTCCCGCCGCATTCTTTACGGTGAAATCGATGTCGAATTGGGAGACGTTCTGCGCCGAGCCACTGTTGAATGTCAGCCGTCCTGTGCCGGTGTCTAATCCGACGGTGGTTTCCATCACGCCCGTCCCGTTGATCTCCAAACCCGTTTCCATCGTGTCGATCGTGGACTGAATGGAGGAAATCAGGGAATTTACCGTTTGAGTTCCGCCGATGGAAACCGAACCGCTGAAATTGGTTACTCCATCCGCGAGTACTCCGGAAAAGGCAACCGCTCCATTTACTGCGAGACTGACTCCCCGGTTGATCGTTAAATCTACCAGGTCGTCCGTCAATTGGGCTAACGAACCGTTTCGGACGAACTGTCCTGCCGTCACGGCGATATCCGTCTGGTTAAGCAGTCCGGTGTTGTAGACCGTGTCGGCTCCGGCTTTGATCGTTTCCTGGCCCCGGTTGGTGGAGTAGAGATTGAGATACGAGCGGCCATCGAAAAGCGTGGTGGCATTCGGGCCGAATGCGATCGATGCGCCGAAATCTTTCGTGCCTTCCTTGAATCCCACATCGGTCGTGAGGGAGCCGTTCAAGAGGTATTGATCGTTGAACTTCGTATCGTTCGCGATCGCGTTCAATTCCTCCAGTTTCTCGGAAATCACGGCTTGCTCGGCCGCGCTGCCTGTCCCGGCGGCGGTGAGAGCGGCCGTTCGCACATCGTTGAGCAGGCTGATGGTCTGCGTCACTGCCGATGAGGCTGTCGAGGTCATGCTGAGGGCGTTCTGGGTGTTTTCCGACGCCTGCGCCAAACCCCGGTATTGAGTCTGTAACTTCGTGCTGAGGACAAACGCACCGGGATCGTCTTCGACGCGGTTGATTCGCAAACCGGAACTGATTCGTTCGAGATTGGATTGAAGGCGGTTTTCAGTTTTGTACAGTTGGTTGATGATTCCTAAGGCGCTAATATTGTTACGGATGCTCTCGATAACCATGATTGGCTTCTCCCATTGACGCCTTTCGGAGAAAACCGGGCTAAAAACGCTCAGAAAGTGTTTTTTAGCTAAAGTTTTTCCAAAATTTGCCTATAATGAGAGAAGGCCGTATGAACGGTCTTGTGCTATTTAGACTGGCTCTGTAAAAAGCAATACCAGATTGAGCGTAGCACCCGCAGATTTCTCGGCGGTGTGCTGCGGCGGTCAGTTAAGCCATGACTTTCACTTCTCTTGGTCGGGATGCGAAGTTATGGCTTAATTTTTTTAAATAAACCTCTTCAATCCATGCTTCACCGATCGAGCCGTGGGACGGAAAACGAACTTGATTCCGGACGCACTTCCATCCTGTCGAACCGTGAACGGCCTTCTCCTTTTCGTTGACGGCGTATTCTGCGAATTTGCAGATCACGCCTGTTTTCGGGGCGTTTTATCCTGATTTGGATAGAACGATCCCGTACGAAAAATAAGATGGCATCAGGGGGCTTGGACTTTCCGGGGCGGGAAAGCGTAACCACCCGCTGACCTGGATGGGCCAGGTTACTTGTCAAGCAGCGGCTGCGGCAGTCCGTTTGCGCGTTTCACGAATGTCTATTGGAAAACACGCTTCAAACCGTTACGCTCACGATTTTTTGGTCGGGATGCGGCGCTTCGGTTTGTTTGAGATTCATCCAATACGTTAGGTCATGATGTTTCACCTCGAATTTCGGTTTTTTAAGAGCAAAAACATCTATCATCCAGCGTTTAATACGCGAAACCTCAGGGGCGATTCCCTCAACCCGGAGGCCGGTCCGGATTATTGTGTGGCCAAAATCCTGATAACCAGTAATCAGGTACATCCTGATAACAGCCATTTCTAGTAAAATCCTAAAAACAACTGTTTGCAGGTAAACCGGACACGGTCTCTCCGGCTTGGTTGTCTCACAGTTGCGGTCTGAGACAATCAAATACGGACACGATCGCGACTCCAGCTACGGCCAAGGAGGACGCAATAATCCTTCTGTATGTTTTGTTTGGAATTCATTTTCAGGGGGGCTTGAACTTTCCCAGGGGGGAAAGCGTAGTTGCCCGCTGATCCGAATGGCCCAACTACGGTTTCAAACGGCGGCTGCGGCGGTCAGTTAGTCATACCCTTCACTTCTTTGGTCGGGATGCGAGGTTATGACTGGTCGTACAATATCCTTTCAATAAAAAAATTGTTCTAGACTACTTTTCAGAGATAAGTGTGTAATGGTGTTTGGGAAATCCCGCAAAAGCACGGGATTTTCCAAGTCGTAACGTATTTAATCCGACGATACTTTTGAAAACCGCTCTATTCAACACCAAGACGGGCGAAATCGATGGATTCCTCCCGTGTCGGCACTATTATCGGCACAACTTGAGAAAACCTTTAGTATTTTTTTCGATTTATTTTTTCAAATCGAGTTAAACTCCATAACCTATAAAAAATCAGATAGAAATCGTATTTTTATTAAGCGTGTATTTGGGTTGAAATCGAAAAAAAATATGGATGAATGAAATATAATTGTAAAATATGGAATTCGCGCTATTCCAAGATGACAACGTGAATCGCGCAATGATTGAAAAGAAGGGATTAATTCATGAATGCTGCTGCTTTCTTAATGTTTTTATTGTGCTTCTTGTTCTTGTCGGCTGGGGATGTCATCGCGTCTGAAGCGCCGCGCATCGACCGTGTGGTCATGCTGAATCCTCAGCCTAATGAAAACGAATCCTCCATTATTTGGTATGATGATTTCGACGATCCTACCAAACGTTACGGCGAGTCATCGGGAAGTCTGACCAAGGACGTTTATTTCGGTGATTCGGGACAATCCATGCTCAGCCATTATCCAAAAGGATCGAGAGGTGTGGGCAATCGAAAAGTCTTCTTCGGCGACAGTCCTACCGGGAATCCTGTGATCCGCCGGGGTGAGAAATTTGAAGAAATCTACTGGCGCATTTACGTCAAACATCAGTACGGCTGGACCGGTGGCGGTCCGGCGAAACTGTCGCGGGCGACCAGTTTGGTTTCATCGAATTGGGCGCAGGCGATGATTTCCCATGTGTGGAGTTCCGGCGAAACACTGACGCTGGATCCGGCGACGGGTGTTTCCGGTTCGAACGTCGTCACACGGCGCTACAACGATTTTGACCGGCTGCGCTGGCTTGGAAACAAACCCACCGCCCGTTTTAATATTCACAGCGCGGAAGAATCGGGGTGCTGGGTCTGTGTGGAGGCGCGCGTTAAATTGAATACGCCCGGCGAAAAAGACGGACTCAATCAACTCTGGATCGACGGACGGCTGGAAGCGGAACGGACGCGGCTGGATTGGCGGGGAAACTACACGAAGCATGGAATCAACGCGGTCTTTCTCGAAACGTATTGGAACCAAGGTTCGCCGGTGGCTCAATCGCGATGGATCGATAATTTTATGATTTCCACCAAACCGATTGGTCCCGTGGTTTGTCCTCGAAATCCGGTCTTGATCAAAACCGAATTCCGGGGAACAGGGACGCCGGGTGAATGGGAAGTTGAACTGGCCAGTGACGATCACGGAGAGACCATCGTCTGGAAATCGAACGGGATCGAGGGGACGGATCGCGTTCGCGTCGATGTGAATTCGGGACGGTTTCTATCCCAACTTGCGGATCGGGATCGCCTGGAACCGTCCACGATCTACTTCGCCCGTGTGCGCGAACGAGACAGCGTGGGCGAATGGTCGCTTTGGAGCGATTGGCATCAACCGTTTCAAACCGAGGAGACCTCAGCCCGTGTCGGTTTATGGAAAATCATTGGTGCGAATAAGGTCGTATCACTTGAGTCGAATTGACGGTGGAAGAATCGAATGAAGGTCGTGGTTTTATAGAATGCTATTGGTCTGTCATTCTTAGGGTAGGCACAGGGGCCTGCCCCTACACGTTATTGTTACTTATCTAAACACGTGTGGCAGAGTCCTATCCGGTGGTGTGGATGACCAGCATTTTTATTTCTGTCATCTCTTCGAAGGCGAAACGCACGCCTTCCCGGCCCAGCCCGGAATCCTTGATGCCGCCGTACGGGAAATTATCGGTGCGGAAAATGGGGAAATCGTTGACGATGACTCCCCCGACATCCAACGTTCGATAGGCCCGCTCGATGAGCCGAATGTCGTGGGTGAAGATGGAGGCCTGCAGGCCGTATCGGCTTGCGTTGATCCGGTCCAGCGCGTCGTCGAAATCCGAATAACGCTCGATTAGCACCACCGGACCGAAAACCTCTTCACACGCGATCTTTGCATCCGCTGGGACGTCAGTCAGCACGATTGGGGAGAGTACGGTTCCATTTTTCTTGCCTTCCAGGAGAATGTTTGCGCCCGCCGCTTTGGCTTCTTCCACCCACGAAACGACCCGTGTCAACGACGCTTCGTCGATCATCGGGCCGATGACGACGCCTTTTTGCTGAGGATCGCCGACAGGCAGTGCTTTGGCTGCTTCGAGAAAACGCTGGGTGAATTCATCGGCCACGCTATCGTGGATGTATAGGCGTTGCGCGGAGATACAGACCTGGCCGGATTGGAAAAACGCTCCGAGCGCCAGCCGTTGCGCGGCGTGTTTGACATCGGCGTCTTTATGAACGATGGCTCCGGCGT
Organism: uncultured bacterium; assembly: GCA_964606645.1. GTDB lineage: Bacteria > Hinthialibacterota > Hinthialibacteria > Hinthialibacterales > Hinthialibacteraceae > CAZSIZ01. The sequence continues at coordinate 7,634 of CAZSIZ010000245.1, forward strand.
TGTTGCCCAGTTCGAGCAGCACTCTCTTTTTCCCGGCGATCTGCTTGAGACGCCACCCGACGGCGGCGCTTCCGGTGAACGAGAGCAACTTGATTCGCTCGTCGGTGACGAGGCGTTCGGCGGCGGGCGGATTGCAGTGCAGCACGTTCAGCGCCCCGTCCGGAAGCCCGGCGTCCTTCGCGATTTCCGCAAAACGGTAGAGCAGGGTAGGGCACTGCACCGGCGGTTTGAGCAGCACGGAATTACCCGCCGCCAGCGCCGGGCCGATCTTATGCGCCGAGAGGTTCAGGGGGAAGTTGAAGGGGGTGATGGCCGATACAGGGCCGATGGGAAAGCGTTCGTAATGGCCGCGATACGGCTGGTTTTTCTTCGAGCCATCGAGTGCGACGACTTCGCCCGTGTTTCGCATCGCTTCTTCGGCGCTCAGCTGGAAGGTCGTTGCGGCGCGTACGATCTCCAGTTCGCTGGCGTCGATGGGTTTGCCGGATTCCTGCGTCAGCCACAGCGCCAGTTCTTCGCGATTGGAATGAATGCCGTCACTGATGGCGTAAAGCAGGCTCGCCCGTTCGCCCCGGGTCAGGGAGCGCATTACGTCGAAGGCTTTTACTGCCGAATCGATTGCCCGTTCGATTTCCGCTTCTTCTGCCAGGCAGGTTTCTGCGAAGAGATTGCCTTGGTAGGGATTTTTGATGATGTCTACGTTTTTCGTTTCAACGTACTGGCCTTCGATCCATATTCCAAAACGTCGTGGCATTGTCCGGTTCTCCTTTCGTTTGTTACTCTTGAAATGATGGGTTTGATTGAACATGGGCAGGCACAGGGGCCTGCCCCTACTCGTTTCTGTTATCCAACCCTAATCCGGCGTAGCCGAAACCAAACAAGGTTTAGGGTTTATTTGACTGAAAAGGCGATTGTGAAATCGATACGCTTTTGCATTTTCACCCTCACCCTAACCCTCTCCCAAAGGGAGAGGGGATTTGAGAGCGGTGAAGTGTCAATTGAGTTTCATGAAATACCAGTAAATCGGATCGAGTAAATTGAAAGCGGTTATCATTCGTTTTACGAGTTTTTCACTGAACAGGATATCGTCGATCTCCCGGTTGCAGACGAAATATATATTCTTACGCTGGTAAAAGTTCTGGATGGCGTCCGGTTTCGTCGGATCGAATAGCCGTTTGTAATTCTCTCCCTCGACGACGAAGGTTTTTTGTTTTGAAAAGAGGGATAGGATTTTTGAAAATTCCTTTGGATGCTCGTCGATTCGTTCGCGTAATTGTTTCATCGTGCCGGGGGATGCGCGATAGTAATCCATTCCGTAACGGTATCCGTCCGGGGCAATCTCGAAGAAGAAGCCGGGATGGCCTTGCCAGTCTTTCCGGGTTTTGAACGTGATCCACATCCGATCCCGAAACAGGGATTGATCTTTCGAGAAGCGGGTATCGCGGTAAAGTCGTGAAATGGTTTTGTTTACCGACGGTGTGATTTCAAAATTCGGATCGATCGTCAGCATGGATGGGCCGAGGCCGCGAACGAGACTGCGAAGCGGCTCCAGCAAATCGCGTTCGTATTCACGTTTGTGGTCGATAAACCATTCCTTGTCGTTCTTGGCTTTCACGGTTGTTAAAAATCGAAGGGATTTCTTTGAAAAGCCATTAAATGGTTGATTTGGCATAGTCGTTGAGCCTCTTGTAATCAATTCATGGAGTGCGATCGATCGGATAAAAATGTAAGGACGAAACGGCAAAAAGTCGAAAACTGGGAATCAAACCACAACTTATCGACAATACATAAAATTTACGTACCCCATATTATAAAAAAATATCAAAGATAGGAAGGAGACTTGACATGATGCGATCAATAATGAGAAAATCAGTCAAGAATCAAGAAAACGAGTATAATTACTTAGTTTAAATGAGTAATCCTTGATTCCATCATGGACGGAAAGGAGGCTGAAGAAA
>CAZSIZ010000246.1:0-9579 GCA_964606645.1 uncultured bacterium
ACGGGTCAAACCAACCCGACTCTGGGTGGGTCAAAGGTACCCGGCTATTGACAACATCGACGGCGGAATTTACCGGGAAGTGTCACTGGCCTGGAAATACGACTCGTGGCGATGCTCGATCTGCCACAGCGCCAATGGCCAATGCGGTCACCGTCCCGGCAGCATCTACAACGGGAAAACATGCTATCGGCTGATCGATCGGGTCACGGATGTTCTTGAAGGATCACTGGTCTATAAAAGCGCTGACCGGAATACGCTTCTGACCGGTATTCGTGAAGAGCGGTCCGAAGACTCGGAGGAACCGTTGCTGTTTATCTGCGAACGTGGCGATCCGCTTTTAGCCGTATTGGATTCGTACGGTGTGTTAACGGATCGATGTCAATTAACCGAACTGACGGAAGTATTTCCGGTAAGTGTCGGGCGGATGTGGGCGCGATGCGGATCGGTAAAGTTGCTGGACAGATGGGCTAAACGTTTTCTCACGCAGGAAGGGATTTGCTTGGGTGAAGTTCTGAAAGACTCAAGCGATGGATGTTCTTTAAGCGGGGAACCGTTTGTCTTCTCGAAAGAACGTTCCGAACCCGTCCCCTTGAATAATCAATAAATCATTGGAGGCGAAACATGGCTCAATACGGCCAATACGATCCCAATAATACGGAAAATTCGTCCACGATGTTCGATTTCCAGGAAGCGCCGCTGACCTCGGCGAAATTGAATCTCTGGAACGGTAATCTCGTGACCGTTTTTGAATTGCTGCACAAAGTATGCGTCTCTCTATTTGCGAAGGCGTCTCCTGCGGTTATTACATCCGGCGGAGACGAATCACTGACGGTTCAACCCGCCGACAGCCCGGATATGACCGTAAAAGTCAAGGAAGGATGGGCCGTTCTCGATGGTTATTTGGCCGGTTTGGCATCACAGCAGGTTTTACCGTCTGGTGGTTCGTTCACCGCTCCGGCGGTCAATCCCAGAATCGATCTCGTCGTGCTTTCAAGTCTGGGTCAATTGGAGACGGTTCAGGGGGAGGAGGCGGCGGCTCCGTCGACTCCCAGCGCTTCAGCTGGTTCGATGACGCTCGCTCAGATCTATCACCGGGTAGGAGCCACGCAGATCAAATCGTCCGACGACAGCGTCAATTCATACATTGTCGATGTTCGTCCCCGGATGCTTCTCGGAGAAGCGCACTATCACGGAAGCGACCGCGCGCCTTCCGAATCTCCCGATGGTTCACGCACCGATTTTTCAACATCGGCCGTATTCCGGGCAGACGCGCTCGATGTTTTTGTCAATGGTGTTCTACAGCAAAAAGACGTTGATTATATCGAAGATTCCGATCGGCAAGGGTACACCTTTGTGACGGCTCCACAAGCCCATTATCGGATTCAGCACCGGTATATCGTCGAATACGAAAGTGCGTAAGTCTTTAATCCAAAATCGAGGTAAACATGATGAAAACGAAATTCATTCAATATCTATTCATTCTTGTAGCGGGTTGTGTTTTTGCTCATAGTTCGATGGCCCAGACATTAATCGGCCAAGAGCAAATCGAGGACGCCTTCGTTCTGAAAAGCGGCAGTTCGGTATATGGCGATTTAGTCGCTGCCACTTCCACGATTCAGGCGGGAACGTTCTATGCCGGAACGCCTGAAGACGAACACGTTTTTTATATCCGTCGGGATGGTTCCCAGGCCGTTATTCGATCGAACTTCGATTTAGTTCTCGATCCAACAGATAATGGAATTGCGGGAGCCGTTATCATTCCTGCAACGGTGATGCAGTTCCCGAATTTTCTTGGCGATAAACTCCGCTTTTTCGATGCGTCGTATCGAATCGGAATTTCGCCTTTCGATCTCGATATCGTTTCTGATCGAAACGTCAAGTTTCACAGCGACACGGTTGAAGATCTGATGGTTATCGCTGGAGACGATGGCGACGTTACGGTCAAACGACATATTACATCCGGTGGAGATATGCTTTCCGGCGGTGTATTCAAGTTTGCCAGCGATTCGATTGGGGATAAGTTGCTTCTCTATGGAACGATATTCCGCATGGCGATTTCCGCCAGTACCGTCGATTTTTATTCCGACCGGAATTTCAAATGGCATAGCGATACGAATTCGGATGCCATGCTGCTGGATGGGGACACCGGAAAGTTGACGCTGGAAGGGCCGTTGAAACTCCCTGTTTACACGTCGCTTCCATCGGGAAATGTCGGTGAATTGATCTATTACGATCACCCCTCGGATAGTGCGCAGGACGGGGCGTATATCCACAATGCGTCCGACTGGCAGAAACTGTAACGTGCGACCAGTAGATTACTCGGAGAAAATACGATGAACGCTTCAGAAACAAAATACACGAGCGAATATGTCGAGATCAAAACTTCACTCGAACACATTCGTACCAAACTCGAAAGCATCGAATCGTTCGTCCACGATATCTACAACGTGAATGCCGAACTGAGCGAGCAAATCGGGAAAAACCGCGTTGAAATTGCCGGTGTCAAAGCCACTGCCGCGATCGTTGGCGGTCTGGCGGGAACGATTATCGCGGTTTTACTCCGTTTCTTGTTGACCGGCTGATCGCGTATCCATTAATAAGAAAGTCAGAACGAATGAATCGAAACAGAAGGAGGATTAACACCATGAAACGATGGGTTTCATTTTTCGCATTTCTATTCATTAACCTGAGCGTTCACGCTCAAAACTATCTTGGGATTTTCGAAATCGGCGACGATGTGCCCTTTACGGTCACTGCCGCCGATCCGATTACTGGATCACCGACCGATCCAGTAAATTTAACGTTTTCGGTTTTAAGCGATGGAGCGACTGTTTCTTCCGGAAGCATGGCGTCCGTTCAACTCGGTTTAGCCACTGGGACGTATTTAACCAATGGCGATACACCGGGGAATTACAGTATTTTAATCTCCGGTTTGATCGGAGGCGTGACGGCTCAAACGCATAAAACTTATTCGCTGGCCGCGTCGGGAGGAGGCATTCCGGGCATTGCCGCGAAGGTCGCCGTGCTGGATGGAACGCCGCTGACGGAAGCTTCGTATAGTCCAATTCAGACCAGCATAGTCCATTCAGTCACGTCGGAAGTGATCGCCGAAATCGCATCGGCCAGCGGGATCTTGAGCATCAAACTGGATGACATTTTTCAAGAATCCCAGATCGCATCCAGGGAGCTCTCCCGCGCCCGGTTATGGTATGCCCAAAGTGCTATCGATAACGCGACGCGGCAGGTCCCGGCGGATATGCCTTCGCATATTGAAGTACAGGTCGCTGCGCCGGCGGACATTCAATTCGCAACGCCGCTCGAAACGTTCTACCGGATTTACTACTATCCCAATGCTTCGACGGCAACGAAAGCGTCCAGAGAAATTCGTTCTTCGACGCCGTTGCTCGATGGAACGTTTTATCTAGCCCCGGATACGTCGTGGTAACCACATTCTGAAGACTCAACAGGGAGATTACTTATGTCAGATATCGGTCCAAATCAGAAAGGGATCGGGTCCGGAGACGTTCTTCTTCGCCGGACCGGACGGACGCTCGGTCAATCCTGGGAAGGGGCGAAGGGATCGCTTGCGGGTGATGGTTACAGAATCTACCTCGATGTGACAATCCCCGTGAATCCCAAAATATTCGTCAAATTCCCAGGCAGACCGCGGTATGAGGTGAATTCATGACAGCGCCCATTCGAATCAATCAAAACGATACAGGGATTATCCTGACTTTTTTCTGTCGGGATGAAGATGGAAATCCGATCGATTTGACACTATTCTCAGTGGAATTCCATCTATACGATGGTGATACAGAATTGAACGCCAGCCGGACCGTGTGTGCAAAATCCGATTCCGCTGCCGGAGTGGCTGAATATACGATAACCGCAGAAGATACAGCGGCTTTGGGGATTCTGCACGGCAAACTCTGTTTGCATGGTGGTTCGTCGGTCGTTCACAATTTGGGAAGCATTCCCGTGGAGGTTCGTGATTCCACAACATAACTCACAATAAACGTTGGATTGAGTGGGATATTTCTGTTACTACATCCTTTTCAATTGACCGGAGTTGAAAGCCTTTATATATTGATTCAAGATAGAATGGAGGGGAGTGAATTGGAATGTTCCATTTCTCCCCCTTTCCATTTTATTCGGTGAGGGAGAGATTGATGCCCGAATTAAGAAAAGATCCGGTGATAGGCCGTTGGGTGATTATCGCGACGGAGCGGTCCAAACGCCCAACGGATTTTATCACGGTTTTTCATAGAAAAAATCAGGGATTTTGTCCGTTTTGCCCTGGGAATGAGGAGAAAACCCCTCATGAAATTATGGAATACAGGCAGCCAGCCCATGCGAATGGACACTCCGAATGGACGCTACGGGTTGTTCCCAACAAGTTCCCTGCGTTAGTGCAAGAAGGAGAACTTGAAACGCACCAAGACGGAGTTTATGAATGTCTTACCGGTCTTGGGGTACACGAAGTCGTCATCGAAAATCCTTCTCACGATCTTTCCTACGCCGATTACAGCGAACCGCAAGCGGAAGCGGTTGTCCAGGCGTATCGTGATAGAATCATTGAATTAAGCAAAGATCCCCGTTTCCGATATATCATGATTTTCAAAAATTCAGGTGTTGATGCCGGAGCGTCTCTCGACCATTCTCATTCGCAAATCATTTCACTCCCCATTGTTCCCAAACGGGTGAATGAGGAAATGACCGGAGCGAAAAGCTACTATGCATGCAACGATCGCTGCATTTTCTGCGACATTGTCCGCCAGGAAAAGGAAGCCGGAAGCCGGATGGTGCTCCAGAATGAAAATTACGTTGCTATTACACCCTATGCGTCTCGTTTTCCTTTTGAAATTTGGATTCTGCCAAAAAAACATCAAAGCCATTTTAAAACGATTTCCGGGCAACTTATAACTGATTTCGCTCTGATCCTGCGGGATGTACTCAAACGTATCAAATCGGTTTTACGAGACCCTCCCTATAACTTCATGCTGCATACATCGCCTTGCGGTGAGTCTACCGATTCACTCTCACATTATCACTGGCATTTGGAGATCACGCCGAAACTGACGCAAGTCGCTGGTTTTGAATGGGGTACAGGATTTTATATCAATCCCATGCCGCCGGAGCAAGCTGCCGCCTATCTTCGTGGTGATAAAGAGTTCGATCGGGAAACGCCCGCTAAAACGAAACGGCAAAATGTCGAAAATGCTTTCAGTGACCACAAGGTATAGTATAAAGGTTGATGTATCAAACCTCTTTCTTGCCGTTTCGTCTGCAATATCTGACTTTTTACATGAGCGTGTTAGAAACGATTCGCGAGTAACCTTCAATAGATTTTTCCATGCGAGTTGACGAATTCTCGAACGGTGGTATTAAAATCAAAAGATATTCTTGTATAATAAACGCTTCTTTAATCCCCTCTCCCTCTGGGAGAGGGCTAGGGTGAGGGAGGCAATGCAAAAGCGTATCGATTTTTTGATGACTCTTTTAATTGCCAGACCAATAGACACTAAACCCTGTTTGGTTCCGGATGTGACGGGTGCGGGAAACGACTCAAATATTGAATTTTTCAAGACGTTTATAATACAGAAATTACTTCGAAAAGGATAATTTAATATGAGCAACGCAATTACTTCGATCGACATACCTGGTGTTTCACCAACCGCGACGGGCAAGGTCCGGGATATCTTTGATTTGGGTGATATGCTGTTACTGGTGGCAACTGACCGGATCAGTGCCTACGATTCAATCCTCCCGCAAGGCATTCCCGATAAGGGCGCGATCTTGACGCAGATGTCCAAGTTTTGGTTTGACACGGCGAAGGCCGCTCAGCCTCATCATCTCATTTCAACCGAAGTGAATGATTTTCCCGAACCGTTCAACGCGCATCCCGATATTTTGAAAAAACGCTCGATGCTCGTTAAAAAGACCGAACCGTTCTTGGTCGAATGTGTGGTCCGGGGGTACTTGTCGGGATCGGGTTGGAAAGAGTACCAGGAAAACCAGACCGTATGCGGTATTTCCCTGCCCGATGGATTGAAGGAATCCGACGAACTGCCCGAACCGATTTTTACCCCGGCAACGAAAAGTTCCGAAGGTCACGACATCAACATTTCGTTTGAGGAAATGGTGAAAATCGTCGGGAAACCGGATAGTGAAGAATTACGGGAACGAAGCCTGGAATTATACAAGGAAATCGCTAAAAAATCTCGTGAAAACGGGGTGATTCTGGCCGATACGAAGTTCGAGTTCGGTCTTCTGAATGGAAAGATTACTCTCATCGATGAAGTCTGCACACCGGATTCATCCCGCTATTGGTCGATTGAGACCTACGGACCGGGCCGCGCCCAGGATTCTTTCGATAAACAGTTCGTTCGCGACTTTCTGAACCGAATCAACTGGGATCGCAACCCGCCCGCGCCCGATTTGCCGGACGACATCGTCGAAAACACTCGCCAACGGTATATCGACGCTTTTAGGATGGTTATTGGAGAGGAGTGGACGTCCGATTGATAAGCGCCGTCTGTTCGATCTATCGGTTTCGATTGCGATTCTAATCTGGGCGGGAATTTGCTGCTTCCAGTTTTTGAGTGTCGATAGTAATATTCCGCCCTATAGAGGTGTAGAAAGCAATACCACGCCCTATTGGTATACTTATATCTCGTTTTTCAACGTTTTACCCGTTCTTTCTTTCCAATTACCCGATTCGTTCATAACGAATTTCGTCTGTGAGACCGTCTCGCTGATCCTGCATGGCGTCATTGGTGTCCTCTTCCTGCGGTTGTTTATCCGGCTGCCGCGAGTGACCGAATTAGTCGCCGGGGTATTTGTCGGAATCGGCTTGGCGACGTTTGTTTTAGAACTGTTTGCGATATTCTTCTTACTCAATCGTTTTACGATCCTTCTTACGCTGGCGGCTCTTTGCCTTCTCCTTGTCTTATTGAAAAAACGGTGGGATTGGTGTGCTGAAGAAGAATCGGCCCCTGCCGAATCGTTTCAAACGCCTGTTCATACCATCCTTTATTGGTGTGCATGGGGCGTTTTGGTTTTTCTCACGATTCTCAGTTTCTACCATGCGCTCCTCTTTCCCGTCGATTATTGGGATGCGTTGATCCTTTACACGCATTACGGAAAGATCACATACCAGCAAGGCGGTTTTCCCGTACTGGTCTGCTTGCAGGTTGGGTTGGGATTGGGAGCGAATTATCCCCATCTCTTCCCATTGCACCAAGCCGTAACGGCGACGCTGTTCGGCCATTGGTCGGATTTATATGGCCAGTTGCTGCCTCCACTTGCGGGACTAGGCAGTATCGTTGTGATCTACTGTTTGGTTTTACGTCTGTTCCGCAACCGGTTGGCCGCTGTATTGGCCGTTCTTTCGTTTCGATGTGTGCCTTATGTGAGCACGTATTTTGTCTGGGTGTCCGATTATTCCCTGGTGATGCTCTATACGTGCCTGTTTTTGCTGTTTATGACGATCTTCTTCGAACGGCCCTCCTGTCGAGCGTTTCAGCCTTTAATTGCCGTAGCGGCCATTTTTCCTCATATCAACTATTTAGGGTGGATCGTCTGGCCGTGTTTGATCGTAGCTCTTGGATGGGCGTTCTATGCGAATTCTACGGACAAGACGCAATGGATTCGGGCCGTTTTGACAGTATTGTTCTGGTTCGGGCTGGGATTGACGTGGTATGTACGCAATTGGATCGTAACGGGAAATCCCGTTTACGCCTTTTTCCCGGAAATTTTCGGGGGAAGAAATATCAATCTGGATGTGCTTGAGTCGTGCAATCGGGAGTGGCTGAATCATGGTTTTGGCGCAGCGCAACTGGGATCGACGCTTTGGTGGAAAATCAGGAATAGTTTTTGGATTTTTCTGTACGATTGGCGTTTCGCGCCGGTTTGCCTTGGGATATTTTTCCCCGCGTTCTTTTTGGGATGGCGGAAGGATCAGAAATTATTCTTCACTGGTGGCTTGCTTTTATTGCTGCTTTTTATTTATCAATACGTGATCTCCGGCTTGTATTGGTATCACACGATTGCCGTTTTCCCCGTGTTAGGGATATTCGCAGGCCGGTTTCTGGCACAGATTCAGCAACGGATTGTGTTACCCCTGTTTGGAATCGCGTTGCTTTCGATGGCGAGTGTTTCGGGCGTCTCTTTTTCATTAATGGGACCGAAAATACCCGATCCCTCCCTGTCGTTGTTCAGCCATTCGGGCATCTCCGCAGAAAACTATTACCGCCTCAAGTATCCACCGGAATCGAAAGCCTGGCAGTATCTCAACCAAAACGCCGAGGAAAAGAGTGTCGTTTTAACTCACGACAACCGGTATCACGTCTACCGTGACGACATTCAAATCATTCATTTGGATGACTGCGGTCTAATACCCCTATACGGACAACCCTATCCGAAAATTCACAAACGCTTACTGGAAATGGGCATGCAATACTATCTCTTTATTCCGGATGAAAAATCTCATCCGATCACAGCCCGTTTAGGCCATCTATCATACTTGGATGACCAACAGTTTTACCAGCAAATTCTGCAATCCGGTGAGGTTCAGTTATTCCGATTAATGGCTGGGGAATAGGATTTGAAAAATCCTCCCCGGAACGTGAGGAGGATTAAAGGGATCGAAAGAAATAAATTCTGGTATTACGCGCGTTCGACGTAGGTTCCGTCTCGAGTGTCGATTTTAAGCTTGTTTCCGATATTGATAAAGAGCGGAACCTGAACGGTCGCTCCTGTTTCAAGCGTCGCGGACTTTGTCGCTCCCGACACTGTGTCGCCCCGCACTCCAGGTTCGGTCTCAGTCACTTCCAGTTCCATGAAAATCGGGATTTCCACATCGACCGGTTCGCCGTTGTAAAAGAGCAGTGTTAAGTTGGTGTTATCCTTGAGATAAAGGTCTTTTCCCATGAGCGCTTCCGGCTGAAGTGAGAACTGTTCGTAGGATTCGGAATTCATGAAGTGAAGCTCGTCATCCCGGTATAGAAATTGAACGTCTTGCGGATCGAGGATGGCACGTTGGCAGGAGTCGTTCGATTTGATCGTCCTTTCCAAAACGCGGCCGGTTTTCATGTGCTTGATTTTAATGCGGATAAAGGCTTGTCCTTTGCCGGGAGCCACGTGCTCGTATTTGGTGCAGGCGTAGACCTCGCCATCGATTTCGAGCTTGGTTCCCGGTCGTACATCCGTTGGCTTAATCGTAATTCCCATTAACTGTCTCCGTGATTGAATAGATGATTTGAAGGGTAAAGATTGGTTTGCCACTTACTATGAAGTCTAAAAGCAATCCCCACAACAGGCAAGCCCCGGAGATTTTCTGACAAATATGCAGGGGCAGGTCTTGTGCCTGCCCACGTTCAATCCAGCCCATCAGAATGTAGGGTGGGTCACGTTTTTCGACCCACCATTCCTCACAAACCGATAATACGAAACCCCGTTTGGTTCCGGCTCTGCCGGATTAGGAATGTGCAGGGGCATGCCCGAACCACTCTATCGAATCACATGGCCCAGAGATGGCCGGTGTTGACAGGTTTGCCCTGCAACTTCAGGTAGTAAAAC
>CAZSIZ010000247.1:0-9542 GCA_964606645.1 uncultured bacterium
CCCGAACGAATGTCCGAAATCCGAACGGGATTGAGTCCATAACGTTCCCGTTCCTTAAACGCGCGGGTGTGATCGTCTCCCTTTTTTCCGAACGGCATGATGAAGAGATCGATCTCGAACTCGTCGCCTTTGACGAGACCTTTGGCGTTGCTTTGGGGAACGAGCACAAGGTTGCTCTCGCCATTGGCGCGGCCTTCACAGGAGACCGCCAGCCCGTCCAACGGTTTCGAACCGATCGTTCCCCGCCAGCGTTCAATTACGAAGGCGTTGTTCCCTTTGGGTGAGTTCCATAGGACGGCGGCGGGTGCTTTGCGGGACATCGGCTCTCCGGCCAGCGTCCATGAATCATCGAACGCAATCGGTTTCGTTACCGTCTTCCCCGCACGGTCGATATAGGTTACTTTTTGATAGCGCAGATGTTGTGTATGCGTATCGATCTGCATGATGCGGAAATCTTTGGCCCAGTCATCGATGGGGGCATCTTCGAGCGCTTTCACTCGCAGGCGAATGAAATTCCGTAATTCATCCAACTGGGCGTATTCAAACGTTTCCAGCTGGGTGAGTACTCGTTTGTCGGTTGAGAGAAACTCGAAGGTGATGTGCGCCCAGTTGGGGCCGGTCGAATGATACGACGTGCTTAGATATTCGATGGCCTGGCGTTTGCCGGGACGGTCCGCCGCTTGATATTCCATGAAGATATGCCCACCGACGTTATCGTGCTGCGGCTGGCTTTCCCACATTCGGCCGCTCATCCCGCGCAGATCGGCGATGCTGATTCCCGTATGGTACTTGAAGGGAACGTAGCAGGTCGTTTCGGTCACGCCGGTCGACATGTGGAAATAATCCATCCAGGCCCCCAGCGACGAAAATTGTTTGAGTGGATGGTTTCCCCAGTCCTGATAGAGCTGAAGGCTGACCAGTTCGCAGGTCTCTTCGGCATCCAGATGAAGCGGGACAAACGTTTCACTGAAAGGGGTATCTTTCGGATTGAAAAACTTTTCTTCTTTCTCTCCGGCGAAGTTTTTGCTAATCTGAACCGTGATCGGCAGTAACTCGTTATTCGCATCGAGCACCACGCCGCATTCGACTTGTCCTTTGGTGCCGGTCGTCACGTCTTGCCGTAGATAGATTTTTCGCGGGAGATCGGTATTTTGGATTCGGATACGGGCGCGGCGGTAGTCGTTCCTGTTTTTGTAGTAGTGATAACTGAAGCCGCCGGGATTGTGCGTTGAAACCACGTAATCGCCCCGGCGTGGATCGTGCTTGAAATGCAGCCCTTCGATCAGATCGAGGCGGGAATTATCCAGCGGTTCCAATTCCGCCTGAAGTTCGTCCCATCGATCCGGTTCGCTCAGAACGATGAATCCCGCATCGAATTGGAGCGGCTGCCCTGGCGTCAAGGCCGTTGCCTGTGACGAAGCATTTTTCTTGCCCCATTGAATGTGTAATTGATTCTTATTTTCAATAGTGAATGCCGCCTGGGGAGAGGTCGTCGAAAACCACGCCATCGGACTCCGGTTCTTCCCGGCGGCGGCGATACATTGTTGAGACGCATTGGGAATGGGAATATCGATGGGGCGGGCGTCGCGATCAAATTCCAGGATCATGGCGGTCTGCTCAATCCGAATCGCTTCGGTTGCATGGAGGACCAGCCCGATCCGGCACGACTCCGCGTAACTATAAAAAACCACCTCGCCGCGCACGGGCAGCGTCTTTCCTTTTCGATCCGTGAAAGCGATATCCAGCCAATGAATTTCGTTGTAATAGGGGCCGCGGCGATAGAGGTTGATCCGGGAGGGCCGCCCCGTATTCAGAGAATTCCAGACTTTGCCGTTCGTGTCTTGAATCGTGAAATGGCCGTGATGGAACAGCGTCTGACCGGAAGCGTTCATCTTGGAAATCGCATGACGGTCGGCATTCCGCAGATCGAGTTGGATGGAATAGCGTTCGGCTTCGATCAGAAAAGCATCCCGGCTGGAAGCGTTATAACGTGCTTCCAGTGCGGGCCGCTGACTGGGGCGCTGTTTATCGAGATCGCGGGTCCAGATATCCTCTGCGAAACCGGAATGCAGAACGCTTATCGATAGGATGGCAAATAGTGTCGAACGGAGTACCACGTTTCTTGATTCTACAATCATTGTAATAACCATTTTCCTTATTGTATTCACTGCCTTAACGCTTAGAGTATAAGGTTATTTCATATTTTTTAATCCCACGGGGATGAGATTGTCTAATTCGGGTAATCCTTGTATCCTCATGGTCTGACAGACTGACATCCTGATGGAGAATGAATACCCATGAACGATTTAAAGCGCGTCGATGCCATCCTCAAACGAATGAACCTGGACAACGCCGACTGGTTCTTCGTGACCCACCTTCCCAACGTTCGCTACCTTTCCGGTTATACCGGCACCCACGGTGTTCTGTTGATTTCCCAGGATCGGTGTTACATCCTCACCGACGGGCGCTACGCCGAACAGGTCGCCAGCGAGGCCCCCGCTTTCGAGGCTGTGATCCAAGGCAGCCGCAAGGAGATCGAGGCCATCCGGGATACCGTCGGCGATCTCTCACGGCAGACGGTCTGGTTCGAGAGCGAGCATTGCAGTTACGACCGCTTCCTCACGATAACGGAAACCATTCCCGCCAAAGAATACGTGGGTATGAAAGAGATCGTTGAATCGCTGCGCGCGGTGAAAGACGAGGAGGAAATCCAATTCATGCGCCAGGCGCTCCGAATCGCCGAAGACGCCCTCGCCGCCGCGCTCGGTACGATTCACGAAGGCATGACCGAACGCGAACTGGCCCATACACTCGAACACGAGATGTGGAAAGCGGGAGCGGCGAAAGAATCATTCGAGTCGCTGGTGCTGTTTGGCCCGAATTCGTCTCTCTGCCACGGAAAACCCAGTGACCGCCCCTTACGCAAGGGCGATATCGTGCTGATGGATTTCGGCTGTGTCTGGAAAGGTTACTGCTCGGATATCACGCGCACCGTCTTTTTCGGTGAACCCAGCGATGAGTTGAAAGAGATGTACGCTTGTGTGCTCGAAGCGAATCGAACGGCGGCGGCCAACATCAAAGCGGGGATGCCGGGAATCGAGGCCGATGAGTTCGCCCGCGCGGTTATCCGCAAGGCGGGGAGAGTCGATCAATTCGTTCACGGTCTCGGCCATTCGCTGGGCCTGGAGATACACGAGTTCCCCCGCATGTCCCCCCTCTTCGACCGGAAGTTGGAACCGGGAAACGTCATCACCATCGAGCCAGGTGTCTACATCCCCGGCCTGGGCGGCATCCGAATCGAAGACACCGTCGTCATCCGCGAAGACGGCTGCGAAGTGCTCAACCAATCCTCGAAGGAAATGATCGTTTTGTAATTAAATAAGAATCCCAATCGATGGGTCGAAAAGCGTGACCCATCCTACAAAACTGTTTTCAGAATAATACGATAAAACAACAATTATTTTTCCGAAGAGGCTTCATCCGAGGATTCGGTGGGCGGGGTGGTTGAGTAGGTTCCTTCGTTCGTTTGGGTGAATTTCTGGATGACATCGCCCTCGAACGAGGCTTTGTTGATCTCGGTGCTTCCGACATTGTGGCGGATGGCCTGCTGAACGGTTTTGAAATGAACGATCTGCCCCCGGTCGATGTTGAATTCGATTGTCCCCGTCCCATGCGTCTTGTATTCCTTGAGCAGATACCGGATAACGACCGAGTGGCCTTCCTGAGTGGGTGACGACGAATCGATGGGGAGACTTTTCACGCCGATCGTGGTTTCGGATTGAATGACCGCGATCTTTTCTCCATCCCGCTCCTCGATTCGTTCCAGTGTGTAGGTCGAATCGGAGACGATCGGCCGAGTGGCTCCCACCATTGGAACTTGTTTGCGTTCCTTCCAGATAAATCCCAAGGCCACCGCTTCGGATGGCAGCGTCAAGTAGGGGCTTTGGCGGGTGGTGGATCGAACGGTGTTTTTCAGTGCCGAGCCGAGTTCATCGGAGAGCGAAACGGTCTTCATTTTGCCCACTGGATCGATCTCGAATGAGGCGCTTTCCTCTCCCAATCCCAAACGCTTCAGCAGGTCGTGAGATTTTCCCCCAAGCGAGGCGCTGGTCATCAGCAAACGCTCGAGTTTGACCTGGATCGTCGCCCAGCCGGTTTCGTTGATCGAGAGCGTCTTAAAAGAAGCCGCCGTATCGAGCGCATCGTCGATCGGGATTGTCGAGGGGGAGGCTCCGTTTTTTGCGGTTTGAATCGTGCCTTTCGATGTGGCTTTCAGAGTCAGATAAACGGTCTCCCCTTCCTTGAACTGGTTCCGAAGCAGAACCTTTTCCGTCGAATCATCCGCGCGGGCCAACGGTTGTCCCGCCAGGCAGACGGCTAATATGAGAAGCACAATTGGAATCGTCAGGCGCATGAAATTCGTTTCCTTTCGGTTGGTTATCACTTACGATCCGGTAAAAAGTCAGACTTTGCAGATGAAACGACAAGATATCGTGTTTAAGCAGCCATTGTATGATTGAAAAAACTTTTGCATTACCGCCCTCACCCTGACCCTCTCCCAGAGGGAGAGGGGATTTTTCACCCGACATTATTTGTTGGTCAGAGTACTAGTTTCCAGGCACGAGACGCTCTTTGCCGCCCAGGTAGTTTCGCAGCACATCGGGAATCACGATCGAGCCGTCTTTCTGCTGGTTGTTCTCCAGAATCGCCACCATCAGCCGTGGCGTGGCGAGTCCCGACCCGTTGAGCGTATGGACGAAACGTACTTTCTTGTCCGTTTTGGAGCGGTAACGGATATTGCCGCGCCGTGCCTGATAGTCTTCACAGTTGCTGCACGACGACACTTCGTAGTGAGCGTCCTGACCGGGCAGCCACACTTCGATATCGTAGGTCTTGGCGGCCTGGTTGCCGATGTCGCCGGTTACCAGCAGCGCTGTCTGGTAGTGCAGTCCCAGCGCTTCAACGATGTGTTCGGCGTCCAGGACGATTTGATCCAATTCATCGTAAGACGTTTCGGGCGTGGTGATTTTGTACATCTCCACTTTGTGAAACTGATGAATCCGCACGAGGCCGCGTTCCTCCCGCCCGTAGGTTCCGGCTTCGCGCCGGAAGCAGGGCGTCATGGAGGTGAACTTGAGCGGGAGATCGTCTTCGTCCAAAATCTCGCCGCGATAGAGACTGGTCAGCGGCACCTCGCTCGTGGGCAGCAGGTAAAACGGATCGTCTTTACATTTGTAGAGCTGATCCTCGAATTTGGGCAGGTTGCCGGAAGCGTAAGTCGTTTCGCGGTTGAGCAGATAGGGCGGGATGATCGGCGTGTAGCCCCGGCCGCAGTTGTGTTCGCGCATGAAGTTGAGCAGCGCCCACTCCAACTCGGCCCCCATGCCGATGTAGAGCGGGAACTGGGAACCGGCGATCTTGGCCCCGCGCTCGAAATCGAACAGGTTGTGCATCTTGCCCAGTTCGAGGTGATTTTTCGGCTCGAAATCGAACGTCGGAATTTCCCCGAACGTTTTGACCACCTGGTTGTTCCTTTTGTCCATATCGGTGGGAACGGATTCGTGGGGCAGATTGGGCAGTTCGGCCACTTTCGCCGTGAGCGCCACTTCGCAATCGCGAAGATCGTTCGCGTTCTGCTTGATCTCGTCCGCAAGTTTTCGCATCTCGATCAACAGTTCGTCGACGTTTTCCCCTGCTTTCTTGCGCTGGGGGATGTCTTTGTTGACGGTCTTTTGGCGCGCTTTCATCTCGTCCGTCTTCGTTTGGAGCGAACGGCGCTTTCCGTCCAGTTCGACGATTTCATCCAGCGAGACACCCGGCTCACGGCGGCGAATCTGCGCCTCGACCCACTCTTTCTTTTCACGGATTAACTTGATATCCAGCACCCTGTACGTTCCTCCAATGCAATGCACTCGTTCTGAATAGATTCTATCAAAATAGGATAGAAACGTCAGAAAGTATAACCGAAAAATCCCTTTTCCAGAATGCGCTTGAATCTAGGGAAAAGCAGGGTTTAGGGTTTAGGGTTTAGGGTTTAAGTTCTAGCATTGATTCTCTCCCCCTCTGGAAGAGGGCATTGGTCACTGATATTTGATTTTGATACTTTTTTGCGATCGATTCAAAGCACGCATTATTCTACAATAGACTGAATTCACTTGAAACGAGTTGAAATCTATGGTTATATCCTCTCAAGAGGGTAGAACGGATTTCACAAAAACCACCATACGAAAACCGGGGAGAGTCTATCATGGGTAGCCGAAAAAGAACGCTGTCGATCGTAGCCGTGTTAATTCTAACGATGGGATTTCTATTGGGGATTTCCAGCCCAGTCTCTACCCAAGTTCAGACAAAATCCGAACTGCCAGGGGGGTATAATTGGAAGTTAAATCCGAATAATGGGCATTATTACACCCTATCGAACGAAAAAATGACATGGGATGAGGCCAAGTTAAATGCTGAAAACCTTGGCGGTTATTTAGCGACAATAACGAGTCAAGAAGAACTCGATTTTCTTTATCGTAATTTTTTAATTGGCGATTATGCTTGGATTGGTTTGATAAGAACAGCACAAGGTTGGGCATGGTTGACAGGCGAAACTATGGATTTCACCAATTGGCATAAAGATATTGGTGCAACTCTATCTGGTCCAGGATATGGAACCTTTATATTAATCACAGGTCCGTATCAATCCCAGTGGACAAATATGCAAAAAGAAACAAGACATTTTGCAATTATTGAATTAGATGATTCAATTCCACCCATTCAAACACCAACGCCCACGCCAACTTCTGCTGGTTTTATTCCCTTTGACGGCAACAACCTGAGCGAGAACCAACTCGTGATAAATGCCCCCGCCGGATTCACACTTGGGAACGTCTCTTTCGGGGAAATTCCAACGGGTAATGAGACTGACGGACAAGGGGTGGAAATACATCTAGCCCCAGGGCAGGGCGCATTTATCGTCTCGAATGAGGTATTTGATGCGCCGACACTATCAAGAATATCCGGTTTGTATCGAGCAACCAGCAGTGATTTAATCGTAGCGTTGATTGCTCTGAACAGCCCAATCGATGGACAAATCGGATACACCAATATCTCCAGTGCCGAACTGCCAGTCGAGGATTACCGTCAACTCAATTTGTACTACACCCCACCATCCGGGAAAGTTCAACTCGGCATCCAAGCCGTTAATTCGCCATTCTCAACGCTATCGACCACGCTGTGGGTTGATAACCTCAAAGTGAAACCAATAACGCCCATTCTGTCTGGAGAGACGGTTTCGATGGCCGTTGATGGAAATTTTGAAAGTGGACTTGGCTCACTCATCACGAATTTCAATAACATGGACGGAACGGTGACACCGTTCTTCGAGTCGCTATCGGATATTGCCGTTAAACTCGCAATTACGCCCGACAATACAGCGGCCAATATCGGCAATCTTGTTACGGATGCTGAAAACATTTTTCCCTTGACTCTGCTGGGCGAGGTCAGCGTGTTTCGTGACTCACCACTGGGCGGCGGGGGTTTGCTTGCCTTCGTAATGACGAACGGTTTCCAAAACACCGCTCTTTTCCGCCATGTCGATGAACTTCCTGGTATGAACAGTATCAAACAGGAGCATCTAATCATCGGCAGTGATTTCACCGTTAACAATCCGAATATCCCCATCCACGTGGTTGTACAAAATGGTGGCCCTGATGCGGAATCATCTGTTGTTATCGATGACA
The DNA here is from genome assembly GCA_964606645.1 of uncultured bacterium. Classification (GTDB taxonomy): domain Bacteria; phylum Hinthialibacterota; class Hinthialibacteria; order Hinthialibacterales; family Hinthialibacteraceae; genus CAZSIZ01. Next base: position 7,728 of record CAZSIZ010000247.1, read on the forward strand.
TGCAGGTTATTCGTTACGAGGCACCAGTGGAACCAATCCCGACGCCCACACCTGACCCCACAGACCCCACAGTTGGAGCGATTGCCACTGCCAGCAGTGTCGATCGACCCTGGACACCCCCTTCTGCGGCGATCGATGGTGATTTCAATACGAGGTGGGATGCGAGTGCCGGCCCTGAAAGACAAGATATTGATGACCCAGAATGGTGGCAAATTGATTTCGGTTTTGGAAACGAAAATGCAGTCCGTCAAATTAGAATGTACCAGGCGTCAACCGCTAATAGTGCCAATCTATTAACCAACACGGCTGAAACCGTATCGGTTCTTTATAGCGATGATGGTGAGGCATTCTTCTCGGCAGGATCGTTCTCTTCATTGGGTGTTGGGCTGAATCCGTTGGATATCAACTTTGTTGGAGTTCATCGCTACTGGAGAATTGCGACAGAGGACAGCAATAACACCTGGGGAGTCTTTGAATTCGAGTTTGAGTATTATTAATAGACAGGTTGAGAAGCAATCCTGACCGTTTTGCGTTCAATTTGACTGATAAGAGACTAAACCCTATACCCTGGATCCTGTCAGTTGGTGATTACGTGGGTTTCCCGGTCCTGACTGTCGGGGGAGATGTCTTCCGTCAGGAAACCGTGCTTATCGCTGGCGATGATGTCTCCTTTGGAGAGGAGACCGTTGGTGGAAGCGTAAGGGCGTGTCGGATAACTTTGACGGGTGCGGTCGGGTCCCCAGCCCCAGACGTGCCACCAGCCGAACGTGCTGTCCGGCGTTACGCTGGCTTTGCTTCCGACGTAGAGATACCACCCCCGCTCAAGCGAATCGCCGCGATTCTGGTTCATGTGACCGATAGAGGGGATATCGATAAACGGGTCGTAAGGGATGCGGGCCATATAGGCCACGGGTGACGTGATGGGAGCGGGATTATAAGTGGCTACCAGATCCTCTGCGTCGCAAAGCCCGCACGGCCATCCCGGCGGGCGGAAGGCGACGCTGTTGTTGTCGATGCGGTACATGTTCAGCGCGGTGGCCAGGTTGCGAATGTCCGCCATCGAGCGGGTGATGAGGGCGCGGTTGCGTGCGTTGAGAAAGTTCGGTACGGCAATGGCCGCCAGTATCCCAATGATGGCGACGACGATCAGCAGTTCGATCAGTGTGAATCCTTTTTTCCCTGACATTTTTTTTCCAGCCTCTCTGCCGATCTTTATTTTCCATGATTGAATATATTCCGATTGCCGTCAAGCGGACCGTCGGATAGAGTGAAGCAGTAAACAGTGACGGGGACAGGTTGGTTGTGTTATATTAGGTCAGAAGAAATATTGTGGAGACAAGACGCTGACGATGAGAATGCTTAGACGCGGAACGGTATTGGTGGTCGATGACGAGAAGGGGATGTGCCACATCCTGAAACGCCTGCTGACGGATGAGGGCTACACGGTCGAAACTTGCAACAGCGCGGACGAAGCGTTGAAACAGGTCGAGCCGGACCGTTTCGACGCCGCTTTGGTCGATATCCGAATGCCGGGAATGAGCGGACTCGACCTGCTGGACGCGATTAAAAACGAATCACCCGAAACCGCCGTCATTATGATGACCGCTTTCGGGACGATCGAGACCGCTGTCAACGCCATGAAGCGCGGCGCGTACGATTACATCAGCAAACCGTTCAACAACGACGAAATCCTGCACATCATCGGCAACGCCATCGAACGCAAACGCCTTGTCGACCGCAACCGTTACCTGTCCCAGGTGCTGGACGAACGCGAAGGCCTCGAAGGGCTGATCGGCAACAGTCATTCGATGCAGG
>CAZSIZ010000248.1:0-3837 GCA_964606645.1 uncultured bacterium
GGTCACTGAACAACCGTCTCACGATCTTCTTTTCCGGAACATCGGATGCCAGGGGATTCCGGCAATGGAAAGAGGTGGGACGCTGGCCCAAAAAAGGCAGCAAAGCCATTTACATCCTCTCTCCCAGGCACAGGAAAATCGTGGATGAGGAAAAAGACGAAGAGAAGATGGTACTCACAGGCTTCCTTGCCGTGCCAGTGTTTGCCTATGAACAAACAGAGGGAACCCCTCTGGAAAGACCGGATTCCGACCCGCCTGCTCTTCCGCCTCTCCTTGAGGTTGCCCGGCGTTGGGGTATTTCGGTCTCCTGGGAGTCCTTCCAGGGAGAGGCTTACGGATTTTACAGTCCAGGGCGCAAAAAGATCGTGCTCGCGACGCATGAGGAGCAAACCTTCTTCCATGAGCTGGGTCATGCCGCCCATGAAAAGGTAATCGGCTCATTGGCAGCCAAACAGGATTGGAAACAGGAGATCGTGGCGGAGCTTACCGCTTCAGTGCTGGCTCATCTCTATGGCCGCAAAACGAACGCCGGCGGTACATACCATTATATACGTCATTACGCGGAAAAGGCTGATAAGGATCCTTATCGAGCCTGCATGAGCGTGATCGCTGACGTCGAACGCTGCCTGCAACTGATCATAAAGACTCACGAAGAACCGGCGATCGTAACGCCCCGTCTTCCAGAGCAAGCGGCGGCATAATCTCTTCCGGAGGGGAGGTAAGCACTTCCCCTCCGCTCTTCCCTCTGGGCATCAATTTCGCCACTAATCCTTCCCTGTGAAGCGCCTGGAGAATATCCTTTCCTCTATCTTGCTGGAGGAGCTGTTGGAGCAATCTCAGGATAATCTGATCGTGCTCCTTGCATGAAGCAATCTCCTCCCTCAACTCTTCTATTTCTCCGTTCTTGACATCAAGCTGCTCCTGAGCCAATTCCCGGGTCTTGGTTTCTTTCTCCAGGTTCTTTTCAACCTGTGTCCTTTCCTCTGAATCCGTAAAAAGATCTTCTTCCGTGATATTGTCCCTCATCCCCAGAAGCTTGGTATAGTAGTGGACATTCTCTATTTTCTTCCACCCGAATCTATACTTCAACGCACTCTCATTCTTATATTTCATGACCCAGTAACACGCCGATGAGTGTCTGAAATCGTAAAGTGTCATCTTCCCTGCGTATTCCCCTCCAAGAGTCTTCTCGTTGCCAAGAACCCGCAAAGCCAATCTCTTCAAATACTGATTGACGACAACATGATTAATGGGGAACAAGAAATCTTCCCGGCTGAGCTGTTGCTCTTCGATATATTCCCTGAGGATATTTGAGCAGAGAAGGAGGTTAATCTTTCGGCCGAAGGTCTTGCTCACTTTTTCCTGAATATTCAATTGGAAATGTCTCCCCTTGGGGGCTTCTGTCAGGTCGAAGACTCTTATATTGACCAATTCCGTCGGGGATCGGATCCCGCTATCAAAAAGGAAAAACATCAACGCTTTATACTTGAAACTGGCATGGGCCATCAGCTTCTTTAACTCACCTTCTGTGAAATAGACAAAGTCCGGATCTTTTACCGGCGTCACGTCAATATACCGGGTGATATCTTTGACATGGCGATCCTTATCAGCTTCGATTCGTTGATACCAGTGCCAGAATGCCTTGAAAACATTGGCATAATCAGGTATGGACATATACGGCTGTCCAGTCTGGGTCAGAATCTCCCCATCTCTCATCTTCTTGAAGAAGGAAACAATCTCTTTGTCGGTCAGGTCTACGAGTTTCTTCCCATCATAGAATCTTTCAAGCATCCTGCCCATGAATCCCATTCTCTGCCTGAGATTATTTAGTCGGCAATAGGTTGGAATCCCTCTTCTGGTGCTGTTTAAGCCATTTTCCATGTCGGACAGATACTCAATAATGATTCTGGCATTGGATTCAGAAACATCGAGTGGGTATCCTTTTTTCTTCCAATTCAGATATCTTCTTTTATGATTATGTGGATCTACTTTCACACCAAACCACCTCGTCTTTACCTCCCTTTGTTGAAGGTTTTATAGGATTCGGTGATTATTTCCAGGCATATTCGCGGGGACTGCCCGCATCCATGCCTGGAAATTTCTCGACGAGGATTTCGTGAAACCACTCAAAACCCTACAACGCCGGGACTGGGCTCGATAGGATTTTGTGAGGATCACGAAAAAGAAGTTTCTCCCCGAGAACCGAATCTTTGATCAATTTGTTCTTTCTGTTCTATTTAAACCTTTCTATATCCCCGATCATGCGCCTTTTCAGCCCCTTTTTCTGCCCCTGCAAAAACCTTCCAAATCTGTTAAAACCTCCAAGATCGCTTCCTGTTTCCACCATGCAAACGATTGATCCGATATACAAAGACAAGAATACCCGAATACGTTTCCAGGCCATCGGCTGGCGGTCCCTTCTCCAGACAAGAGCCGGTTCATCCCGGCTCCTGATTTTGAAATCCGTCGCCCGCGGCCTGTCCCTGGAGCGGGGAATGCCCATCTACTCCTATATAGCTGAAGATGCTGAGGGCCGACCTCTGATGGTCTCCTACCTCGACGGCAATCCTCGATTCCTCCCAACGAAAAGAGGAAAATCTCCCCATGACGACCTACACTCCTGAATGGATCCTGCTTCTACGCAGGCTAATAAAGGAATATGAACAAGAACAACGAGGTGAATTAGAGAATGACTCGGGAAGAGAAAATAGACCAGATAGAATTTGAGGATAGATACATCAGGCTTGAGCCTGAAAAAGAAAAGGTATTGATACTGACCAAGTGGCGGATGGGTACCTGGTTCGGGAAGGTGGGAATTTCCTTTGTCGTGGGTCGGGAAGACGGCCTGATGGTTGACAAGCAATTTACCACCACCAGCCGGCGACTGGTTGCGGTCCTCAAACCGATCCTCCAAAAAGCAGACCACGAGAACCGGAAAAGCATCAGGCTCAGCATCACCCGCATGGGTGAGGGTTTCGACACATCGTATGAGGTAGAAGAGCTACCGCTGGTGGAAGAAGAGGTGATATCAGATGAATAGGCTCGATCCTGAACTACGCCAGATATTATTGGAGATGCGCGATCTCTTGAGGACAATCCGTCAAGAGATCTTGCATCTGATCGAGTTATGTAGGTTCGATCTCAGCGTCTCGACCAAGAGGAAAAATGATCGATGAGCCCACCATCAGGCAGTTTTTCAGACGGCTGAACCATAGGCCCTATGGCCTGACAGAACTGGTGGCCATCGATAAGGATGGGAAGGGAATAAAGGCTACGGGATTCTTTGAGGATGAAGATGCTTTCCTTTCAGCCAGTGTCGCTCTGAGCGGAACGAACAATCTTTACGCCGGCCGGAATCCCCGGCCTTTTTCTTTTCCTTCCAGAAATAAGATGGATACGATGCTCAGGCTTCGGGCATCAGATGTTCAGATAGAAACATTGACAGCCATCAGCCTGGACATCGACCCGATCCGTCCCAAGGATCAGCCGGCCACTGCACCACAGCGGGAAAAAGCACTCAGGTTCGCTTCCCTACTCCAGCGATTTATCGGGGGGTATGTAGACGACTCAGGAAACGGAGCCTACCTCTGGTTGCCCTTTTCCACTCCCATTCATGTTTCTCGATCAAATGCCCACGCGGTCAAAAACCAATTTCGACAATGGCAGCAGCAGATGGTAAAGAGCTTCAGCCCTTCTGAACATGGCCTGCGAGTGGATGGTTGTTTTGACTTTTCGCGGCTCAAGAGGATCGTGGGGTCATTTAACCACAAGGCCCAAAGGCTCTCCTGTTTTCATCTGGAAGGAGAACCTTCGGATAAGGTGAGGGATGAGATCCTG
>CAZSIZ010000248.1:3847-9531 GCA_964606645.1 uncultured bacterium
ACCGGCCGCTTCAGTTCCACTTTTCGACATCCACAAGGAAATTCCCTGTCGATTTTTGCAGTTACTTGATGAAAATGACCAACTGCGGGAGTATTGGACAACACCAAACTCTGTCGGAGACCGGTCAGCGCATGATTGGATGCTCGGGCGGTACTGTGTGGAAAACGGCATTACAGACAAGGGAGAGCTGGCGATTATTCTGATGAAGAACCCGTTTGGGAAGTATCGGAGGGATGGGCGAAGGGAGTATGTAGGGAAAACGGTAGCGAACCTTGTGAAATGGGAAAAATCTAAATCCCTTCCTTTCGTCGGTATTCTTCAACCATCATCTCTAGCCTCCTCAAATTCCCTTTAGCCAATTTTCTTATTTTTCTATTTGGATCATTAACGAATATTTGGATTAAACCCACTGCCCAAGGAGAAAAATTGGAACCGACTGCATTCAAAGCACTCTTCCTAACTTGTGAGCTCGGATTTCTGGATGCCTCAATCAAAATAGATTGGACTTCAGGGCTTTCAGGCGCAATTGCACTGGCAGCTTCCAGGACTGCTGAGTGGAACTGAGGAGATGCTGGATAATCAGCCTGTAAAAGGTAAGGTCTCATGGTCTCCCCCACAGAAATGCAGCATGCAAGAGCTTGCTGCCTTATGGGGACACGCAGGAAACAAAAAGGACTATAATTCATATTTTGAACAATGAGATTTTTTATTTCTTCAACATCAGAGGAATTTTTCTCAGATACAATATCCAATACTTCTTTTATCCGTAAAAGAACGGTCAATCTCTGAACGATTTTCCCCTTGAAGGATAGTGCCTGTTTAAAATTGGGAACTGACCATTTTCGTAAATTTTCATTCCTTTTTCTAATTGAATTCAATATGAAATGGAAATATTTTCTCCTAACCAAATTCAGAACTTTAATTGGAAAAAAGACAAGGAAAAAAGCAAAAACAACTCCCAAGGCACTTCCAAGAATTCCCCCTATTATTCCTTCCAATTTGAAACCCCAAATTAATCCGCCTAAAAAAAACGCAACAAAAATTATAAGGAGGAAAAACCCAATGGCTGTATTTTTTTTACGATCGGGGGCCCCTTTCCTATACCAATCTCCCAATCTTTTCCTGATTATATCTACTGTTTCTACATCATTAATTTGAGATAAAATTTGGATCGAATGGTGTGCTAATTCAATGGAATGCTTCCGGTTATGATTCCTATTTTCTGCAAGAGCTAAATTGTAAAATGTAATTCCCAAGCCTTTCCAGTCTTCTTTTTCTCTAAAATAACTTATAATTTTTTTATAGTTTTCAATTGCATTATCGTAATCCCCCAAAGAATAAAACGTCATTGCCAGATTATTTAATTCCAATTCTTGATTAGGTAAATCTGTTTTTATTGGAAGAATTTCCTCTGATCGAATACGGGCTCTTATATCTCTTAATATATTCCAAAATCTTAATTTTATTTTCTTTTTTTGAGCATCACTGAAAGCTTTTTCATCTCTTCTATCGGGAAGATACTGAGAAGCTTTCTGGACTTCTTCTGTATTTCTCTCTTTTTCAATTCTTCTTCGAAGTCCAGGAATTATTTTTGATAAAATCCTCGCCAAAATTCCAAAGACAATAAAAACAGGAAAATCGATATTGTTGATTTTCCTTGACCTGGGAAACATCAGCCATTTCCCCAATACAAAAATAGTCTTGAAAAGAGTCCAAAGGAGTCCAATAATTATCGGCAAAGTGACTACAACTAATATCCCACCTAATATTCCCAGGAACCCTCCTATGATTCCTCCCAGGTTATTTCCAAAATAACCTCCCAGAAAAACAATAGCTAAACCAATGAAGAGTAATGAAAATCCTATTATTTTCTCCTCTCTTTTATTTTTAAATTTTTCTAATTTTTCTCTCGAAATATTGGCATAAAGAGAGTGGCCAATTTCCTCCCATTTTTTCTGTGCTTTATCACCGAAATCAATTGCTGAAGTTTGAATACCAAATTCATCTGAAATCTCACTCAAAATGGATAATGCATTACTTTCCGTTCTTTTATCTCCAATCTCACGTGATATCAGTAGAGCACTTTCTAAACATTTTATTGCACGTGATGGATCATTTAGTTTTGAATAAACCATTCCCATGCTGTAAAGAACAATTGCTTCTCCCCGCTTGTCCCCAATTTGGTGGAGAATTACTTGAGCCTTTTCAAAGCAACTTTGTGCAAGTTCAAAATCGGCAGATTGGTTGAATATAAAACCCATGTTGGGCAGAATCTGGCTGACAATTCGTATATCCCCTATCTCTTGAGCAATACCCAGAGCTTGTCTAAAATACCCAAGTGCCTCATGGAATCTACTCAATTCTGCTAATAATACAGCCCAATCCCTAAGTATATAGGATTCATTCCTTCGGTCACCAATTCCACGAGCAATATCAACTCCTTTCTCGTAATTCTGAAGAGCTTCCTCAAATTCACCTTGGTCTGCCTGAGCCGAAGCTATACCAAGGAGTATGGAACATTCATGCTGCTTGGTTCCTTCATCTTTTGCAATCTCAAGCGCCCTTTCAAAGTATCGTTTTGCTTCCTTGGGATTACCAAGTGCTATATTTATCGTCCCTAAATACGACAGAATAGTAGACTCAGCATTTTTATTTTTGAGCATTTCAGCAGCAGTAAGCCCCTCTTCCAGCCATTTCTTATGCTCTAAAGGGTGTAGCTTCATCCGCAATGGGTAATAAGATAGAGCATAGCTCATACAAAAACCTGCCGCATATTTGTCTTTAGTAAGATTTGCAGCAGTCCAAGCCTGCCCTTTTTTAACGTTTTCCCATCCTTTTTCAATAGATTCAAATGCTTGCTGAAAGCTATTATGATTTTGAAAAAAGAGGGCATGTGCTTTACGAACTTCATGAGAAAAATAAGCTGCAACCATCAAATCTGCGTGCTTTTCCGTCGTTTGCTGCATTTCATTTTACTCCGATGCGCATAGAGATCGAGCATGCATAACAAGAAGTCCATGCATTTGGAAACGGCTTTGACCAATTGGTTCCATTAATCCAAAATTAACTAATATCCTGATTATTGGTTTGGGATCTTCTACTTCCCAAAAAGTCCGCAAAAGGTTTAAATCAAAAGACGCTGGTTTAGGTGCCAGTCCTCCTAAAGAAGCGAAATAATTTCTCATTTCTTCAGGCATTAAATCGGTGCTCTTTCTTAGTAAAGCACTGATTGTTGGTATTTTATCGGTCCCAAAGTACTCAAGATCATTTGGCGCTTTCTCCTTCAAGAGAATAGTTCCTTCCTTCAATTCTTGAAGTAATTCCTTAATACCCCACTCCATTCTGGCTTCTTGGTTAATCAAACCACCTGCAACATGAATTGATAAAGGTAAACATTCCAGGAATTTAACTAATTCAAGTGCATCTTCCTCATAATCGCTTATTACTGGGGCGAGTAATCTCAATAATTCCAAAGCTTTTTCATCGGTGAGGACGGGGACACTATAAATGGCTTCCTCTGGAGCCATTTTATAGGCGATTTCAGGGAGACGAGTTGTGATAAGCATTGAGCATTGCGGTCCCAAAGCTTGCCTAAAAGGAACATAATCTTCCTCAGTCCAGACATCATCCAATACGATGAGTAAACATTTTTCGTAAAGAGTTTCCCTTAGTTTAGTTATTGCGTCACTTACGGTGAAGGCATCTGGAAGAGAACCTTCTCCCAGTGCCCTACTCGCTGTCCTGATTTTGGCTAGGATGTTTTCTTTATTTCTAAAATCTATCCATAGTATCCCATGGGGGAATGCAGCTGAAATGTCAGGATCACGAGCCAGCACAGTTGCCATTGTGGTTTTCCCAACTCCTGGCCAACCACGAACAGCAGTAAGAACTCTGACTGAGGTATTCTCTTGTTTCTTGGAATCAATTCCGATCACTTCTTTGAGATCAGAAAGGTCGGTTTCTCTTCCAATGAAATGTTCGTGAGTTGGAGAAGGTGGTATAAGAGAAGCTGGATCAATGGGAATTGCGAATTCATCAGAACGAAGCGATTTGAATAGTTCCTTCATTGATATTTCTGGCTCTATTTGCTTTACAGTACGGGAATCTATCTTTAATCGATCTATTATATCATCAACTGAAAATCTCTTCTTATTTGGTCCAAGACTGAGAGCTTCTGCCAGGAATTTTAGTGTCTTTATTTGGGGATTCTTATTTCCTCTTTGGAGTTTGTAGAGAGTTGTCCTATCTACAAATTCCTTTTCAGCAATTTCCTTTTCAGCATTTCCTATTAACTGGTCAATGCTTCGGAATCCAGCTTCCTTAAGTAAATTGAGAAAATCATTTGTCGAGGAATCAGATTTTTTCTTATCCATGTCTTCTATCCTTTATAAGGGATAAAAAGGGAGATAAACCGTTTAACCGATTCTGAGATTGGTTCAGGTGCATCTTGAACTGTCCAGAAATAATATCCTTCCGGGTCATGGAAATAATTGGATGTGCGCAATACTAAATTTGCTCTTTCACCGTCGCCAAAAGTTATCTCCGTTATCTCATAACCTTTGGGTTTTAATTTTTGAACCATATGATTTAGCCTGCGGTAATCTTCAGCATGATCACACAAAAAAAACGTTGTGGGCTCAGGCCAGAATGAATCAGGATCGAATTCCTCTACCAAATTTGTCTCAGTATTATAGCACACTTTTTGCTCTGTCCATTCACCATAGGGAAAACTTATATGGGAATTTGGTCGGTAATGCTTTCTCTGCTCCTCGGTCCACTTGTCCAAATCTGGAATACGACCAGGATTCCTCACCTCCACTGCGATTCCAAAAACAGAGTCTCTACATGCATACGAGAAAAATGGATTTAACCTGAAACCATCCCCATCCTCAACTAATGCATCCAAAACTCTGTTAAAATCTACTGTGTTGAAGTCGGTCCTTCCAGGAAATTGTGCATTAATTCCTACATCTGAGAGATATTGATAGAGCTGGGATGGGGTTGGGTCCGTCAGTCTGCATCACCTATGTGAAGTGAAAATCTCTGCCCTTTATAAATCTTTGTATTTTTTGGACCTGCGCACTGATACCTCTCTGGAAAAATTCCAGCCAATTTCAGAGTCATTGACTTCCTCCCTCCTCCCTCTTCTTCCCATTTTCCTTCTTTGTGGATTAGAATCCACTTTTTGTAGATTGAAATAGACTGTAAGTAGTTGAAAATAAAACCCTTATAGCTTGAAATTTGTGTCAAGAAAATTTAAATTATCACCGATAGACCTATTGAGAGTCGTTGAAGCCGTCTGGTGACGGTGCCTTTGGACAAGCCTCCCGTGGGTGGTTTTCGGTTGGGAAGGCCACCGCTTGGGTCTTGAGGAAATCCGAAAATAAGGAGAAACGAAATAATGAACTGGAAATCCGTTTTATTGGCTCTTGAGGAATACCGAAAAAAACATCCCGAAGACACCAAGCTTCCCCAGATCATCAAAACTTGGGTAGAATCAGATCATCCCGGCGTAGAAATAATCCGACATCCAGACATAACCCACATAAAATTGGTAATCGAGTTCCGGGATAGCCAGTTGCTTTGGTTGAAGCCTGATATCTCAGTGAAGATTTGTTGATGGCCTCATCTGGTCATTTTACCAGGTTGGCGCTTTCAGAGTCCTTACTGAATCCTCTGTCCTG
>CAZSIZ010000249.1:0-9513 GCA_964606645.1 uncultured bacterium
GATTTAGCACGTGTTTTTCTATCCCTTCAATGCACAGATTCTTGTGAGGAACCACAAAAATAGAACAGGCTCCCTCCAATCATAAAATAGTAGACGAGTATTGTTATCCTGTCCCCCCAATCCATTTCAGGAATTAAATCGACTACCACACCCAAATAGTCGGATACGATGACGAGCGGAAAATCGACATACGAGACGAAATCATCTAAAATTGAAAAAAATCGAGTGCTGTCCATCGAGAGCAAAACAAGCGCCAGGATGATCCAAAAATGGAGGAGTGAGAAAATCAGAGCCAACCGCCAAGGCAGGGAAAGCGCTTTCAGCCGTTGATAGAAATAGATCTTCATAATCCCATCCGGTTTTCCCGGCCGTCTTCGACCGGTAATTAGTAAATATATATAAAGTATAACACAATAATATATGTACGTAAACAAATAAATTTCGTTATTGAATTAATCGAAAAATCCGTGACGTGTTTCTCGGCGAAGCGGCTCAACGAAAAGAAAACGATTCCTTTCTTAAAGAAGGAATGTTTCCAATCCGCTTTTTCTGTTCGATCTCCAGGAACGGCTTCCAGCCTTTGCCAAACGCTAGAAACGGGGGTATTTTTAAGTAACAAATACATCATGGAGAAGAACCGTGCGCGTTGGAATAGAAGCCTCGACTCTCACCCGCCCCCGCGCGGGCATCGGATTTTACACCTACAACCTATTGCGTGAACTGGCCAGACTGGAGGGCGATGAAGAATACGCCATGCTCTACAACCGGCCCGTTACCGGGCTGGATTTACCCAGCCGCATCCGGCGCGTGCTGAACGGTCCGTCCAGCACACACCTCTGGGCGCAGACCCGGCTGCCGTCGATATGCCGAAAACAGGGGATCGATATTCTCCACAGCCCCGGCCAGGGAATCCCCCTCTTTTACGACGGTAAAACCATTCTCACGATCCACGATCTGGCCCCGTTGATCGAACCGGCTCACAAAGACCTCGTCTCGCGGGTGATCTGGAACTGTTTCGTTCCCATGATGGCCCAACGGGCGAACCACATCATCACCGTTTCCGATAACTCCAAACGCGACGTCGTCGGGATGCTCGGCATCCCCGAAGATCGTGTCACCCGTATCTACGAGGCCGCCGCGCCGGAATATTATCCCGAACCGGATGAGGACCGGATCGAACGTTTTCTCAAAGACAAGCAACTGGAGCCGGGATTCATCCTCGCCGTGGGAACCTTGGAACCGAGAAAACAGTATCCCTATCTGCTCGAATTATTCGCCCGTTGGCTGAAGCGCTCCAAACCCGATGCCACCTTGGTGATCGTCGGTAAAAAGGGCTGGCTTTACGATGAGATTTTCAACACGTTCGACGCCTTGAATCTTCGTCGAAATGTCCGATTCGAAAGCTATGTACACGATCTCGATCTGATGCGCCTCTATTACTCCGCCGCGCGTTTTTCGATCCTCACCCCGGCATACGAGGGCTTCTGGCTGCCCGGTTTGGAATCGCTGGCGTGCGGCACGCCCGTCATCGCCCCGAATCATTCCTCCATCCCCGAAATCGTCGGAGACGCCGGTTTGCTGATGGACTCGTGGGACCACGATGAATGGCTCGATGCGATGGACCGTTTGTGGAACGATTCGGACCGGGAATCGTGGGTGGAAAAAGGCGTCCGGTACGCTCAACAATTCTCCTGGGAGAAAGCGGCTCGTGAAACGTTGGCGGTCTATCGGAAAGTGGCGCAGGAATAAGAGTTTGCCATGACAGTGATTTTGATCGAGCCTTCGGGTGCAGGAGGTATCGCTCACTACACCGGCGCTCTCGCGAATGCACTGGGCACGCGGGGGGCGGAATGCAGCATACTGACCGGGGCGCGCTGGCAATCCCGGTCCCTGCCGGATCGCGTCATCGTCCATCGAGTGTTCCGGGGCGCTCGTACGAATCCCTTCCGGGTATGGACCTTATGCCGACGGTTACGCCGCACCGCCGCCGCCGTCCATTGGCAGAGCGCCACGCATCCCCGGCTGCTGTTATGGCTGATGAAAACGGTTCCCTTGAAACGCATCCCCTGGATTTACACGGTACACAATGTGCTCCCGCACGAGTCCTCGGACACCGCCAAATCGTTGTACGAAGCCGTCTACCGCCGCATGGACGGGCTGATCTTCCATAGCGAATATTCTCGCCGCACCTTCGCTGAATGCTTCCCGCATATCCAGCGCCCTTCGATGGTGATCCCTCACGGCGAATACGGTTTTCTCGCTTCCGGGATGGAAACCGAAATCCCGGACACGCTTGAACCGGTGATATTATTTTTCGGAAACATTCGCCCCTACAAAGGGCTGGATACGTTGATCGACGCTTTCGCGCAGGTCAAACAGGCGATCCCCGGAGCCAAGCTGATCGTCGCCGGGCAGCCGTTGGAGCCGTTCTCTCCTTACGAAGAGCGGATTCAAAGATTTGGTTTGGAAGATTCGGTGGTGAAACGATTGGGCTATATTCCCGATGACGATATTCCCAAACTGTTCGCCTCGGCGGCCGCCGTAGCATTACCCTATAAGGAGATCGATCAAAGCGGCGTGTTATTATTGGCGCTGGCGTCGGGAAAAGCCGTCGTCGCCAGCCGGATCGGGGGAATCCCCGAAGCCGTTCGAGACGGTGAAACCGGAATCTTAATCCCCCCCGGCGATACGGATGCGTTGGCTAAAGCGCTGACCGGCCTGCTGAACGATCCCGGCAAGGCACGCGCGCTGGGAGCGAATGCCCGCCAAGACGTTCAATCCCGTTTCGCCTGGAACGATATCGCCGACAAGACGCTGGCTTTTTACGGACAGTTCGGTAAAAAGTGAAAGCAGGACGAAACTCAGTCAATATTTTATATACCGATTTAGAGTATGTCCGGCATGTTTTGGTTGAATCTCCAGTTTTCGACTTTTCTCCGTTATGCCATTCCAATTAAATCAAATTTTTCCTAAAAAAAGAGTTTATTTCTACCATGATTCGTGTATAATAGTATTCACTGTAATGGCATGAGGGAACTAATCTGTTGGTTTTATTAAATTTACTATCTCTGGTTGGTTGCCATGGACACGATTGCCCACTTCTATTACGAATTTGCGCTCCGAATTCCCGCCTTGCTTGCTTGGCAAGATCCCCAGCTTAACAACCTTTGGAAAAACACAACCATTGATCCCAAACTAGTCGTTGGGCCTCTGATCGCCATGTTGGCTTTACTCATCGGGACCATCTACGGCGTCCACCGCTACAACCGCTGGAAGAGTTTTAAAGTTTTTGAAGATGAAATGAAATCACTGGATTTGGAAGTCGAGCAGGAAGGCACATTAGTCAATATTATTAAAAAATACCAAACGGAAGAACCTGTGGCGGTTCTGTACCGCCCGGAGTTGTTCGACGAAATGGCGACCAAGGAAATCGTCAAAGTGCTGGGCAGCGCCGGCTCTACCCAGGCCAAAGAACGTTTCATCAACTTGGTTTATGAAGTCCGCAGAAAAACGTACCAGTCGAGTTATTACCCATCGGCATCGCTTGAGGAAGAAGAGGTATCGACGAACGAACCCCTTCTCCCTGCACAGGAAACTCCGATCGAAGAAACCCCCTCCTGACCGAAACGTCTCGGTCGTCTATCATTAGAAATCGACTCCAACTGGGTAAAAATCCGTTTCAGGAACCGCCATGAACTACCCCTAATCGTCATCCGGGATCGTGATCTTGATCTTCGGGCGGATCAATTTCTGCTTCCGCCGGGTCGGTTTCTTCTTAGCCGATTTTTTAGGTTTGAAGGTTTGGCAAGCCATTCCCGAACTTTCCTTCACCACCCAGCAAGGAAGTTTTTTGCATTTAAATCCCATCGCCCGGCATCCGTATGGGCGATTCTTATCCCAAGTGATATAATAATGCGTGCAATCGCGGCAGTTGATCGGTTTGGATGAACGGGAATGTTTCTTTTTCATTCTCTATACGGCTCGTCATTTCAAGCGATGCTCACGATGGACTTCAGGTGGACACGACGGTTCATCGGGGCAATACGACAGATGTAAATATTTCCGGGTTTTGAGGGATAATATCAATCCGATACCCGTATTATAATTCCATATTAATAGACCCATGTCAAATACCCGTTCCCCCATTCGGCTCGTTCTGACCATCGCGGTCTTGTTATGGCTGGTTTTGGAAATTGGATTAAGACACACCATCCACGAGGAAGAAAGCGTTCCCCCGAATGTTTCCAAGGACTATCACGCATTGTATCAACCCAACACATACAGCCAACTCTGCCCGAATCTATCCCTGGATTATACCCCGCGCTCCAAACCGTATCCGGTGAATGTTTCGACCAACCGCTATGGGATGCGCGAGGACGCCGTTTCCACGAAGAAGAATTCCGATTCCGTGCGCGTTGCGGTGATGGGCAGTTCCGTTGCCTTCGGCTGGAACCTGCTGCGGGAGGAGAATTTTCCGACGATCTTGCAAACGATTTTCGATGGGGATTCGGATCGGCACGTCGAAGTGCTCAATTTCGCCGCTCCCGGTTTCACCTCGCACCATGCCCTGCGCCAATACGAACGTCTGATTCACAATTTCCGCCCCGATATCCTGATTCTCGCATTCGGCGAAGACGACAACCGGGACGTCCGGCTCTCGGAGAAGGAGTGCGAATCGATCCTGAACCAACACGGCTTGTCTGGTGGGAAGAAAGGCTTTTTATCGAAGTTGAAGCGTCTGAGCGCTTTTGGCCGTTGGCTGGACATCAGGCATTCCCGCACCGCTTTCGCGGAGATCGCCCATCAAATTCAGGCTCGAACCGACAATGGTATTTGGGTGCCGCGAGTCTCGTCCGAGGATATCGAAGCCAACCTGAACGCCATCATCCAGCACCATCGCTCACAGCAGGGCAAGGCTGTTTTAGTTCACACGAATCCCCTGAATGATTTCGCGGCCCGCCCCCTCCAAAAAGTGGCGAAAGCATCGAAGGTTCCTCTCTTGGATGTCCGGGAAATTTTCGGACGCCTTGGAGGAACGGAGGAACGAAAACGATCCTTCACATTGGGATTGAAACCAGCGGGACTGGATATTACCCCACCCACAGATTCAACCTCGATGCTTTTCCGCGTTTATTCCCCCTCCGCTCCCGTCCACATCACAGGCGATTCTTCCCGTCTCGGCAGCGGCCTTCCCAACACGGTTCGTCTCTACGACGATGGAACGCATGGAGACGAGCGTGCTCGAGACGGTGTATGGTCGTTGGAGATCGTATTGCTCGAACCGCAAACGATCCATTTCGCATTCGTCACGGAAAAGGAAAAAGTCCGCTTGGGAAAAGGTCGAACGGCCGCGGGGAACGAGTCGAGAGACCGGCGGCCGTTTTATCGCGCGAAAACACCGGACGCGCTTTCCGCGTTTTACTGGCGCTCCCCGGTGTATGAGACCGGCCGGGTTCCATACACCTATCTGTTGCAAAAAGGGGATAGCCGGTTCCCGAACGCAATGGGTCAGAAGGCCATCGCCAAACGCCTGGCCCGGTTAATCCATGAAGCGATTGATTCATAACATCATTATTTCATTCTTTCCATTTTTGCGGTAGACTATTTTTCAAAAGTACTCTCTGATAAGCGTTTCTAAAAAACCTTGAAAAGCTAAGGTTTTTTAGAATTCCAGAGTTATCAATACGAACATACTTTTGAAAACCACTCTAACATCAAGATAGAAAATCAGACAGACCGAATCGCTATGTTATCACTTGAAGCACTCCAACATCACATCCACGATCTTGAATCCGACCGGATCGAACGGACGATCTCAACGAAGGATATCGAGAAATTCTCCAAAGCGATTTGTGCGTTTTCCAATGATATGCCCGATCATCGAAAACCCGGCTACTTGATCGTCGGAGTGGAAGACGATGGTGAACCCAAAGGTCTTAAGGTGACGGATACAATTCTGAAAGATTTGGCATCCATTCGTCCCAGCGGTGCGATTCTCCCTCTACCGGAAATGAACGTTCAAGAATACACGTTACCCGATGGCCGGGGTGATGTGGTCGTCGTGGAAGTAAATCCATCGAATATGCCGCCCGTCCGATACAAGGGACGGGTTTGGATTCGTGTGGGGCCGACGTGTCAGACTGCTTCGGAATCGGAAGAAAGAATTCTATCCGAACGCCGTGTCTCACACGCTTTGACCTTCGATGCGCGTCCTTGTCTCGGAAGCGATCTTTCCGAATTAGTGCAAGGTCTTTTCTTGAACACCTATCTGCCCAACGCGGTTTCCCCCGATATCATCGAACAGAATAACCGGGAGATAAAAGAACAATTAGCATCCTTACGTTTTTATGACTTGAAAGAAGACTGCCCCACTTACGCGGGAATTCTTCTATTCGGCCAAGACCCAATGCGCTGGATTCCGGGCGCGTATATTCAGTTCGTGCGTTTCAATGGGACGGCCATGTCCGATCCTGTGGTCAACGAGAAACGATTTAGCGGGGATTTAATTACGGTTCTAAAAAATGTGACTGAGTTTATTCCCTTCCAAATCCAGCAGTATCCCGAATACGAAAATATTTTCAAGGAACGGGCTGTGCTTGATTATCCTGAGAGGGCGGTTCGTGAATTATTGATGAATGCTATCATGCACTGCAAATATGAATATTCGACGACTCCCATTCGTTGTAATTGGTTTTCCGACCGGATCGAAATTCTAAATCCCGGCGGTCTTTACGGTGATGTCACGCCAGAAAATTACACCCACTTTACGTCATACCGAAATCCGGAGATTGCCGAAGCTATGAAGACGTTGGGCTACGTCAACTGCTTCGGTGCTGGAATGAATATCATCAATGCTGACCTGCTCAACAATGGAAATCCACAAGCGGAATTCACATTCGAACCATCTCACGTTCATGTCACGGTCAGGAGACGGTCATGAAAACGATTGCATTTTTTAACAATGTAAGCGGTGTCGGAAAAACCTCTCTTGTCTATCATCTTGCCTGGATGTACGCCGAGATGGGCCGCAGTGTCATTGCGGCGGATTTGAATCCTCAATCGAATCTGACGTCGATGTTTCTTGATGATGACCGCTTAGAAAAAGTGTGGCCGGATGACGACCATTCGTTAACGATTCTTGGGGCTATTAATCCTATCATAAAAGGAACCGGTGATATCGCAGAACAACCTCATATTGAGCGGATTCGAGACAATCTCGGTTTGCTTATTGGAGATTTAGGACTTTCGTCGTTTGAAGATACATTGAGTACTGAATGGCCGAAATGCGCGGAAGGCCAAGAAAGGGCATTTCGAGTGATATCGGCTTTCTTCCGTTTGCTCAAACACGCTTCAGAAAGTGATGACGCTGATACGGTCCTGATCGATGTAGGACCCAATCTTGGTGCTATTAACCGCGCTGCATTGATTGCCGCCGATTATGTTGTGGTTCCTTTGACTCCCGATTTGTATTCTCTCCAAGGATTGAGAAACCTTGGACCGACACTTCGAGAATGGAGAAGTCAGTGGAAGAGTCGTTTGAAATGTAATCCAGTGCCAGAATTAAAATTGCCTCGAGGTCTCATGCACCCCATTGGCTATGTGGTTATGCAATATGCTATTCGTCAAGATAAACCGGTAAAATCTTATGAGAAGTGGATCAAACGGATACCTGATGAGTATCGTAATACAGTATTAAATCAACCCAACGATACGCCTCTATCTGTTGAGGAGGATTTTTGTCTTTCTTTAGTGAAGCATTACCGAAGTTTAATGCCGATGGCGATGGAAGCGCGTAAACCAATGTTTTTTCTGAAACCAGCCGATGGCGCAATCGGCGCTCACGCAAGTGCAGCGATACAATGCGCGAATGATTTCACAGTCCTTGCTGAAGAAATCGAACGAGCATGTGAAAAACATTCTAAATTAAAATCGAAACCTAACAAATAATAATATAATAGAAGGATCGAAAATGGGTAACGTATTCGGACGTGTATTTCGTATCACCACCTGGGGCGAGTCGCACGGGAAAGCCGTGGGAGTCACCGTGGACGGGTGTCCACCGCGCCTGGAAATAACCGAAGCGGACATCCAGCGCGAACTGGACCGCCGCCGTCCGGGACAGAGCCGCATTACCTCCCAACGGCGCGAAGAAGACCGCGTTGAAATTCTCTCCGGTGTGTTCGAGGGCCAGACCACGGGAACGCCCATTTCCATGCTGGTTTGGAACGCCGATCAGCGCTCACAGGATTACAGCAAAATCAAAAACGCCTACCGCCCCTCACACGCGGATTATACCTACGACGCCAAATACGGAATCCGTGACTACCGGGGGGGAGGCCGGGCCAGCGCCCGTGAAACGGTCGGCCGGGTGGCCGCCGGAGCCATCGCGAAGCAATTACTGAAAACGCGCGAGACGATCGAAATCATCGCCTACGTCAAACAGATTCACACCCTCGTGGCGGATATCGATCCCCGCAAAGTCCGTCTGTCTCATGTGGAGAAAAATCCGGTGCGCTGCCCGGATCAGACGATGGCTGGGACGATGTTCGAGTTGATCGACCGGGTGCGTCAGGAAGGCGATTCGGTGGGCGGGGTGATCGAATGCGTGGCGCGTAACGTTCCGGCGGGATTGGGGAATCCCGTATTCGACCGGTTGGAGGCGGATTTGGGCAAAGCCATGCTCTCCCTGCCCGCCAGCAAAGGGTTTGAAATCGGAAGCGGTTTTTCGGGGGTCGAAATGAAAGGCTCGGAACACAACGATCTCTTCACCATCTCGAAAGGCCGCATCCGAACCCGCACGAACCGTTCCGGCGGAGTTCAGGGCGGTATCAGCAACGGTGAACCGATCGTGTTCCGCACCGCCTTCAAACCCACAGCCACGATCATGAAGCCGCAGAAAACCGTCACGCCCGAAGGCAAAACCACAACGCTCCAGCCCAAGGGCCGCCACGATCCCTGCGTGCTGCCCCGCGCGGTGCCGATCGTCGAGGCGATGGCCGCGCTCGTGCTCGCCGACCACTATCTACTGCAATTGCCGAACGCGTGATACGGCTCCCGCCGAGCTGAAAGATTGCTGAACCGGCCCATCAGGAGATTAACCCTCCCTATGTATCATGCTTGATAATGACGGGGTGGATTGAACGTGGGCAGGCACAGGAAATAGCAGGTACATGGGCATGCCCCTACATGGACAATCTTCTTTGGTTCCGGATTTTCCGGAGTGGGATGATTCTATGGACTGGCTTCCTTGAAGCATACAATTTTTCCATCCACCGTGGCCATATAGACTCGCCCATTCGTTACGGCCATCCCATCCCACACCGGGATGGAGTCGAGGGGATACTCGGCCAACCGTTTGCCGTTTTCGATCGACACCGCCCAAAGCGAGCCCCCCTTTTCGCCTTTCCAGGCCGCGTCCTGTTCTTTGAGTTTTGTAAGAATTGCCGGATCGCTGAGACGTTTCAGCACTGCTTCCTCATCAACGAGATCGGAGGGACCGGCTACGAATAATGT
>CAZSIZ010000250.1:0-9506 GCA_964606645.1 uncultured bacterium
TTTCGATCACCTTGGCTTCACGATTCCTGCGGCGTAGCCGCTTCGTCCAATTGGGTTTCTTTTTTTAAGGACGAATTTCTTCCTTTCATCCCTCAAAAAGTCAAGGTAACGAGAAGACATTTATTGACTTGCATTCAGGAGACCCCAAAAAAAGTTTATAATTCTTGTCAAATTTATCATCTAGCCGTTGACATTCTAATTTATTATTTATATAATTAATTTAATTTATTCATTCTATATCGCTTTCTCATCCAAAAAGAAGACTAAGAAGTTTGAAAGAAGGAGGTTTTCTGGCTGTCATGACTGATACTCATAGTGAAAGTAAAAGCGTATACCCACTGACTTTTTGCCGGGATACGTCTCCATGGATTTCATTGAAAAAAGGTTGGCGGGAAGCGATTCGGCAGATCGGTTCCGAAGCATGCGATACCTTTGAGGAATCCCGAAAAACAGTGGCCCAATGGTTTAAAAAGAACAAACTCTCTCTACCCCAGCCGGTCGTTCACGACGAATGCGCCAAAGCCATTCTCGATTCAGTTTTCGAGGTGGAACAGGAATTTATTGAATCCCACCTGGATCAAATTGACCGTTACCGGCGAACGGGCAGGCACATCCGTGAATACCTGGCGGACCGTCTGCTGAAAGAGCATTTGGATTATCTCAAGTCGCTCTTATCCCAGGATATTCAGGGCATCGAACGTCTAACGGAGCAGTTCGATGTCAAAGAACGTTTTGTGGGCCAGAAGGCGCTCGATTGGTTTCGCAAGAAAGTCGAAATCTATATCGCGTCCGGCTCGTTCGTCCACGTACAGGAACTCACGCTTTCCAGCGCCAAAGTGAAGACGAGGTCGAAGGCGAGGGCCGAACGGGGCAACCTTTGGCTGGTCGACCGGCGTAAGAAATATCTCTATCTCGAAAGCTTGGCCGACTCGAAAAAAATCGATCCTCCACTCAAGGAAGACGAGTTGGAATTTCTGGTGAGTCAATCCAGTCTCGATATGCTGAAAAAGAAAGCCGATTTGCTGTACAGTGAGTTGGGGCATATCGAGCCGAACCGGATGAAAGCCAATTATTCGCGCCTGCGCAATCATCTTCAACACGACAAGCAGCGCCGTTCCGATTTCCAGCGCCGAAAAGAACTGCTGGTCAAACTGGGAGCCTCACCGGAACAGGTGGAGTATATTTCCGCGCGGGCGACCTATAAGACCATGAAGAACCTTTTGAAATTGGGGCGGGGGAAACTGGCTATTTCCGACCTGATGGGTGGAAAGCGGACGATCCGAAAACTGATGCAGCGGTATGGCAGGGGGCAGAGCCAAGCGGAACGGGCGATTTCCGATTACCTGGTTCGTTTCGAGAAGATCGACCGGGGCGTGGCGGAATCTTATGCCCGAACGCGGAAAAATCATTCCCTGGATCACTTGCAGCAGACGATTGCTTTTCTCAAGGAGAATTATCGGATGCTGTACCGGACTCATTGGGGATTTCAAATTCGTGACAATGTGCTGCGGCGCGCTCTGGAGTTAGGCGTGTCCCGCCGCAAGTTGAGCAAACGTTCGATGGCCAGCAAGGATTTTATGAACGATCTTCGCCGCGCTTCGTCGATCGAGGAATCGCTGGTGGTCAGCCAGCAGCAGCACCTCTCTCCGGAATCCCGCCGGCTGGCGCTGGCTCCGTTCCGGGAAGTGCTTGAATACGAATCCGATACGTTTATCAAGAAGCAGCTTTATTTCATCTACGAACAGTTTTGTGAAGTGGGATTCTGTATTCCAAAGGACGAATTACACAAGATTTGTCTGGATAATTCCGGCCTTTTCCCGGCGCGGCGCAGCGTGCAGAATGCGTTGGATATTCTCTATAGCGCGTACCGGGCCATCGGACGGCACGGCGAACGGTTTTACGTACTGCCGGATTATCTGTTACTGCCCGATAATTCTGCGCGTGCTTAAACCGGCTTCGCAGGTAGAACCATTCACTCAAAACAGGTCCACGCCCTCCAATTCGAGCAGCACTCGCTTCACCTCCAAACCACAGCCGAATCCGCCCGGTTTACCCTGGGCGGCGACGACCCGGTGGCAGGGAATGACGATCGGAATACGGTTTTTCGCCATCGCCGCTCCAACCGCCCGCGCGGCCCGTGGACGGTTCGCTTTGGCGGCCAGTTCTCCGTAAGAAATGACGTTTCCATAAGGCACCTGGTACAGGGTTTTCCAGACATTTACTTGAAAGGGCGTTCCTTCATAAAATGGGGGGATCGTGAAAATCGAACGCGCGCCCGCGAAATACTCCTCCAGTTCCCGTTTGAACGTTTCTGCAGTTTCGTTCGGCGTTCGATCGAGCGTGAATCCCAGTTTTTTAATGCTGGCCGCCACTTGATTTCGAGACACTTTTCCAATCGCAAGCGACAGGATGCGGCCCTCCCCGCAACCGAACGCGATCCGACCTACTGGGGTATCGAGTGTATCTACAAATGCAGTTTGTTGATTCATCCCCTCATCCTCCGCTTGTTTCTTCACACTCAATCTACTAGATTAGAGTCGGTTCAATAATGAAAACATTCAGGCTTTATTTAAATACGATATAACAGATAAAAACCCAGTTCGTATACCCCGATGAGCAAAGATCAAGGGATTAAATATATTTGTGACTGCTGCGGCGAACTGATCGAAGTCGGACGCCCGCGTTTTATCATCAAAGGAGAGCTGTTCTGCGCTTACGATGGCGCTCAGTTCGATGAGACGCTGACGATGCCTCCAGGGAAACTACAAGATGAAATCAGACGGCTGATGGAAGCAGCCGAACAGAAAAGCGAAAAAGAACTCAATGATGAAGTGCACTATCCCTTCCAGCGCGATCTATGCCGTGCCTGCCGGGATCGGATTTACCGAATGTTGGAATCTCAGGAGTAAAAAATAGGCGATCGGCTTTTCAGGCGGTTTCTTTCACGGGAGTTGCTGGCGCTAGACACGCGCATATCGATTTCCATCGCTCCCGTCGATCCCGCGGTCACCATTCCTGCCCGTTCGCTTCGCAGCTGGACGTTTGAAGTATCGATTTTCCCGAACAAGGCCGACGGCCCCAGATCCGGGATTTCCATTTTATTCATCGGGATTCTATCTTCGGGAACCGGTTTGAGATCGCCCTTGAAGCATGAGAGCGCCGCCTGGAGGACATTAATCGCCGCCTCTTTATTTTCAGGATCGTCCAGATTGGCTTCCGCGAACGTTTCCATGCACGCGTTTTTGATGGGAGCGGGGATATCGATCCGGCCGAAATTGTCGACCGACAGATAACCCAGCCTCAGACACCAATGAACCATCTCTTTTTTCATGACGATCTTTCCGAGCCAGGGGAATTCCTTCAATATTTGCTTCATCGAGATGCTTTTCTCTTTTTCCCGAATGAACCGGTAGATTCGGAGCAATTCTTCAAACACGTTCAATTCACACCCCGGATCGATACCCGAAGGATGAAAAACCGGATAAGCGCTGATTTTTTCATCGAAAACCGACCCGAAGGTTTTTCCACACGAGACACATCGAAGATGCTTTCTTTGGGTTTTATTGAAATCCGTTATACTCATGATCTTACCCTGTATTAATGGAATGCTTTGTTTATTGTTGCGTTACATATTGCTATAATATATTATAGGTTTATTTTCTTCCAAAAGCAAGTATTTTTTTACTTTTTTTAGTATTGATGCTGGATGATTCAGGGGAATATTTCCCCTATTCATCCATAACTAATTGGGATTGATAGACTTACGATAGATTATAATCGAACCGGTTCATCAGGAGATTCGCCCTCCCCTGAAAATAAAGGGGTGGATTGGACGTGGGCAGGCACAGGCCTACATTGAGAACGCTGGAATTAAACGAGGGCAGGCACAGGGGCCGGCCCCTACATTGAGAATTCTGTTTGGTTCCGGCTCAGCCGGTTTAGGTTACGGGTGTTCCAAGGAACGCTCCCAATTTGTTGGCGAGTTTTTTTCCCTGTTTTTCAACCTGCTTCGCTTCTTCTGGTGTGAAAGGCTTTGCATTGGCGGCGGTTTGGACGGCAATATCCAGTTCCTTTACGCTGCGAACTCCGATGTTGGCCGAACAGACTCCGGGTACTTGCAGCGCGTATCGAATCGCCATTTCATGGTCCTTTTTTTCGAATTGCGGGGTTCCCGTGCTGAAGTTCGCCGCCCCGCCGAGTACTTTCATCGCGATCGAGCCGCAGTTTTTCTTTCTTCCCGGTTCGACGACTTTACTCTCGAAATCGTAGATGTACCGGGCAGCGAGGTTGATTGCACAAAGATAGACATCGATGTCGTCACTTTTCACGAATTGGTTGAACCGCGCGGGGTGGGAGTGGGCCGATGCGCCGATGTATCGCACAAGGCCTTTCTTTTTAGCGTCGAGCAATGCTTTCAGGGCGCCTTTAGGGCCGAGCGCCTCTTCGACGCTGGGGAAATACTGCTTCGACGCGAGGTTGTGGAGATAGAGCAGATCGATATGGCCGGTTTTCAGGTCTTTCAAACTTTTTTCGAGCTGAGCCATACAGCCGTCGTAGGTGGGTTCCTCCGTTTTCGTCGCGAGAAAAAACGAGTCCCGCCTGCCTTCGAGTGCCTTACCGAGGAATTCGTGGGATTCATCGTAATTCGGGGCAGTGTCGATGGAGTTGACACCCAACTCGAGCGCCCAGTCGACGATGGCTTTCACTCGATCCACATCCATAATCCTGGCGCGGAAGTGTCCGGTTCCCAGCGTGAAGACCGACAGCCGTTCACCGGTTCGACCTAGCGTTCTTTTGGGAAGCAGGGATGGGGCCGCCTGTATTCCTGACGCCGACAACAGCGCGGGGACGGCCATCGCGACGGGAAGAAGTGTACCGGTTTTCTTGAGCGCATCGCGCCGGTTTATTTTGCTATTTTCGATTTCGCTCATTATTTATATCCTTTCAACATGGATTATCCGATTCATTTTGGCCGATTATTATGGATAATTGAATGGGACAGCAACGATCCATCCACTTGCTTCGTTACGTCATAATGGAATTGGATACGCAATGAGTGAAAAACCGTATACTGTTTTGTCCGGAGAAGCCCGAAACGTGATTTTCGAGTCGCCTCATCAGGGTTGTGCTCTGCCTGATGAATTTCACCGCTATCCGCGATTGGTTGAAGCGGCGGACAACCGGTGGGATCACTTTATCGATGAAGCGGGGCAGACTCTGCTGGACGCGGTTGGCGGGCAATCGATTCACTCACACGTCTCGCGCCTGCTCGTTGATTTGAACCGGGGGGCGGACCGGATCGATTCGCGGGTGTGCCCCCGGTGGCCCGGAGCGCGGGAATACGAAGACGGTGGAGCGATTGTCCCCAATACATTATTGCAGGGCAAACGAATCCCTCTTTACGATTTCCCGCTCGACGATGGAGAGGTTGAAGACCGGCTTCGGAGATTCTGGTATCCCTATCACGACCGCCTGCGGCAGCTGGTGGACACGGCAGTCTCGGCATTCGGGACAGTGCTATTAATCAGCCTGCATAGCGTCAATCCTTCTGAACAACACATCTCCGGTCGAAAACCGGTGGTCTATCTCGGAACTCAAAACGGCCGAACCTGCGATCCCACGTTTCTGGAACGGCTGGAAGGCGCGCTGGAGAATCACGGAATAACCGCCGTATCACGGGATCACTATCAAGGGGCGTTTACCACTCAGGCGTACGGCGTGGAACAAGCCGTCAACACCATTCAGATTGAATTGGACCGGCGCGCCCTGAAAGATCGGACGTGCGATCGTGTCAAGCGGATGCTGGACGGCTTGGCGGATGGGATTCGCGCGATCTCACGTTCCAGCGTCTTCTCCTCATCCCTGCCAGCCCGCGTCCGCCGGATGGGCCGCTCAAAATCCTATTTCGATCCACTGACAGGAGAGACATTCCCTGATTCATAAGAAAATCAAGGTAGGAATATCTCTTTATTACTATCTTTTTTCATTCTTTTTTCATTTCCACCCAGATTCCGACATTACAAAATGTAAATGTTTATTCTTAATCCGACAAAAATAATACAGATAATAAGAGAATCGTACTTAAAAATAAATTCTTTTTACTTTTTTTAAAAGTTTACCTTTATTTTATATATTAGATATGTTATTCTGCCGAATAATTTTAGTATTGTATTTCCCTAGGTTTTGGTTTATCTAAGGAAAAACGATATTGGTAAAATTCAAATCTTTAAACGCAGGGGAGAAAAACATGAAGAAACAGTACACGATCGCAGTCATGATGCTGGCGCTCGTCTTGCCGATGTGTATGATCTCGGCACCAGCGTATGGGCAAGCCAGCCTGGAGAAACGTGTCCAGGAGTTGGAAGCCGAGTTGGGTGAACTCAAGGCTCTAATAAAAGAAAGCAAGGAAGCCGCTCCCGCACCGGAAGGGACCATGACCCTTGTGGGACAAGGCAAGTTGAAAGTCGGCGGTGATATTCGCTGGCGTGGGTTGTATTATGATAATGTGTGGGGTTTCGATGACTCAACTGGCGGGGATCAGCGCGAAGTGTTCCGCTTCCGACCTCGGATCTATTTCGATTGGCAGCCCAACGATGATTTCGAAGCCTACGTCCGTATGACCAAAGAATGGTTTTACGGACAGGACAACGAAATGCCGGGTTACAACGTCGAAGGCAAAGACGTGATGTTCGACAACGCCTGGGCACAAATGAATAATATCATGGACACCGGTCTGACACTGAAAATCGGACGACAGGATCTGATCTACGGTGAAGGCTTCGTCATGCTGGATGGAACACCCCAAGATGGTTCCCAAACCATTTCGTTCGACGCGGCCAAACTGACGTACTCACACGATTGGGGAACCTCCGATCTGTTCTACGCCAAACTGCATGAGAACAATTTCTCGTTGGCTGACGATGAAGATGTCTACGGTCTGTACAACAAACTGAAGTTCGAAAATTTCGGTTTGGAGCCTTATCTTTTGTTCCGAAATAAAAATGTCCCATCAATCGACCTGAGTGTGCAATCTCCACCAATCGGTGATCCTTCCCCCAAAGAAGAAACGCTTCTGCTTGGTCTGCGCGGCACGACGAAATTCGACGTCTCTGACGGTGTCAGTTTGGCGCTCGCTGCGGAAGGTGGAAAAGAATGGGGTGAAATGGAAATCGATCCAATTACTGCAGGCGCGTTCGGTTTAACTCAAGACAACGTCGACCGAGACGCCTGGGCCGGTCTGGTTCATGGAACCTTGACCTTCGAAGATGTGGCCTGGACTCCCAGTTTCAAAGCGGCATTTTCGTATATGTCGGGCGACGATCCTAACACCTCCGATTATGAAGGTTGGGATGATTTCTACGCCCAATGGCCAAAATATAGCGAACTCTATGTTTACAGCCTCTACGATGGATTCCGCGAATTAAGCGGAAACAACATGAACGATCCCGACATCGGTGTCTGGTCGAACATGATGATTCCCGAATTCATGATTACCGTCCATCCCACCGAGCGCTGGACACAATCGATTCGCTACCTTTGCTTCTTGGCAGAGGAGAAAAGTGGACCTGGAACCGGTAATGAAAGAGGTCACAACCTTCAGTGGCTGACCAAATACAAATTCACCAAAAACCTAAGCACTCATTTCCTGTTTGAATGGTTCGATCCGGGCGATTTTTACGCCGATGATGCCGACGATGCGCTCTTCACCCGTTTCGAACTGATGTATACTTTCTAATCGCTTACTGGTTTCTGTTTTCGGTAATAACGCCGGTTCGTCGAACGTTCTGTTTGACGAGCCGGTTTTTTATTTTCATTTCGCCCGAAATGCACTATCATAGAATCCGATGGAAGGATGATGAAAGGAAACTGCGATGCAGGAAGGTCTTACCGTCATCGTCGAATCCGGTCATGTGACGAGCGCCGATCGGATCCGCGCCAGCCTGGAAAGCCAAGGAATCGAATGCTTTCTCGACGGAGAACATGTCTCATCCTGGAGATACCCCAGTGTTCATCAAACAGTACGGATTCTGGTTTATCCTTCCGATGCAAGCCGCGCCCTGGACTTGTTACGGAAGGAGAACTTGCTCTCCGATCCAACTGAGATGAAAACCAATATCTGGACGGGGCTGGTCTTAACGCCTATTCCTCTTGTTTTAATCGTGGCTTTTTTGTATTTCATTTTTTCCAGCCTGTGGTCTCTGTGGTAGAAGAAAGGGAAAATCATGAGAATCGAACGAACCGCTTTTACTTTAATCGAACTGCTCATTGTTGTCGCGATCATCGGGATTCTGGCTGCTATCGCCGTTCCCAATTTTCTCAACGCTCAGCTGCGCGCGAAAATCTCCCGTGCCGAAGCCGATATGCGAAACCTGAAAACGGCGCTGGAATCCTATCAGATCGATTACAACAATTTCCCGATGGCCCGTGATAACGCGATTACCGGGCAGAGTGGGCAGATACCACTGAAAGACCGTTTTATACCCTTGACGACCCCCGTATCCTATATGAGTTCGATCCCCGACGATCCTTTCTGGAATCAGCAGAGTGAACACAACCCCAATTTTTTCAACACCTACGACTATTTCGACAACTACTCCGGCGTGCATTTCGATGGGGGTACACCCGGGGCGGGAACACGCGGCTACAGTTACCGATTGGCCAGCGGCGGACCGGATACGATCATGTGCTGGGGAAGCCCACTGGCCACGAACGCAGGACATACCGGGATCGATTTCGATGTCTCGAACGGGCTGAACTCCAATGGGGATATCGTGACGGTGGGGGGAAGCGTCGTGAATTCCAGTTATGTCGTGACGTATCCGCTGGGGCAATATCCCCGTTGACTCCATCCTCTTCATACTTCATCGAAATCTCGCTATAATCACTTTTCGCTCATATTTCTCGAATTGAAACACGTGATACTTATTCAGCAATGGAAGTAATTCGATGAACGAAAAAGACCATTCAACGGAAGGGACGATCCTCATTGTCGATGACGATGAGATGATTATCGAATTGCTCGAAACAATTCTTGTCGAAAGCGGTAATTACACAATCCTGAAAGCATTGAATGGGAGAGAAGCACTCGATGTCATCAACCAGACGGAAGAAATCGACTTGGTATTGACCGATCTGAAGATGCCCGTGATGGGGGGGATGGAGTTACTGGCGGAAATACGCCGGATTCGGCCCGATATCCCCGTGGTGATTCTGACCGGTTACGGGCGGCGAGAACATGTCATCGAAGCGTTGCGACTTGGAGCCTCCAACTTTCTCCTCAAACCCCAGGAAGTGGAGATGGTCTATGCCGTCGTCAATAAAATAATTCGTGTCCGCCAACGGGAAAAAGTGGAGTTGCAGATTTTCAACCATTTCGTCGAGAGTCATCAGACGTATCGAATTCCCAACGATCACAAACTGGCATTACCGTTAATCGATCTCATCATGGACCGGTGAAGTGTACCCCATTGTCAAGACAAATTTTCACCTATTTTAAGGTAGGTTAC
>CAZSIZ010000251.1:0-9501 GCA_964606645.1 uncultured bacterium
GATGCTTTTTTATGCGCTGAGGGCTTTCTTGAAACTACGGGCGGAACCTTTGCTGGAACACCTGCCGCCTTTCGGGGAGCCTTACGATCATGGGGCGTATCTCTACGAAGCGTTTTCCTGGGCGCATCTCTACGATAAGTTTATGTTTCACTTCTGGCTGGCTCCGTTCGGGCTGGTTACGTTTGCCGTGCTGGGAATCGCTTTTCGGCGGAAGATTTTTTCTGACCGGTGGGCGATCTTTTTGTTTCACCTTTCACTTTGGGCGCTTTTGTGGAGCACGCTTTTTTATCCCCAACTGCGCACGCGGGATTGGGATCTTTTCGCCAGCATGGCGATCCCCCTCAATCTTTTTGTGGTCTACGCTTTGCATGGCGTTATGCGTCCTAACGTCTTTCGTTTGACAATGAGTGTGTTGATCGCCGTTCAGCTCGTTATTACATTGCCGATCGTGATCCGCAATTCGGCGCTGTTCACGGACCGGGGATACGTGCAACTGAACTACGAACCCCAACCGTCTATTCCGGCTAGAGCGTTTCTGAGAGGTTTGGAATTGGGGATTTCTCCGATCGAACACGCCAACATACGGGCCGGGCAAGCCGAAGTGCGAATCGTTCCCCTCGAACGCGGTTATCAATCCTGGTCCAAGGCGCTCTATCTCGAACCGGGCGGGCGGTATCTATTCAATCCGGTATTGAAAGAAGCGACGAATACGATTCGCAGGCAGAGCGGTGATCAGGGTGCTTCGTAAAATTCGTTTCCGCTTGGTGAGCGTTGGAATTTCCCGTCGATCAAGCGCACGACTTCGTGGGATACCTCGTTACCTTTTACCGTCACGACGCAATAGTGATGAACGTTTCCCAACGGGCCGAACCGGTCGTGCAAACCCGCGCCTCCCCCTCCGCTGATTACGTAATGGACATTGCGATAACGCGCTGTCGAATAGGCGTGAATGTGTCCTAAGAAAACCGAGTGAACGTTCAATCGTTCCATCAATCCGCAAAACTCGCTGGAACCGACTGAAAAGGCATGATACGCCCACTTCGGGATGCTTTCGGGCGGTTTATGGGCAAAGACGAATTTGAGTTTCTTATCGGTATTGACCAGCTGCCGCCGAATCCAGGATTGTTTTTTCTTGGAAATGCCGTCGTTGTTGTTCACGATGACGAAACGGGCGCTGCCGTAGTCGAATGAATATTGCACCGCTCCGAAAATCCGCTTGAATTCCATGCAGTGATTGCCGGTATCGTGATTGCCCACGACGGGGAGGAGAGGCGTGGTTCGATCGGCATCCACAACCGGGAAGAAATAATTCAGCCATTCATCGCTAAAACCATTCCGAACGAGATCGCCGGTCAGGATGACAAAGACGGCGTCTTCGTTTTGAATCTCCGCCCAGAGACGGGCAAAGACATCACGGTTTGAACGCACGTCGCCCAGGACCACGAATGTGAAACCTCGATCGGCATCGAACGTTCGGTTCTGGATTCGGGATATCGCTTGTTGAATGTGGTATCGTTCCCGGTACGGATTTAGCCGGGCCAGGTCGGTTTCGTTGGGAGTGGTATTTCCCTCTGGAGGCTGGAAAAAGACCGGGAGCGTGAGAAAAAGAAGTAAGAAAACGAAGAGATGAAACTTTTTCATTATCTTTAACCTTCCTAACCGGTAGAGCCGGAACCAAGCAGGGTTTAGGGTCTATTTACTTAAAAATGATTATTGTGAAATCGATACCCTTTTGCATTTCCACCCTTATCCTAACCCTCACCCTAGCCCTCTCCCAGAGGGAGAGGGAACTTGGCCGCTCGACTTTATTTGTGACTGTTTTGCGATCGATTTGACTGATAAGAGACTATTTGGGTAGCCATGCGGTCAAAGTCTCATTTATACTGATTCAGGTTTTGAATGATGAACGAGAAAAAAATCGAGCGTTGGATTCTTCCTGGCCTGATCGCGGTTTTCTGCCTCTCGAACCTAGCCTGGCTGGTTCTGGATACGGCTCCACCCCGTTCGGATAGTATTTATTATATTCAGGGAAGTTACAAGTTTCTCGAAGCGTTGCGCTCGGAAGGGATTGCGGGAATCGCATCGATTCCCGGTCTCGTTCGTTACCGGCCGCCCCTGCAAAGTCTCGCCGGGGCATTTATCACGCTTTTCACCGGACAAGTTCCGGATCGAATCGTCTTTCTCAATGTGATTTGGCTGGGGCTGACGGTTTGGATTGTGTACCGGTTGGGAAAACGGTTGTCCGGTCCCGCTGCCGGGATTCTCAGCGCATTGTTTTTCATGACGAATCCATTCGTGCATGAGTACCTCTACCAATACGAAACTGAGGTGCCTCTTCTTTTCATCGTTTCGATGACGTTATGGAGTCTTTGCCGGATCGTAGATCGCGGCAGAAGGAGCGATTATTTATTACTGGGAATTCTGCTGGCCTGCGGGCTGTTGTTCAAATGGGTGTATGCGGTCATCGCTTTTCCGCCGGTTTTTCTGACGATGGTCTGGACATGGCGCCGCGAAGCCTCGAAAACGTTTTCTTCGTGGAAAGGTTGGGGAATCGTTTTCGTTGTGCCTGCCGTGGCGGCGCTGCCGTGGTACTTGTCGCAATACCAGAGTTTGTTGAGTTATCAAGCCGACGTTGCTCGGTTGAAATTTTATACGCCGTTTACCGAGGGGTGGTCGTGGATGACGGCGGTTTATTATCCCTCGCTTCTTGCGGTTAAAATTAAAATCGTTCATTCGATCTGTTTTCTTGCCGGACTGGTTTGCTGCGTGGTTTCCGTTTGGAGAAACCGGGATGAACGTATTCGAGTTTTCTTTTTTGCTCTCGTACTTACCCTGTTCGTGCCTTGGCTCTATTTCATTTTTAACTATCACAATCTGGCTCAAAAATACCTTCTTCCCGTTCAGCCGGTCGTTGCCGTCATCGCTTCGCATTTTCTTCTATACACACGCGGGCGCATGAAAACCATCGTTCTATCCATTTTATGCGGATTGCTGGTTCTTATTTCCATCCACACGCAATGGGGAATTTCCTTATTTGAAACTCGCTCTCCCGAAACGGCTATGGGAATATGGCTGAAACCTGAAAGCGGAATTTGCACGTACCCGTCAAGTCGGCCTCGGAAAATTGATATCCCCAACCAGGCGCTGGCGGAGACGATCACCGAACGAGCGAAACCGCTGCCCCGGTCCTTGAGAGTTTTGACCGTTCCCAATATCGACGGATTCAGTTGGTTTACATTTTCCGTCTGGCTCGACGCGCAGCATCCCGGCAGCCGATCGTTCGGAGTGTCGAAATACCGCATCGTTCTCGATACGATCTTTCACGAATTTCTGATTACGAAACGAGGCCAGGCGCACGACGAAATGATCCATCGCGATATCCTCGATCCGTTTCGTCATGATACCACCAACCGTCTGACGCGATTGCTCGAACAACCCCCGGACTGGTTCTTGAATTCACACCGACTTGTCCGCCGCTATCCGTTCATGGAGGAACAAGATTCCATCACCCTCTACGAACGAATTCGACCGCTGGACGGTATGGAAGCGTCTGAAGCAATCGGTTTTTTTGCGGACGAAATCATCCAAAACGAGATACTCTGGGAGCAAATTGAAATTATCTGGAGACACCTGCACGATCCCGCGCGAAATAAGAGAGCGAAGCAATTTCATGCCGCGCTTCACGGCGGCGACCGTGACACCGGCGAGGCGCTGATTCATGATTACGCTCAACCGGGTGGTTCCTGGTATCCCTACGAAGGATATGCCGTCGCGATTCTGGCGAAACGATACGGCCAGACCGCGCTTGCTCAGGAGATTTTTCACGCACTCGCCCGTTCCGAATTCTCCTGTTCCGAAGCCGCCGCGCGTCAACTCGATCGGTAAGGAAAAAATAATGGTGTAAATCCATAGGAATCGTTGAATATTTTCCATATAATACGATCTTCAAACCAACTATTGGATAGGAGAATGGACTATGAAAACTCAAACCGTCTATCGTTTTGTACTCGCCTGTTTATTGGGAATAGCCTTTCTGTGCGCTCCCGGAGTTTACGCCGCCGATCAATCCGCCGATCAGTTACCGGTGAAATGTCTGATGATCGGGAAAGAACCCCACCGAGAAGCGGGTATCTGGAACGACGTCATCCAGGATATCAAGACAAATTATTCCACGGTCGATCTCACCGTGGTCGAAAAAGAGAATCTGGAAGCGCTGAAATACGAAAATCTGAAAAAGTTCGACGTTCTGCTCGTCGTTCAGATTAAAGCCGAAAAGGGAAATCCACCCGATTACGTGAAACAGGGTATCCTTCAG
Source organism: uncultured bacterium (assembly GCA_964606645.1). Taxonomy (GTDB): domain Bacteria; phylum Hinthialibacterota; class Hinthialibacteria; order Hinthialibacterales; family Hinthialibacteraceae; genus CAZSIZ01. Next base: position 4,316 of record CAZSIZ010000251.1, read on the forward strand.
TTTCTGAAAGATGGCGGCGGACTCGTTGTCAACCATTTCGCCGTCGCCAACGTTCAGCAATGGCGCGATTCGATCCATATTTTCGGGTCGATGTGGGTTAGCGGGAAATCGACCCACGGCCCTAAACATGTCTTTAACGTGGACATGAAGGACGAAGGCCATCCCATCGTCGAGGGCGTGACGCCGTTCACGACAGACGACGAACTCTACTACAACCTGCTGATGCGGCCCGATATGCATGTGATTATGTCGGCGAACGAAAACCTGTTCGGGCATACCATCGCCGAACCGATGTTGATGACGTATTACGTTCACAACGCCCGCTGCGTGTACTTTGCCCTCGGCCACGATGTCAAAGCGTGCAGTCCGCCGCAGTTCAGAAAGATTGTGGCACAATCCATCGAGTGGGCTGCCTGCCGTCGTTGATGAATAAGAATAAACGTCTCCCCTCGAATCCTGCCGGTTAAAAAGGTTTCGAGGGGAAATTTATTTCTATTGTGAAGGACTGAAATAATGTTGAGAAATGAAATATCCCGGCGGGCGGTTCTGGCGAGTGGCGTCTCTCTGCTTGGAACCGCCGGGCATGGTTTTTACTCAAACGTACTCGCTTCGTCTGGAAACGGTTTCGGACTTTCCGAAGTTCAGCGGGGCGCGCTCATCGAAGCGCTGGAAAACGCCGACAGGAAATACGATCCCGCCGAGCGGATGATCACATCCAGCGTTTCGGGGGTGGGATACCATACGACGTTGAAATCCGGGATCGTTCATCCCACACGCACGTCGTTGAGCTATGCCACGGCGCTGCTTGATTCGGGCGAAGAACCACGCTTGAAACGCGCCAAAGATATTCTCCATCGGGTGATTTCCCTTCAGGATCAAAATCCCGATCGTAAAACGTATGGAATTTGGTCCTGGTACCTGGAAGAGCCGCTGGATAAGATGTCGCCGCCGGATTGGAATTGGGCGGATTTCTGCGGTGCGCAACTTCTTGCCGTCTGGATCGATCACCGGGAACGTCTGGGTGAAGCACTGGCAGGAAAAGTGCGCGAATCGATTCTTCACGCCGCGCAATCCATTAAACGCCGAAACGTCGGACCGGGCTACACCAACATCGCGATCATGGGCACGTATGTGACGCTGGTTACCGGCGAGCGGTTGAAGAATGCCGAATTGCTGGACTACGGCAGGGTGCGGCTGCGAAAAGTCCATCGCTATATCATGGATCAAGGATCGTTTACCGAGTACAACAGCTCCACCTACTCGATTGTCGCCATCGCGGAACTTTCCCGCATGTTGGCTCACGTGAAGAACGAAGACGACCGAACGCTGGTGAACGAAATACACGATCTGGCCTGGAAACACGTGGCTACGCATTTCCATCCTCCCACCCGCCAGTGGGCCGGACCGAACAGCCGATGCTATAACACCGATCTGAGAGGACGAAAAAGCACGCTCGCTTTTCTGGAAATGGCGACCGGACGGAAAGGGATTCTCTCAAACGACGATCCTTTGCCTCTAGGACTCGGTCACTACCGGCTGCCGATCCATTGCCCGGAACGATACCATCACTATTTCGTCGAATTGAACGAACCGCGAATCGTCGTGGAAACGTTCAGGAAATCGTCATCGAAGAAGGAATCCAAATCACCCCCCGATGTGATCGGGACGACCTGCCTGCATCCAAAATATACGCTGGGAACCGTGAACGTGGGGGATTTCTGGAATCAGCGCCGTCCGTTCGTGGCCTATTGGGGAACGCCGGAACGCCCGGCCTATCTTCAAGTGCGGTTTCTTCACGACGGTTATGACTACTCGTCCGCGATCCCATTTACGTGCCAACATGAAGGCACAGCGTTGTGCGCGGTCGTCTTCGCCACCGATTACGGTGACACGCACGTCAGTTTGGATAAAGTGAAAAACGCGACGATTCAGGCCAAGGATTTTCGGCTGCGTTTCGAGTTCGGCGCGGAGATCGGCGATCTGAAAATCGAAACACTGCTTGATAGGGTAAACGGGATCACGATCGAAGATCGGGATGTGATGATGTGTCTCAAACTCGTCGGAGACCAATTTGGAGAATACCGTTTTCAGTGGGAGACCGGACGGGATGAAAAGAAAGTTTGGATCGATGCCGTGGCTTATTGCGGAGAGGAACGCGCCATCAATTTCGTCGACTTGAAACAGGCGTATTTAGGTTTTGCATTCGAGATTGCTTCGAAGGAAACGGGATTGCGTGGTTTTCATTCTACTGGACTGATGATCGAAAAAGAGATAGCCGCGTTTCGCTTGAATCAATCGTATCCCCAGAAGAATGATAGAACAGCGGATTTTTCAAAATTCGAACTTCGCGTTCCCGCTCAACCCGGAAAACTGAAAATCCTTCGCAGTCACTTTTTTTCGTCTCATTTTACGGCCGGTGGTTAATACCGGAACGTACCATTCTCTGATTGACAGTTTGCTTCTCAAATTTACGCTCGATTTTTTCCATCCTTATGCTACGCTGTGATAGTAATATGGCGTTCAACGGAAATAGAATATGGCTACGTTAAACACGACGGAAATCGTTTTTAAGGAAATTGCCACTGCGCTGAAAGAGGGGCTTGACGAGTTCATTTCGATCGTAAAAGAACAACCTGGCACGGAAACGACCGTCGAGGAACTCAGTGCGAGTTTGCCTTTGATCGAACAGTTCAAAAAGTGGTCCAAAACAATGCCGGAAAGAAAGTTACGGGACGCGGTAATATCGGTCATTACGGCGTTGGACAAGACGATTCACGAAGCCGTTCTCGATGAAGAACTCAAACCAGAAGCATACGGAGCAAGCGAAGAATTCCCCTCGCCTCCCTTCATCGCCGATATCGTCATCCAGCTTGGACCGGAACTCAATTTAAGCAATGACCACATGACTGCCCATGCTTTGATCGACGAGACGTTCATCCATTTATGGAATCTTGAAAACCTGGAAGAGGGTCTTCAAAATCGCGGGATTCAAGTTGAACTTATCCAAGACAATATGAAAAAGATGCTGGACAATCCCGGCGCTCCGTATCAAGTCGCTGTAGGCGAACCGCCCGTTCCCGGAGTCGATGGGAACCTGGAAGATTTACTTGGTTTGGAGGAAAACTCGAAACTGCTGCCTGCAATCACCGAAAAAGATCGTGCGGATTTTAAAGAACTCGACGCCATTCGGAACATTCGCCAAGGCCAAGTCATCATGAAACGAACCTCTCCCCTTCCCGGAACGCCCGGACAAAACGTTCTGGGACAGCCGGTTTTATGTAAAGATGGTGATGACATTCCATTTCCCGATATTCCGAATACTGAGATTTCGGAAAGTGGCCAGGAGATGATTTCTACCGTGGATGGCTGCGCCTATTTGGACGGCGAACGAATCATATTAGTACCCGCATTGTTAATTCAAGGACATGTCGATTATTCCACCGGGAATATTTCGGCTTCCGTAACAGTCAACGTGAACGGTGATGTCTTATCCGGCTTCATGGTGGAATCCGAGATGGATGTCATCGTCAAAGGCACAGTGGAAGGAGGCCGGATCATAGCGAAAGGCAACGTGATCCTTCCGGGTGGAGTCCAGGGCAAGGGTGAAGCGGACATTCAAGCGGGGAATAATGTCGATGCCAAGTTCATTAATGCCGCGAAGGTTCGCGCCAAAGGAGAAATCAACGTCCACGGTTCGATCATTCAATCCAACCTTCAAGCCAAACGCATCCAGGCGAAAGACCAAAACGCCGAAATCATCGGAGGAACCATCAACGCAGCCGACGATGTCTGCGCCGACCTGATCGGGTCAGATATGGGGGTGAAAACAGAGGTCCGATTGGGATATGACATTAAAGAACTCGAAGTGAAGATCGAACGCCTGAACGAATCGATCACGAAATACAAAGAGCAATACGAAAAATACACTCAATCCTGTGAATCCCTGCAAAGCTCGAAAAAGAAAAAAGGTGCGCTTTCTCCCGCTCAAAAAACCATGCAGGAAAAACTGACTGAAAACCTGAAAAAAGTCAAACAGGCTTTAAGAGCGAAAGAAGCCCTTTTGGAACAAACCGGTGAAGCACTAATCAAAGCCCAGAATCTGGTACGCACGGTCCGGGCCAAGAAAAAAATATTCCCGGGAGTGAAAATTACCATCTTGGAAGAGACCTTCGTATCGAAAGAGATAACAGGCCCGGTGTCCATTCAGCTGGGTGTTGGCGAATTGATGGTCAAGCCGTTCGAGGAAAGAACGTTTGAGGACGAGGAGGAGGTCGATGAGTAGCGGAAAGCGTTCCGATCGAAAACCTCCCGATGAATGTCCAAAAACACCTGTAATACCCTCAAAGGAGCAACGTGAAGGCGAACGCACCGCGCGAAAAAAACAGGCGGACGATCTCCGTCAAAAATCCAACCGTAAAGAATTAATTCAATCGATCCGTTCCTTACTCCAAAGCGTACAGAATGAGACCAAATCGCATCAGTTCGAAGAGGCGCTTTTAAATGGGACGTCCAAAGAAATCAAGAACGAACTGCTCGACGTTCACCGCGCGATTGAAATCGAGCGCAAAACCAAACGCTTATCGGCCCAAACCCTCAAGTCGATCGATGCGTTCGAGATGTTGGCTGGAAAAACCATTCAGGATAAACACACGATCGAACGGATACAGACACTCCTCGAACAATATCAAAGTCCGGACAAACGGAACTCGTTGACCGAAAAAGAAAAAATCGAGGTACGTAAACTCGTCTACGGCTTGCGGCAGGGATTAATGTGTTTCGATAAGATTCGCAAGGACACGCTCAAACTTTGTAAGCATTCCTTTCAATCCCGAAGCAGAGACCTCGGTGAGGAAAAAACACTTCTGCATTCGATCGAACACTATCTCCAATTCGTCGACGCACCGCAACGCGCGCGCATCGAAACAGCGATGAACCAAAAGATGAAAGACTTGCCTTTCGATTCGCGTATCAAAAGCATTAAGACTTTCATTGACAATCTCGTTCAGACCTCACCCGCCGTGAAGCGCGCCGAAGCGGACCGTCTGTACGAAATGGCGCTTTATTTCATCGAAGAGAATCACATAAACGACGCCATCGGCGAACTTGAGAAAGCATTGGAATACGCCCCGGAGGACAGGGCAATCGCATGAAATTATGTAAAAATATCAACATTATCAATACATAAT
>CAZSIZ010000252.1:0-9460 GCA_964606645.1 uncultured bacterium
TTTTGGAGAATGGCCGCATTGGATCCCCACGTGAATTCGCCTTCACGGATACTTAACCGATATCCATCACTCCTGATTTTCCGAGCGATCGTATCCGCCAGCGAAGACAAATCCGAAACGATCTCATCCCGGATATCGGAAGAGATCGCACCTTTCGTGGCATGGAGAATACTCGCGGCCGCAAGCGGCATGACGTTCCCCCAATAACCGGATGCAGCCAGAAGAGGAATCCGTTTTTCTGCGATTTCCAGCGCGTTTTCTTCATAGCGGGAATCGTGGGTGGTCAAAAAGAGTTCTATAGCGGCCCAAAAACGTTCGTCGGAATCGTCGCCGTCGTTATAGGCTTTCGTCTGGACATCTTTCGGATTCTGAAAACCTCCGTCCGGTGGATGCTTTTCCAGGTAATCCCAAGCGGATCGGGCGGCGTCCAGACAGCGAGTGGCAAAGTCGACATCGTAAGACGCATAAATCCGGCTGGCTTTGGCGAATAACGCGCACGAACCGGCCGTTGCAGCCGTTGAAATGGGGAAAATATACCGTTTCTCTTTATTCTTCGATGGATCGTCCGGTACGCTGGATGTGAGGGATGTGAGTTTGTGATGAAATCCACCCTTGGAATCCTGCATTTTCAAAAGCCATTCCAATTCCCAACGAATTTCATCCACGATATCCGGTACGCCATTTCCACTTTCGGGAATCCGGAGCGATCCATCCCGATAGGCGTTGGGCAGCGACTCATGGAGCTGCAACAACACTGCCGCGGAAAAAACGCCGGTGACCGTGTATTTGCCATTATCGCTGCCATCATGCCACCCCCCAGTCGCGGATTTGACCGTGCGTCCTTCGGGAGTGACCGAGTAGATGAACGCATCTGCCGAATCGCATTCGTCCCTTTCCCAGACACCCGAATATCTTTTTGGAAGAGAAATACCACAGCGGTGGTAATAAAAACTTTTCAACGTCTGCACCGAAACCGGCGAATAGAGATCGTGACCGATTCGGAAGGGAAAAGAGCGCCCGATACCCGGAACCTGTATCCGGTAACGGCCTGTCGCTTCGATGACGCTGAAATCGGCGATCCAGAGATTCGACCCACTGGCTTGGTCGTCAGCTTCGACCAGTTGAAGCATCCCGCTCAACATCGGTTTTTCCGATTCGTCATCGATCAGCCGAAACGGCAAACCCAGCGGTGAAGAAACGGTGGCGATTTTCAGGGATGAGGCTAAATAACCGAGCTGATTCACTTGGATCGAACCGGAGACCGGCGGTTCCTCTCCATACGAGTAAACGATCGAAGCGAACGGCATGATGAATAGCCCGACAATCAAGTAACAAATGGATCGAATCTTCGCACGATTTTGGTTTGTCATTGGCTAGCCGCTCTCCAACTCTTCGCTAGACATCTTCAAAACATTTAGATATGGTGAATAATAACACGAGAACCGATTCAGAAAACGAACGTGAAACGTTTTTTTTCAACCGGCGGCAAGTTCGTTGAATATCCAGCACTTGAAAACCGTCTGATAAAAAGGATTTTGCCACATAAACCGTTTTCCGGTTTATAATCATTATAAAATCAATCCCAGGGAAAACCGATGATACGAATACGATTGAGCGCATTTTTATTTTTAATACCGTGCCTCCTGGCAGTTTTCGCCAGCGCGGACACGATCCTACTCAAAAGCGGCGACCAGTTGATATGCAAAATCGTCTCTGAATCGGAAGAGGAAGTACTGGTCAACGTCAACGGCGTTTTGTTCCCGTTGAAACGTGCGGATATCTTACAGATTATCAAAAAAGACGATTCCGAAGGAACCAATCCGTTTTTCGATTCATCGGGGAACTCGATTCTATCCGCCACTGCATCCGCGCCGATTCAAAACTCGGCAAGTGCCATGTCGGCGTTCCAAACTTCGACGCAGGATATCGAATCCGCATCGCCACAGCCGCTGCTGCCCGTCGTTTTACCCAAAGGGCGAACGTTCCAGGTGACCGGCGCAGGGGTGCGCTTTCGCAAAGGTCCAAGTTTAGACTACGACATAATCACGATGCTGCCGGGCCGAACGCTGTTGATCGAGATGGAACTGGCCGACGGCTGGCTGCGGGCGATGACAATCGACGGGCAGGAAGGATGGATTCATCCCAATTTTGTCGATCCTTTGGAAAATATCCCATGCCTCGTTTTGGGTGACAGCCTCAATATCCGGGAAGCGCCGGGAGAATTGTATCGGTCGGTAGGCCGCCTGCGGCGGGGTGATGTCGTCGTCAAACTACGTGAAAACGACGATTGGTGGTACATCCTCCACCAGGAAACAACGGCGGGCTGGTGCAACAAACAATATCTGCTGGCGCTGGAGGATCAGAATACTTATAAACCGCCGATGCGCATGGTTTACAACAAGGATGCCGGGATGCCCATCCTCATCCAGAAAATCCCCGGCCAACCGGGAACGCAGCATACAACATTCACACTGCGCGATCCCATTCTCGCAATGAATGGTACCACGAAACTAATCGCCTTTTATCGGGACAAAGCGATTATTGAAAACGAAACTCTCTCCTACACCAGCGAGGCCATCATCCAAAAACAACGCATGGCAACATCCCTGGACATCTTGAAAACAGGTTTCCCGGATGAAGTTTCAATTACGTTCATCGGCGGGGATATCTTAACCCTGCTGGGACAGCGTGTGACCGAAGGCTGGCAATACACCCTGTCGGTTCCCGATACTCCGGCGATCGCTTTCGGCTTTATCGTTCAGAAAGGCCAGAATCGCGGAACGTTGGTCCTGGTTCAATAATCCTCTTATCCTTTCTTCTTTCTGGGAAGAAACCGCTTGAGAGGACAGGCCTCGCATTTCGGTGTTTTCCGGCAATACCCATTTCCCACCGCCACCAGTTGAGCGTGAAAATCGTTATACAGTCCCGTATCCTTAGGCAATTTCGTCATAAAAAAATCCTGCAACCCGTGATAGTCGATCGATTCGGGAACCCAGCCATGCCGCGTGGCGATACGGTACGTATATAAATCAATGACGAAGATTGGGTGATCTCCTGCATAGAGGAGGATCGAATCGGCAGTCTCAGGGCCGATTCCTTTGATTGACAATAACTTTTCGCGGAGAACCGGGGTCTCTTCCCGATACATCCCGGCGATGCTCCCTTGATACTCTTTTTTTAAGAATTGAACGAACGCTTTGAGTTTGAGCGATTTCTGGTTGAAATACCCCGACGGCCGGATGAGTTCGGCTAATGCTTCAAGGGGAATCGCGTCAATCGCTTTGAATGACAGTTTCCCCGCCCCTCGAAGGTTCGCGATGGCTTTCTCGACGTTCGTCCAGGCAGTATTCTGTGTAAGGATGGCCCCAACGATGATCTCGAACCGGGTCTCCCCCGGCCACCAGTTCCGATGGCCGAAACAGTCGCGTAACGTCAAGTAGATTTTATTCAGATCGACAGATCGCATAAGACATCCAATCTCTTTCGATAATCCCTATTGTGGTGCAGGCTTCCAGCCTGCTCCGTGAAATCAAAAAAAAGAAACGCTATACGGTTACGCCGGTTTTGAGGAGGGCGATTTCGCGAAATTGATTCACTTCGTTTCGGGTCGATACCAAGCCGGAAGCAGTGTCCAGAACTTGCTTGAATAAGCGGTCCCCTGCATCGTTGAGTGATTCTCCCTCCAACAGAACGCCAGCGTTGAAATCGATCCAGTTTTTCTTACGGGCGGCCAGTTCGCTGTTCGTAGAAATCTTGAGGGTCGGCACAGGCGAACCGAAAGGCGTCCCCCGGCCAGTGGTAAACAGAATCAAATGGACACCCGCCGCCGCGAGCAGCGTCACCGAAACCGGATCGTTCCCTGGCCCGGTAAGCAGGTTCAGCCCCCGTTTCTTCAGCCTATCGCCATGATTCAATACATCGGTCACGGGGCTGCTTCCACCCTTTTGGATGCACCCCAGCGATTTCTCTTCGAGTGTCGTCAGACCTCCATCTTTATTACCGGGAGCGGGATTGTCGTAAATAACCTGTCCATTCCGAATAAAAAAGTCTTTCCAGTCGTTAATCAGTCGAACACATCGCTCGAAAACATCCCGGTCGACGCAACGGTTCATCAACAGATGTTCCGCGCCGAACATCTCCGGCACTTCCGACAACACCGCCGTTCCGCCCAGCGCGATCAGCCGGTCGGAAACCACCCCGGCCAGAGGATTGCCGGTCAGCCCGGACAGCCCGTCCGAACCGCCGCACTCCAACCCGATACGTAATCGATCGACGGGAACCGGTTCACGCCGGGCGTGCCGGGCGTTCTCCATCAACCGATCCAGAATCCCGATCCCCGCTTCGATTTCATCGTCCTCGTTCTGGCAGAGCAAAAATTTCACACGGTCCGGATCGAACGTCCCAATTACTGCGCGAAAATCATCCATCGTGTTGTCTTCGCATCCAAGCCCGATGACGAGAACACCCGCCGCGTTGGGATGCCGAACCAATCCCGCCAAGATTTCCCGCGTCGTTTTCAGATCGTCTCCCATTTGAGAGCACCCGTAAGGATGGGTCCATGCGAAAACTCCATCCACCCCGTTGCGGGAGCAGGTCTCGTTCATTCGGCACGCCAGGGTTCTCGCGATTTCATTGACGCATCCCACCGTTGGAACGATCCAAATTTCATTCCGAATCCCGATCTCCCCATCCGGCCGCACATACCCATCGAACGTCAACGCTTCTTCCACCATATCGGAAGGTTGAAAATCCGGCGTGTAGGTGTATTGAATGATGCCCGACAGATTGGTAAACGCATTATGCGTATGGATCCATTGCCCGGCCTCGATGGACACGGTCGCATGAGCAATGGGCCAGCCGTATTTAATAATCGGCGCTCCTTCCGCGATATCCGCCAACGCGATTTTATGCCCTCGATCGACCGGTTCGCGGGTAACGATCTCGATCCCATCGACGTTCAACACAGTTCCCGCGGGAAGATTCTGGATTGCGACCGCGACATTATCACGCGGATCGATTCGGATCGGTTTTGAAGAATCAATCATTTTTTATGTTCTCAGTTTTATGTTCTCAGTTTTGTGGTGCAGGCTTCCAGCCTGCATCTTTCCACGAAGCAGGTTGTATGCTTGCACCACAATTTTAATAAAAAAAGAATGGTTCCCGCACTCTCTACAAATGAATCATTTTTTTATACAATGACTCTACGAGTTCATTGTAGTTGAACGATGAACGTTGTTCCACTTGTATCACGGGCGGAACGGCTTATTCCATACCAGAATCACAGAAAGCGTGAAACGAATCATGGGTGCAAAACGAATTTCAAGACGCCAGTTCATCCGTAAGACCGCTGCATTGGCCGGTGGCGCAGCGGCGATCACCATTGTCCCGCGCCACGTGCTGGCGGGGGCCGGGACCAAAGCGCCGAGTGACGAGTTGACGAAAGCGGTCATCGGAGTCGGGGGCATGGGCCGGGGGCATCTGGGCTATGGCGGTTCACGGCTGCTCGCGGTTTGCGACGTTGACGAACAGCATCTCGAACGCGCGCTCGCCGGTGCCAACGATGACGTGAAGGGGTACAAAGATTTCCGGGAAGTCCTGGCAAGACCGGACATCGATATCGTTCACATCCCTACCCCGCCCCACTGGCACGCGCTGATTTCCATCGCGGCGGCGGAAGCGGGAAAAGATATCTGGTGCGAAAAACCCATGAGCCGCACGATCGGCGAAGGAAAGAAGGTCGTCGAAGCCGTTCAGCGCAACGGGCGGATATTCCGAATCAACACCTGGTTCCGTTTCAGCGGCAATTTTTACGGTTTCGGCACGACGGTCAAACCGATTAAAAAACTGGTTCAGAGCGGGATGCTGGGATGGCCGCTGAAAGCGACGGTCAGCGGCGTCACCGGATTCAACTGGAAATTCAATTGGAGCGGGAGAACGAATTTAAGCCCTCAAAGCGTTCCCTCCGAACTGGATTATAACTTCTGGCTGGGACCGGCTCCTGACAAGCCATACCATCCACACCGCACTCACGGCACGTTCCGGGGCTATTGGGATTACGACGGGGGCGGCCTGGGCGATATGGGACAGCATTATCTCGATCCGGTGCAATACCTTCTGGACAAGGACGACACCAGCCCGGTCACGATCGATGTGGACGCCCCGCCGCAGCATCCCGACGCGGTCAGTTCGTGGCGGCGCATCACGATGACCTACGCCGACGGCTGCACGATTGTTCTGGACGGCGAAAACAAGGATAAAAACGTCCCGTTTCTGGAGGGGCCGGAAGGCAAACTCTATCCAGGATTCAAATCGGATATTCCCAGGCTGGAGGAAAAACTGGCGGCGTTCCCCGATCCCGAACCGCAAGTCACCGATTTCAGTGAAGCCGTTCGCACCCGCCGCACGTTCGCACTGAACGAAACGAAAGCGCATCGTTCGTGTACGATCGTCAACCTGGGAAAAATTGCGGTCCGGCTTGGGCGAAGTTTAAAATTCGATCCGGTCAAGCAAGTTTTTATCGATGACGAAGCCGCCAACCGCCTGATCGATCAACCCATGCGCGCACCCTGGCATTTATAAAGATGGAGAATATAAAATGACTTTCAACGATCCCAAATTTATTCTTACAAACATCGCAATCCTGCTCGTCGCCTTAACAGTGGCGGTCCATCCCGGTTCCGCTCAAGACGCCGAAGCGCTTCTGAAGTCCATCCCCGCCGACAACGCGGCCGAGGCCGACCGGATCAACGGAGAAATGATCCAGCTGGGTGAAGACGCGATTCTCGGCGTCTGCGGAAAGATGCGTCCTCCGGGCGAGGAGAAAAGCCCGGCGGTCCGGTATGCGTTGAGTGAACTGGCGAAATACGCGAGCCGCCCCGGCATGAAAAAAGAACGCCGAGTCGTTTCGGGCGCATTCATCCGCGCACTGGATTCGGCAGAGAACAAAGACATCAAAGCGTTTTTTATCCGTCAGATTCAACTCGTGGGAAAAAAGGAAGCCGTCAAACCGCTGGGCCGCTATCTCTCCGATGAACGGCTATGCGATCCGGCGGTTCTCGCGCTGACGGCGATTCAGACATCCAGCGCAGGCAAAGAACTCCACCAGGCACTTCCATCGGCACGCGGCAATAACCGAATCGCCATCATGCACGCGCTCGGCGATTTGCGGTATAAGAAAGCGGCGAAAGATTTACACGAATTCGCTGCCGATGAAGACCTGAACACCCGGCTGGCGGTGCTTTACGCCATCGCCAATATCGGCGGCCGTTCGAGCCACGATCTATTGAAAAAAGCCGCCGAGGCAGGCCCCGCTTACGAACGGGCGAAAGTGACATCGTACTATCTGCTGTACGCCAGCCGGTCATCCAATAGAACGTGCGCTTCGATCTGCCGCGACCTGATCGAAACCCGCACCAATCCAAGCGAAGTCAATATCCAATGCGCCGCGTTAAGCATCCTCACCGATTCCGAGGGCAAAAGTGCGCTGAACGATCTCCTCCAAGCGGCGGAGAGCGGAAACATCGAACTCCAAGCAGCCGCCCTGAAACTGGCGGATCGAATTCCCGGCAAATCGGCGACTCGGCGCTGGATGGCGAAGATCGAGAACGTCTCACCGAAAACCGGCGGCCAAATCATTGAAATGCTGGGACGGCGCGGCGATCGAACCGCGTTGCCCTTTCTGCTGAAAGTGCTGGAAGAGGGTGAAGGTTCCCTGTGTCTGGCCGCTGTGCCCGCCGTAGCCCGGCTGGGTGGTGAAGAAACCCTTGCTCCCATCATGGCCTTGTTGGATACGGCTGATGGGAATGAAGAACTGCAAACGATTAAAGAAACCCTGCTATGGCTTCGGACCAACCAACTGGTGGCATCATCCGTCCAGGCGCTGAATCGCGTTCCCGACCGCTCACGAGCCGTGCTGATCGATATTCTGGCCGAGCGCCGCGCCACGGAGCATTTGGAAAAGGTTTTCGCGTTGACCGGGGATAACAGCCAAGTCGTTCGGATCGCCGCCATCGCCGCGCTCGACGATTTGGGCAGCGCCGGGGATCGAGCAAGAATCATCAACTTGCTGCTGAAAGTTCGAAGCGATGGCGAACGGAAAGCCGCGCGCGATTCGTTGACAGCCCTTACCCAAAAGATCGACAATCCGAACCGGCGATTCGGCCTACTCGGCCAGGCGATGAAAAAAGCCTCCACCAAAGGGAAACGCGATTTATTACAGATTATGAAAAACGTCGGGGGCGAAAAAGCGGTTGAAGCGATCTGCCTTTCCCTCGACGATCCCGCCTTGCAAAAGGAAGCCGCTTCCGCCATCGCCGAACTGACACTTCCAAGAAACCGGAGAGACAGAGGATTGACTTCGCCAAGCGTACTCATCGCGCTGAAAAAAGCCATCGGCCAAATCGACAACGAAGCCATCATAAGCAAGGCGAAAAAGCATCTCGACAACCACGCCGTAATCGATTCGGATGGATTCACACGGCTCTTCAACGGCCGGGATTTATCGGGATGGATCGGCGATACGAAGGGATACGTCGTCGAAAACGGTGTCCTGGCCTGCAAACCGGGCGGGAATATATTCACCAAAAAAGAGTATAGCGATTTCGTGATCCGCTTCGAGTTCAAACTGCCCCCCGGCGGCAACAACGGCTTGGGTATCCGCGCACCTCTGAAAGGGGATGCGGCCTTCACCGGAATTGAAATACAGATTCTGGACCACGATCATGCGATGTATAAAAACATCAAACCCTGGCAGGCCCACGGTTCCGTTTACGGCACGATACCCGCCAAACGAGGTTTTCTAAAACCGACCGGTGAGTGGAACGTCGAAGAAGTGATTGCGAACGGCAGGCATGTTACCGTCATCTTAAATGGAGAGACCATCACCGACGGCAACCTCGATGAAGCCAGCACCCCCAAAACCCTGGACGGACGCGATCACCCCGGCCTGAAACGCGACAAAGGTCATATCGGTTTTCTAGGCCACGGTTTCAAAGTCGAGTTCCGCAATATCCGTATCCGGGAATTGTAATAGTTTTTCAAGTTATCAGATTTCAGTTGTCAGTTACCAGAATTCCCTCTTCCTCTAGGAGAGGGTGAGGGTGATAAAGCAATAACTTATCGACAATACAAACAATAAGCCAGGTGGGCAACATTGTATTTCGGGGAAAGACGACACTATAATTCCAACAAGAAAAGGCCGCCAAGAGGGGAAAGTTACGTAGCCTGTCCCCATAACTAAAAGAGGATAAACTCAAATGAAACATAAAAATTTATTATTAGTACCGGTATTAAGCCTTTTGATTTTTATCTCTCCGTTAGTTGTCTCCAGGGCAGCAAGTGTTAAATCCAATAAATTTATTGCACTTTGTATGGATACTCACGATTCGAAAAAACGCACGATCAGTCAGCAGGCAGAGTTGTTGAAAGAACTTGGCTATGACGGGATCGGTCATTTATGGCT
>CAZSIZ010000253.1:0-9453 GCA_964606645.1 uncultured bacterium
GGTCAAATCTCCTTTCGGATCGGGGATATCGTCTTCACTCTGTCCGGCGGCAGCGATATAAAAATCATTAAAAAAAACGACAGCCGCGTCATCCGCGCTGAATCTGAGCGTAAAAGACTCGACGGAATCGTAATCTGGAATATCGAATGTGAGCCGGATATACACGGTGGTGGAATCATTCGGTATTTCGGTCTCCGCGTTTTCTCCATCGCCGGATGTTCCGTAACCCAGCGTGAATCCAGTATCGCTTTCGATCCAATCGCTGTCGTCGAACGTGTTCCCGTCGGCATTCTCCCGAAACATCCAGTCCTCAATTTCTTCACCGGAACCGTCACTCTTATACACGATTTGATAACGGAATCGGGTCATTTTGGGCCAGCCTCCGTCCGCGCTGTCCTTTGTGTAGACAACGCCATTATTGTCTACGAGTTCAACATTGACGAGAAGATCGCTGCTGGTCAGCGAACTGTTCCACACGCCTACAGCAAGAATGTTGCCCGTCGGGTAAATATCCACTTCATAAGGTGGAAGCGGAATACTCCGGTCCTGGGCTGTCGCGATGGGGAGTACAAAAACAGCGATAAACACGATACTGAATAATCGAATAGCCATAATTCTTCCTCCCAAAAATTAATGTTGATGATCGTTTACATGTAATGAAAAATTATTGTAACATTCCAAAATTTCGATTTGTAGGGGAGCCTGTGGAAATATCTATTTTTTCACAACCGGCACAATCGCCAGGCCGGAAACGGGCGTAGACATATTTATGCAAGAACGCCAGTTTAGCATTTTTAAATCATTGAGTGAAATTATTTTATTTAGAAGGCAGTCTCATGAATAGTAATTCAATCTGATTTTACGCTGTTGCTTACTTGGTATTGACGGCCGGTTCTGCAAACACCCTGGAGTTTGTCATCGATCCTATCTTGCAGTCTCTCAATTTCAAAGAAATCCACCGACACCATGACGCACTTCGCCGTGTGAGTTCAGCGTTCATTGTTAGTCTCCATTATTATACGATCCCGGTGTCGTTACCGTTTCGATTGCAGTTAATAATACTTTCGCCGGTCAGCCTTGAAAACGTTAAAGGGCGTATTCGACGGCGGCCTTCGCGTGAAGAAGCAGGGTGTCGAAAGTGGGAACCGGCGAGTCTTCGGGCTGAATCAACAACGGGATTTCGGTGCAGCCGTAAATAACGCCCTCCGCTCCAGCATCCACCAATTTTTTAACGATCGACACGTACCGCATCCGGGATTCCGGTTTGATTTCACCACGGCATAGTTCGTTATAGATGACATCATGGACGAAATCGCGATCGATTTTTTCCGGAACGATGACGTCGATATCGAATCGATCCTTCAAGCGTTTCGTGAAAAAATCGTGTTCCATCGTGAAGCGCGTGCCGAGAAGGCCGACGGTTTTGAATGGATGTTTCTTGATTTCCTTCGCGGTGGCATCGGCGATGTGAAGAAAGGGGATGTGGATCGATTCAGTAATGACGTCTTCCAATTTGTGCATGGTATTACAGCAGAGAATGATGAAATCCGCCCCGGCGGTTTCGATGCGGCAGGCGGCGTCACTGAGAATTTCCCCCGCTTCCTGCCAGCGGGATTCATGCTGAAGTTTCTCGATCTCAAAGAAATCCACGGACACCATGACGCACTTCGCCGTGTGGGTCCAGTTCGATCGCTCCCGCATCAACTCATTGATCGAGCGGTAATACTCGACGGAGGATTCCCAGCTCATTCCCGCAATCATCCCAATCGTTTTCATGGTCCCTTTCCTTTCAGCCATCAAGCCGTATTCGCACACTGTTTCCTTAAAGAAGATTATGATAGCGTATGTTAAATCGGTTTTCATCATAACCGATCGAAGAGGCTATTGAAATATATCCGTTGCCCATCGGCTGACGTCGATGTGAACGTCATTTTGAATACGCTCTTATTCGTAAATCGAAGGGTAGAGATCGATAATGAAAAAAATTGTTTACTGTACAGCCGTATTCTGTTTGATGATCGCGCTTCATGTCCATGCCGGCGTGAAAGAAGCGGCGATTCGAGCGGGAACGGCCTGGGTCGATATCACGCCGCCCCTGGGATGTCCGATGTGGGGTTACTCAGCACGGAAAGAGGGCGCGGATGGGGTGATCGATCCCCTGCTGGCCAAGGTGTTGATTCTGCAATCCACAGAGACCACGGTCGCTATGGTGAGTTGGGATGTGTGCGAATTTCAATCCCCCTGGCTTCGGGTCCGGATGGAGGATTTGGGAATCGATGAACTACTGCTGCTGAACAGCCACACCCATTCCGGGCCGGATTTATTCCGGGATGATTTTCCTTCAAAAGAGAAGCCCTGGAAACGCACGGTGGAAGAACGCGTTCTCTCCGCCATCGGAGAAGCAAAAAAGAATATGTCCCCTGTTTTTATTGCCGCAGGTGAAGGATCGATCCAGTTGATGTATAACCGGTTGCGCCGCGATCCAGACGGATTGGCGACGACGATTTTTCAGAATTACGACCGGATTCCTATCGGTCCGGTCGATCCAACGGTCGGTGTCATTCGGATGACGGACGAACGCGGGGCGATTCGGGTAGTGATGGTGACGTATGCCTGCCATCCCGTCGGACTGGGGTCGAAGACTCTGAAACTCTCCACCGATTACGTCGGGCCGATGTACAGGAAAGTGGAAAAAGAGATCGGAGGAGACGCGCTTTGCCTGTTTGTCCAGGGAGGCGGGGGCGATATGAATCCTCTTTACCAGGCGAAGAAGAAAAACGATCGAGACGATCAGGCATTGGTTGCACGGATGGGGGAACTGCTCGCGGATGAAGTTCTGCAAACGATCGAACGGATGAAAGCAATTCCCGGCCGGTCCGAGCGATTGCTGGCATCGACGAAAACGATCCAGGTCCAACACCGCTGGGAACCGGAGAAGCCACTTCGATTCGGCACGACCGCGATTTTAATCAACGATGATATCGGAATCGTCACGCTACCGGGAGAGCCGTTTCATCAATTTCAAGTGGATGTACGCGAACAATCTACGCTGCCCCACACGTTCTTATTCGGGTATTGCGACAATTGCTATCAGGATTGGCCCAACTGGTATCTGCCGGATATCGCATCGGCGGCGCGCAGTGGTTACGGGGCCAGCGATTCCGGAATCGCGGAACTTGGAACCGGTGAACGTTTGCGCGACCAAGGTTTAATTCAACTCTACACGCTGCGGGGGATGATCCAGCCGAAACCGCATCCCGGACGCCGCCCGTGAACGCGAACTGAAAAGGAGAGTGAACGATGATTCGTCTCAGCCATTTTGTACTGTCTGCCATCGCTATTTTCTCTTTATCGATGCCCCATTCATCAGCAAACGAAACAACCGCCGATGTGGTATTGCGTGGGGGAACGATCGTCACGATGGATCGAAAACAACCCGTGGCGAAAGCGCTCGCCGTTCGTGGAGACAGGATCGCTGCGGTCGGGAGCGAAGAAGCCATCGATCGACTGATCGATTCACAAACCCGGATTATCGATCTGAAAGGGAAAACCGCGATCCCCGGTTTCATCGATTCGCACGCGCATCTGACCGGCATTGGCCGTGCCAGAATGCAATTGAATCTGATGGATGTCGAGCATTGGGACGACATCATCGCCCTGGTTCAAGAAGCGGCGTCGAAAGGAAAAACCGGCGAGTGGATTCTAGGGCGCGGCTGGCATCAAGAGAAATGGACTCGATCTCCTCAGCCGAACGTCGATGGGCATCCCACACACGATGCGCTCAGCGCCGTTGCTCCTGACCGGCCTGTTCTGCTGATCCACGCCAGCGGGCATCTCTGTTTTGCCAATGCGAAAGCGATGGAACTCGCCGGGGTGAACACCCAAACACCCGATCCATCAGGCGGGGAAATTCTGAAAGATCGAGACGGAAATCCGATTGGAATATTCCGGGAGAGCGCGCAAGGCTTAATCCGAAGCGCCTATAACGATTCACGAGAAAATTGGACTGAATCGGAACGGCGCGCGGAACTCGACAAACAGATCGAACTGGCGGTCGAGGAATGTCTGTCGAAAGGAATCACCAGTTTTCAAGACGCGGGTTCTTCGTTCGAGACGATCGATCGGTTTCGGCACAAAGCGGAAGAAGGCACGTTGAAAATGCGCCTATGGGTGATGATCGGTGAGAGCAATTCAAGACTTCGCGAGAAACTGTCCGATTACAAAATCATCGCTTCGGGAAACAACCATTTGACCGTGAGGGCAATCAAGCGGTTTATGGATGGGGCGCTGGGAGCGCATGGCGCGTGGCTGCTGGAACCGTACAACGATCTTCCAACCAGTTCCGGTCTGAACGTCTCTTCTCTGAAGGATTTGCAGGAGACCGCGCGATTGGCGTACCGGCATGGATTTCAACTCTGCATGCATGCAATAGGCGACCGAGCCAACCGCGAAACACTCGATTTGTATGAAAAGGCGTTAAAAGGCAGTACGACACGCCGGTGGCGAATCGAGCACGCCCAGCACCTTCACCCGGACGATATCCCACGTTTTGCACGATTGGGCATCATCGCTTCGATGCAGACCTGTCACTGTGTGTCGGACGCCCCTTACGTCATTCAGCGATTGGGGAAAAAGCGGGCGCGGGAAGGTGCTTACGTGTGGCGTTCCTTGATCGATTCCGGCGCGGTTCTTTGCAATGGAACGGATGGGCCGGTGGAAGATGTGGATCCGATCGCGAATTTCTATGCAGCGGTGACACGCCAAACAAAAAATGGAACGCCGTTCTTCCGCGAACAACGGATGACACGCGAAGAAGCTCTACGGTCGTATACGCTGGACGCGGCTTATGCGGCGTTTGAAGAAGAGATCAAAGGTTCCCTCTCTCCAGGCAAACTGGCCGATATCACGGTTCTTTCAGATGATTTGCTTCACGTTCCAGAAGAAGAAATTTTGCAGACAAAGATTCTAATGACAATTGTCGGTGGAGAAATCAGGTATCGCCGTCAAGATTGAATCAAAGCGACTTGTTTTGATTTTTCCACTGAATTCGCGCTAATAACGTATTCCCTTTCCATCCATCATCGGGCAAGGTTTCTCCCACCGTTACCCACGATTCGGAAGGGGTGACATTTGTCGTATGGAAATTTCCCATTCGGGCGACGTGCTTTCCATTTTCAATTCCATCACCGATCAATGGGAATACCGTTCGCTCCGTCTCCCGAATCAGACACAACGATTTCGGATCGACCTGCGCGATGTAAAGCGGCGCTCTCCAACGGAAGACATCGGTATTGTGCTCGGCTTTTCGGGAGTAGACCAAAAACAGCCCGTCGCTATGATCGATCCAATGCTGCTGGGTAGTCGACATGGCCAGCGGTTCGCCGTTATCCCAGCACCAGGGACGGGGATTGGGCCAACGAAGCCCGTCATCCGAAACACTGACATACCCATGACCGTCTTCGGCACGAATCGTCATATAGTACTGTCCATTGAATGTGGTCAACGAGGGTTCCAAAAGCCCTCGTTTCACCGGCAAACGAAGTTCGTTGCCGCTCCGTTGGATCGAGACGGTCTCCCCATCGAACGTACAGCGAACCGTGGTAACCGCCCGGTCGACGCGGCCCAGGGGAGCGAATGAAAATGGAATCAAAAGATCGCCGTTGTCGAGAATAAGACGCTGTCCGCACCCACAGGTATACATCGCCGTAGCACGGGGATCGTCCCACTCGATCTTCTTTCGCTTCGTCCATGTTTGCTTCCCTGGATCGTAGATGGAATAAACCGGAAACCGTTTTTCGGAAGGCTGAGTCAGCTTTCCATTCTTATAATAAACGTTGTGACCGATGGTCAGAACCACACCGGTCTTGGCATGATATTGGGGAACCACATCACAGGCCCCTTCAACCAAACCACCCTCGATTGGATGGCGCGCAAAAGCGGTGATCGATTTCGGTTTCGACCACGTTTTCCCCAAATCGTGAGTCAGCGAAACGTGGACCTGCCCAAACACATCCGACCCGGTGATGGATTGGCACGTCATCAACACCGTCGGGTGAGGCCGATTCGGAATGACGCACGCGCGTGGATGAAACCAGGTGATCTCATCCTCCCGGCCATGCCAAATTATCTCACGCTGGATCGAAGCAATCCCTTCGTTCGCTTTCGCATCGACACGGTTGACGAACAGCCCCCCCGCGCAACCGGCAATGAGAAACATTCTTCGATTGATTGAATGATGCACGATCTTTCACCTTTCGTAATGATGATTACTAAGGCGGGAAATGATGGTTTTTATTTTCGAGGGATTTCCCGGATGTAGACGTTTTTGAACCAAAGAGTATTGCCGTGGTTCTGGAGTTCGATCTGACCAGTGGGGTAGATGGGTTTGTCGCGTTCCCAGTAGTTCTCCAGAACGACGTTGTCTAAAACACGTTTTCCATTGAGATCGATGGTTACACGCTCACCGATCATTACGATCCGGAATGTGTTCCATTCGCCGATGGGGTTGTCGGCCATCAGCAACGGCTTGGACGGATGTTTTTTATTGTTGTAGAGTCCACCCGAACCCAGGTTGAAATTTTTCGTGTCCCAGATTTGAACCTGGGGTGAACCGCGCAGGTAGATGCCGCTGTCGCCTTTTTCCTTGATCTTCCAATCGACGTAAAACTCGAAATCGCCGTAATCCTTGATGGTGCAGAGGCTGTCGCCTTTGCCGTCGAATTCCAGCGCACCATCGATGACTTTCCAATGTGCGCGCATCCGTTCGTCGGCTTTCTTTTGTGCTTCGGCGAGTTCATCGGGTGTCATCTTCGCTCGCTTGACGGGATTGGCGACCAGGCCTTTCCAGTTGGTCAGGTCTTTGCCGTTGAACAGAGCGGTGAATCCCCTGGGCGGAACATTGTCTATCTTCTGAGCGAATATGCAACTCGAAAATAGAATGGGAACCAGCAAGAGCGTTAAAATCATAGACTTCTTCATCGAACAGCCTCCTTGATATTGTGATTATCGATGCGATTGTACATCATTTTATTCTGAAAAGGTATGAGTGGAGAGGATTTGCATGGTGCGTGATATTCGATACGCCCATAATCCATTTTTTTACGTCAGCCTTCTATCCAAGTGGATGATTTTTTCTTACACTACTCATTCAAGCATTGAACAAATTCAAGGGAGAAACCCCAATGGATACACTAACGCCGTTTTTATACCAATTCCTAGGAGGCGGGATCGTTCTGTTCCTGGGATTCTTCGGGGCGCTTCGAGTAAAAGCGCTGGACCTATCGAGCCGCGAAGAACGGCTATGGACCGTTTGCGTCTTTGGCGTCGTTGTGTTTTATTTTATCCTGCAAGCCCTGTTTCAATTCAAATTCGGGGCTTCGTGATCCTGCACCTACCAAACCTTTACCCTAACCTTTTTCTAAGGAGGGGGGGACAGGCATAGGGGCGGGCAGACACAGGGGCCTGCCCCTACAAAAAGAATGAGAGAAAATTCATGACACCCGATCTTGGTTCCAACATCGACTTGACCGTTATCATCATCTATTTCTTCGGCATTCTTATTTTCGGCAGCCTGTTCGGCGCGTATACCAAAACAACCAAGGATTTCTTCTACGCCGGGCAGCGGTTCTCCTGGTGGCTGATCGCGATGAGCTGCGTGGCGACGCTGGTGGGGTCGTACAGTTTCGTGAAATATTCCAACAACGCCTTTGTCAACGGTGCGGCGGCCACACACAGTTACCTGAACGACTGGCCCTGGCTCTTTTTCTGGTTGTTCGGCTGGTTCCCGGTGCTCTATTACTCGCGGGTGGCTTCGGTTCCCGATTATTTCGAGCGCCGCTTTGGTTCGGGCTGCCGGATGGCGGCGACGCTCATCATCCTGATCTACATGATCGGCTACATCGGTTACAATTTTCTGACTATCGGCGTCGCACTCCAACCGATTCTGCAATGGAATATTATGACGATTGTCGTTGTCGTCGCCATCATCGCCGCGATATACGTCACCGCCGGGGGCCAGACCGCCGTCATCATGACCGACCTGGCGCAGGGATTCATCCTGTTGCTGGCCGGGCTGGCGATCCTGTTCGTGGGCGTTCAGATGATGGGGGGCTGGGGCAGTTTCTGGCAGCACTGGGATTCGTCCCAGCGTCACGCATTCATGCCGCTCACCGAACCGGCCGGATTCAACACCGCCGGGGTGTTCTGGCAGGACGGGATGGCGAATTCCGCCGCCTTCTGGTTCATGAATCAAGGCATCATTCTGCGTTTCCTCTCGGCCCGCAACGTGAATGAAGGGCGTAAAGCGATGCTCTTTATCATGTTGATCCTGATGCCTCTGGCGACGATTGCGGTCTGCGGGGCGGGCTGGATCGGACACGCGATGGTTTCGCAGGGAACGTTGGAACTCGCCTCGGATTCCCAGCAGGTCTTTATTATCGTCTCCAACACCGTCAGCCAATTCATCCAGATTCCGGGCGTCTTCGGACTGATCGTGGCGGCGCTCGCGGCGGCCCTGATGTCGACCGCCGACACGCTCATCAACGGGGTGGCGGTGGTGACAACGAACGACATCGTGCGTCCGTATGTCTTCAAGAATCGCACGGACCGCTTCTATCTCACCAGCGCGCGCTGGATTTCCATCGGGGCGGCGGTAATCGGGGTGGCGCTCGTACCGCTGTTCCATTCCTTCAAAGATCTCTATGACGCCCACGCCGCCTTCACCGCCTCGGTGACGCCGCCGATGGTGATGGCGATTCTGATGGGATTCTGCTGGAAGCGGTATTCATCGCTCGGCGCGATCGCAACCCTGCTCGGCGGGATTATCCTGATGGGCCTGTCGATGAAATTCACATGGCTGATCTACCCCTTCAGCCACGGCATCGAACCGGGCGGCGAGGGTTTCAAAGCGTATAAATATATCCGCGCCTGTTACGGGATGACGGTATCCGGCCTGCTCGGTGTGATCTTTACGTATCTGAGCGAACCTCCGGTCAAGGAAAAAATCCTGCGCTACGTCTGGGGCAGCGAACGCATTCTCATGCGCGAGTTCAAGGGCAGCGAACCCAACACCGAACCTGGACAGCCGGTGCGGCTGACCGTCGCGGTTCATTCCGGGTTGGAGAAAGACGCCGTGCGTCTGCCCGTCGATGCCTTGAAACGCTTAAACGCCAACGAAGGCGACCTGGTCTTTATAACCGCGCCGGGCTGGACACACGGGGGCCTGAAAGCGGCTCACGGCCGTGTCCAAGGAACCTCGGAAGAGAGAATCGAAATTTCCGACACTTTGCTCGAAACCGCGCACATCGATGCCGGTTCAGAAATCATCGTCCACAAAACTTTCTGACTTAACTTGAAACGAGGTGAATGCTGGGCTACGCTGTCGCCTTGAGCCACCCTACGGCTCAGGGCAATCGCATGAAATTGTAGAAGAGTTATCCAGATAAAACTTTGAGA
>CAZSIZ010000254.1:0-9392 GCA_964606645.1 uncultured bacterium
GACCTTTGAAACGATCGCGGACGAACCGCTCCAAATCACGCTTCACGCCGAGGATATCGATTCGGAATCGTTAATCTATTCCCTATTGGACGAATCCCCTCCCCACCATACAATCTCCGGTTTCGATATTGTCGATGGATCGTTCACGTATACAGCGAACACGGATTTCGAGGGGATCGATTCTGTCCATTTCAGCGTAACGGATCAAGTCGACATCTCCGAAGCCACGATCACGATTGCAGTCATGCCGGTCCCCACTCCCACCCCGACGCCCCCGCCTCCACAGCTCGTTGAACGCATTCCCCTTCCGAATGAAAGAGGCGTGCCTGTCGATTCGGCTGTGACTGCGGAATTCGATTCGCCGATGCTTCTTGCGGATTCTCAAACCTGGTGTATTCATAGCTCCATGACGGGAAGCATCGACGGGACGTATCTTGCCGATCCCGTCACGCTGCTTACCTTCGATCCAGCCAACTCATTTCTCGCAGGAGAACGGATTGAACTGACATTGACTGGGAGATTGGAAAGCGAACTCTTTGTCCAATCGGCGACATCCTACGTTTGGCGTTTCGATATTTCGACCATCCCGAAAAGCGGTGCCTGGGATTTCACGACGCTTTCCCACAATGTGGGGTATTCAACGGGAAAAACGAAGTCTGTCGCCTTGGCCGATGTCGATGGCGACCGAGATCTCGATTTGATTCTCGGAAATTATTACAATCAAGCAGGATTGGTGCTCAGAAACGACGGTGTTGGGGAATACACCGAAATCGATCAGTTCAGTGCTCAGTGGCGGCACCTTGCCTGTCTTGCGGTGGGCGATATCGATGGGGATGGCGATGTCGATCTCATCGAGGGTGAAGGAATGGGAGGATACTCGAATTCGATTTACCTCAATGACGGCCAAGGCGATTTCACGGTTCAGACTGCATTCGGGAGTACGCTGGCCCAAACGAGATCTATTGAACTCACCGACATGGACGGTGATGGCGACCTGGACGCCGTGACAGCAAACTATGTCACTCAAAATGTCGTCTATATAAATGATGGATCGGGCGTATTAAGCGGCGAATTGTGCCGGTTCGGTCAAGTACAGGATGACACGATTTTCGCGACCACTGGGGATATCGATAACGATGGCGATATGGATGTCGTGATCGTGCGGGAAGCGAGCGAGAACGATATCTATGTCAATAATGGTGAAGGCGTTCTTTCGTATTTCTCATCGATTGGAAGCGCGGACAACAACACCCGGTGTTTAATCCTTGTCGATATCGACGGCGACCTTGAATTGGAAATGGTTGAAGGTAATTACGGGGGACAAAACACGATCTACGAAAATGACGGTTCGGGACTTTTCTCGTATACACGATACCACAACACGAACCCCACCAATACGAGCGATCTCGCGTACGGGGATGCGGATGGCGATGGTGACCTGGATATCTATGAAGCCAATCATGGACAGAATGCGCTCTATCTCAATCAGGGAACGGGTGTTTTCGATTCACCAATGGATTTGGGCAGTGATTCCTTGGATACTCGGTCAATCGCATTAGGCGATATGAACGGAGACGGGAGCCTGGATGTTTGCGAAGGGAATTTCCAGCAGCAGAATCAACTCATTTTCAATGTCGAACAGCCCGTTTTAACAGGGACCGATCCAATCGAAAACCACAACAATGTGCCCGGTGATTTCTTGATTGAAGCAACCTTCAACCAGCCGATGACGAATGTCAACAATCTTTCGTTTCCAGTCTATGGCATGTTGACCGGAAAACGTGAAGGAACCTACAGTGGAGAAGCGACGAATAACCTTGTTTTCGATTCAAGCAACGATTTTCTGCCCGGCGAGGAAATCGAAGTGATTCTACGCCATCTTTTGGTGTCGCAGGAACAATCTCTCCCCATAAAACCTTATGTCTACAATCTGCGCGCTGCCGTCACGCCATCTTCAGGTGATTTTACTGACTTGAGCATGGCTCTCCCGGCCGGTTCGGGAGATGATGAGACCAAAGCCCTTGCGTTCGGCGATATCGATGGGGATGGCGATCTCGACTTGGCGATCGGAAATCGTGAGAATCCAAGCGCGTTGTATTTGAACGACGGCGACGGTCAATTCAGTTTTTTAACGAACATCGGCACAGCCAATGAAGAGACGTGGGCGATTGCTTTCGCCGATATCGACGGCGACGGCGATCTCGATCTCGCGCTTGGAAATGATTCGGCTCTCACTCAGATTTACCGGAATCTTGGCCAGGGTCAATACACTTGGATCGGCGGCCTGGGTGGATCAAGTGCTCGTACCCATTCCTTGGATTTCGGCGATGTCGACGGTGACGGTGATCTCGACATTGTCCTTGGGAGATTCATGCAGAGAAACGTCCTGTATCGTAACAATGGTTATTTTTATGATACACCGACGCAATTCAATGAATCCTACCGTACCAAATCCATCCATCTCGTGGATATCGACAATGATGGGGATCTGGATCTGGTTGAAGGAAACGATAGTCAATCCAATCACATTTTCACCAACGACGGTGAAGGGAATTTCTCTTCTTCAGTATCCTTTGGCTCCGCTTCGGATCATACACAGTCATTGGCGATCGCCGATCTCGATGGTGACAGCGATCTCGATATCGCCGAGGGGAACTTCGGCGAAACGAATAATATCTACACCAACGACGGGACCGGCCAATTCCAACTTTCGAATTCATTTGATGTCGGTGAAGGCGATAATGATAGAACATACGATCTGTCATCCAGTGATTTCAATGGGGATGGTTTCCTGGATATCGCAGTCGTCAATTTTCAACACCAGTGCATGGTTTATACCAATGATGGAACCGGCGCTTTCGCCGAACCGATGAGTCCACTCGGTACTTACGGGATAACGGCGACTTGCATTGCAGCCGGAGATGTGGACGGGGATGGGGATTTAGACCTGGCGCTTGGAATCCAGGACGATCAAAACTACATCTACCGTAATGGAGCGATGCAGCCCCTATCAGTGTCGGTCGATCCCGCCAATCATTCGATCGTGATATCGGATAACATGCAGATATCGGCCCTCTTCGATACGGCCATGTCACCAGCCGATGCTGGAAGCGTTTCAGTATTTGGATCGATGACGGGGAGGACTGAGGGAACATTCATCAACGAGACCGCTCAGGAAATCGGTTTCGTTCCAGACCAATCCTTTTTTCCTGGCGAGACCGTCGATGTTTCATTGACCCAGCGCTTACAAACGGCCGGCCAAACTAATCTTCTCTCACCCTACGTTTGGCGTTTTTATATTTCCACCGCTCCATCGGAAGCGGAATTCGGGATTTCAAGGCCGTTTGGAGACCCGGCGCACGAGATTCAAGCCATCTCGATGGGAGACATCGATGGGGATGGCGACTTGGATATCGTCACGGCTTGCAACGGATTGAACCGCATTTTCACCAATAACGGTTCCGGTGCGTTGACCTTATTCGATTCCATCGGTTCGCAGAATGAGAACAGCCGGTCGTTGGCCCTTGGCGATGTTGATGGTGACGGGGATTTGGATCTTGTTATTGGCAATGACGGCCAGAACCGGATTTACCTCAACGACGCTCAGGGACATTTCGCTTTCTTCTCCAATGTGAACGATGGTGGATTATTCAACACAGTGGCTCTTGCATTGGCCGATATCGATGGGGATGGCGACCTGGATCTCGCGGAAGCCAATCAGTCTAACGGCCCCCATACGATTTATCTTAACGACGGATCGGGCCAATACAGCATCCACGAACATTTCGGGATCCTTAACGCCTCGACAACGAGTCTGGCTTTTGGGGATATCAATAATGATGGTTATATCGATTTAGTCCATTGCACCAATCAATTCGGAACAGAGATTTATCTCAATAATGGGATTGGTCATTTCAGCAGGAATGATTCGATTCCAGCAGCGACTGATTTCATTGCCTGCTTTGATTTCACCGGCGATCGAAAACTCGATATTCTTTCGCGTGACGGCCTTTATGTGAATAATGGAAATGTCGGATTCGTGCTTCTCGAAAATTCCCTGCCTGAAAATTCTCCCAATCTTTGGCATAGCGGTCTCGATCCCTGGCATGTCGGTGATATTGACGGTGATTCCGATCTCGATTTTATCATGGGGGCGTCATTGTATTCGGGCGACGAGCTTCTGGAAGGAGCCGCATCGTTGTTTTTAAACGACGGTGACGGTCTGTTTTCCCTTTTCGAGAATTTTCCGGTACGCAGTCCCAACGCGATAACATTCGGTGACCTCGACGGCGATGGTGATTTGGATACGGTGATTTGCAGTGATAGTGCCAACATACTCTATTTCAGCGAATCCAAACCGGTTCCGATTCCTCCCGCCCATACGATCGGTGCGAACCGAAACAGTTTCATCATAGGATCGTTTACTGAGACCATGCAAACCGCAAATAACCAGTCGTTCGTGGTCCGAGGTACAATGTCGGGAACGCACGATGGCGAGTATGGAGGGGAAAACACCCAGCATTTAAGTTTTATTCCCACAATTTCATTCTTACCTGGAGAGCAGATCGAAGTTTCCTTGACACAAACGATCCAAGACACGCAAGGATTTTCTCTCCTCCAGCCATTCGTGTGGCGATTCAACGCCAGCGTTACTGGTAGCGGCACTTTTCCTGGAAACCACCGGAGAATCGAACACGCCGCATTAAACACGCGAATCATCGCCGCCGGTGATTTCCTGCCGGGTGGATCTCTTGAAATTGCCGTCTACCGCGACGGTCAACCGGTGGATATTCTCACCGATCCAGGGAATGGTGGGTACAATTCATGGTTCACTTTTCCTGAAACACATCAAACACAGTTGTTCGTGATTGGGGATGTAGACGGAGACAGTCACCTCGATCTGATCTTTGGCAACAACGGTCAGGATATCGTCTATGCGAATGATGGAAACGGTCATTTTGTCGAACGCTATCGTTTCCCAGTGGCTTACGATACGAGAAGTCTTGCCTTGGGCGACACTGACGGTGACGGTGATTTGGACTTGGCCGCCGCTTATTACGGAGAGCAATCGGTTATTTATTCCAACAATGGACAGGGAGAATTTCAAGCAATCTTAGCTCCGGTCGGCTCCAGTAATGAGCGAACGACAGGTATTTTCTTCGGTGATCTCAATCTCGATGGGAACCTCGATCTTGTTGTTACTAATGATTATTACGATGAGGAAAATCTCACCGATAACAGTCAAAGCACTTCCTATTTTAACGACGGTTACGGTCATTTCCTTTACGGTGAACGAATCGGCCTACACACCCTGGCACTCGATGACGTCAATGGTGACAGATATCTTGATATCATCTCTATTCATTCGTCCATTAATCAGTCGATACTGAGGGTTAAGCGAAATAATGGAACGGGATATTTCCCCGCCGGAAGTGATTACACCGAGACTGTTTCTACTTTTCAGCCACCGCCTGCATGTCTCCAACTTTGCGATATCGATGATGATTCCGATTTGGATCTCATCCTCGGATTCAAAAAGAACATTGTCCAGCAAACGTACTACGATCCACAAACGCACTTTTCCGGTCTCAACCGGGTCTACACGAACAATGGAAATGGAATCTTTACGGAAAGTGGTTTTGTCGGTACGGGTGATGCGACGACATGCATGGCTTATGGGGATATGGACAACGATGGTGATCTGGATCTCTTAATCGGTAACGAAGGGCAGACGCTTGGAGATGACGGTCAAGACTACGTCTACCTGAACGAATCTTCCAACCAAAGTCAGCCCAACGTCCCGGAAGGGAATATCGTCGTTGTCGATGATTTCGGAAGCACCGAGAATTTGGAAAATTCGATCGACACGGACGCCAGCAATAAAACCGGTCTATTAGTCTACTGGAATGTTCCCCCGGTCAAACAATCAGCCTCTGGCGAGACACACGACTTCGTCGATATCGATTTATTTGTAAGTATCAATGGCGCGCCCTATGAATTGATCCATACGTCCACACTGAAAGAAGGCCGGTTTTATTGGACAGGGCCGTCGATGGAAGTTTTTAACCAATTCAAGGTCGTTGCGTGGTATGGTACCCATGGCTGGTCGTCTGAAGTTACCCTTTCCGAACCGGTTTTTGTGGCACCGTTAGGATACGATCCGCTACCGATGCCTTTTCCCCCCAGTGTCACCACGCTTACACTCAACGGTCATTCTTTTGATATCGATACGGATAGCAGTTCCCAGAATGTCACCGATATCTTCGACTCGGCGGATCGCTCTATCCAGCGTCATATCGACATGATGGAAATCGACGTGGAGAATGCAAGCGAATTCACTCTGTATGATGTCGATATCACTTACGCCGATATCGGTGACTCATGGACCGTTGTCGATTTGAGTGCGGATTGGGGGACCTCCGTGTGGCTCAATCTATTACCCGTGCTTATAGGCAATATAACGTATGCCGAGGGAGAAAGCTATTTGTCATTCGATGCCGTACTCGATTTTCCATTGCTCAACTCGACAACGATCGAATCCAGTTGGATGCTCAATCTATCCACTCAAACCTTTTACCCCGCCGATCAATACTTTAATACCTCCTCCTTCAGTGTTTTGGGCGGGAAAGAGATCGCTCCCATCGGAACCTATCCTCATATCGAACTCGGTTATGAGATTCATAATGACGAACGTGACTTAGACAATTTCTTTTATGGCGATTTTTGTTTCGGCCCAGCATCCGTTTTTCACCGTCTCAAGAGATTCTCATCCATTCCAAGTTTCTGTGGCACTTTTGGATTCACGCCTGAATCGCTCGTGTATATCGACGCGGAGGTAGCCAATATCCAGGTCCCGCTGGGTCCCATGACCATGAAAAGAATCCAGATTGGAGTGGATAATATCGATAACATACATTCTGGTGGCATTTACACCTTTGGGCTTGATCTGCGTCCAGGTCCCCCGACCGCTCCGGGACAAAGTGCTTCTGCGGTTGAGAAATTGAAACGAGCCTTGACCTTAGCCGTCGAAGGTGAGATCGCGTCCAACGGATATTTTAACTTGACGGGAACCGGGAAATTGTGGGGCATTGAACTGGCAGAAATCGATATTGAATTTCAACCGAATTCGTTTGCAAAAGTCAACGCTCAGATTGGCATCGAAGCAATACTTTTCGAAGGAGAAGATATTGAATACGAATTGTTTGGCGCTTACGGCGGGGCTACGCTGACGTTTTATTTCAATGAATCAATCACAGGCAGCCTGTATGCGCATGTTTACGTCGGCGATTGGGTTCCCGTCATCGGCGGCTGGGAATTCGGCCCCGAAACCATCTCCGCGAGTTTTGAAGGATTTGAAGGTTCTCTACATTGGGATGAATGCAGGGATTGGCCTGTATGCGATAGTTGGAAAGTGTGGGAGGATTGTCGCACTGAATACCGCTGTGTACGGATCATCGATTTCTGGTATTCCTTCGATTTTGAAAGTGGGCCTGAGGCTGATTTCGAATTGTTTGCGGCGACGGAAAACGAGTGGGAAATTCCCTATAACGTTCCGTGCAACCTTGCCAAAGGCGGGGCCGTTCAATTCATGAAAAACTGGAGACGTTTAAAAAAATACAGCACGCTTCAACCACGTTCCGGTTCGGTTCGCACGGCCAGTGTCATGCCCCTGGAATCGAAGAGCCATTCATTCGAGGTTCCCGTAGACGTACCGGCCGTGATCTTCCGCGTTCAGCATGAAAAGCCTGTCGATATGATGTTTTATGAAAATATGGACGCCACTCTGCATATCCCAACCCCGGACGGCGACCTTGTACCATTGACATTCATCAAGGCCCTGAAAAAACTCTTCGTTCGAGATAACGGCAAAGAAATCGCCCTGATGTCTCAGTACTCCGAAGCGATTAACGAATTTTCATTCGTGATTTCCAATCCCCCGCCAGGATCGTACTGGCTGGATCTTCAGGATCCGGAAAACCAACTGGGACATGTCACCATGGAATTGCTCGCCCAGAATCATTCACCCCAGATCGAAATTAAGAGCATCCAGGAGACCGATGTCGACGGTGTTTACACCGTCACATGGCAGGATGAAGACAATGACAGTAATGCCGAAATTACGTTCTTCCTGGACCTCGATCGAGAGCATATCAACGGTATCGAACTGCCCATTACCGTCGAGGAAGACGAAGAGACGGATTCGATCCTTCTCGATCTTCGCGAGTTGTCGATCATGCCAGGATATTATTATCTCTACGCCAGGATCGACGATGGTGTTGTGAAAAAGTATGATTATTCGGATACGTCGGTTTTTATCTACAATGAAGATGCCCCTCTGGGAGTGACGGGAATTGTGGCCAATGGTCACGACCGCTCGATCGAAGTCGTGTGGGAAGCCTCTCCTGAAACTGATATTACGACTTACCAGGTGCTGTGGAACCACACCGGCAGCGAAACGGAATTCGATCGTTTCAAAGAAATCGATCCTGGAGTCACATCGGCTCTGATTGACGATATAACCAATGGACAAACACACGCAATCACTGTCGTTGCGGTCAATGAGAGCCAGTGGCGTTCACCGATCGTTGACGTCATTAAAGTGATTCCCACGAAAACGCTTGGATTGACTCCCCCACAGATCGTATCCACACCCGAAACATACGTGATGGTAAACGATACTTACCACTATACTCCTCAAATATCCGATCTTGATATCAAAGCCGGTAAGCAAACGATCGATGAATTCCAGTGGCAGCTGACCGAGTACCCCGATGGCATGACGGTCCAGAATAATAGAACGGTTACTTGGTCTCCTCCGGAAAGTCAGATCGGACAACATCGGATTGTATTGCGTGTGGAAGAAACCGCCCATCCCGACTTATTCGATGAACAAGAATTGATTATTACGGTGCGCCCCAGTTCCAATAAGGTGGTCAACAGCATTCATTACGCTTTTATATCCCTTCCTGAAGACCTTGCGTTTCATAGTCAGCTATATACCTATCATGCTGCATTGAATGTAACCAATGAACAGGTCTCTTATGAATTGCTGGAATCACCTGAAGGAATGACAATCGATGAAAACGGATTCCTGGAATGGTCTGTTCCAGACGACGCTCAAGGCCATCGTGTATTTCTGAAAGCCATCGTTCAAATTGGCAATATGAAAGATGAAGTCGACCTCGATTATTATCTCGATATAAAAGATATCGATACGATGAATGATATCTTGATCCCTACGGCGCAGCCCACTCCCAGCCAAGAACCTTCGCCCACTATTAAACCAACACCCATTCCGACATTGGAACCAACAATGGTACCAACAATGAAACCGACAATATGAAGTGTACCCCATTGTCAAGACAAATTTTCACCTATTTTAAGGTAGGTTA
>CAZSIZ010000255.1:0-9360 GCA_964606645.1 uncultured bacterium
GATTTAGCACGTGTTTTTCTATCCCTTCAATGCACAGATTCTTGTGAGGAACCATGAATTTTAAGACTACTGGAAGCATGAATGGATGTAAACAATCGTTGACATGGTTCTATCTTTATGAGAAACTCGCCTCATTTAAAAGAATAAGGTAATGAGAAAAGATGTTTCTACATCGGATAATTTCGCCTTAGGAGAGAAACGAATGCGAGTCGGAGTTTTCCATTCAACGATCATTTTTTACATTCTTGCAATCTCTAACATCGGTGCTCATAGCCAAGATCATACACTGCAAGATGAAGCTAAGCGAATCGTTTCTCAATACAAAGCAGTCTTCGATCATCCTCCCGAGCATACGCCATCCAAAACGTCCGTGGACGGACCTCTTTTAGGAAATGGCGATATCGGCGTGACGGTTTCGGGGCCTCCTGAAGCGCAGCAGTATTGGTTATCGAAAAATGATTTTTGGCGATTGAAATCTCAGTATGGTTCAAGCGGTCCGAGAGTTTTTGGCGGAGTTGATATCGACATCCCTGCTTTGAAAGGCGCCAATTATCGGATCGAGCAAAATCTGTACAACGCCGTTACGGTTTCCACTTTTTCTCAAGGACAAACGACCGTGAAGATACGGTCCTGGATCGCGGCAACTCAAAACGCACTGGTGCTCGAATTGGAAACAAGGGGGAATCCGATAGAAATCGAAATACATCTTCGAATCGCAAGCAGCGCTGATTCGGAAACCGCAACGGGTGAAGAGAACGGTGTCTATTGGGGCGTTCGGAAATTTACAAAGGAAGTGGATATTGCGGTCGAAGCGGCTTGTGCAATGAAATTGCTGGGTGCTTCCGGTTTGAAATTGACTCTTCAACCCGGAAAAACCGTCACGGCTGTCGCTTTTATGGAAAGCGCGTTTAAAAGCGCCTCGTATTATGATGATGTCCTCACTCGATCGGACGAAATCAACGAGGCCGGTTTAAAAAAACTGTGGGAAGATCACGCGGAATGGTGGGGAGAATTTTGGAGGAAATCCTGGATCGAAATCGGCGATCCTGTTATCGAGCAGCGCTATTATCTTTCGCAATACGTGATGGGCAGCTGCAGCCGCGATCCAAAATTTCCACCGCCCATTTTTGGCACATGGATTACTACCGACGAACCGGGATGGTTTGGCGACTATCACTTGAACTATAACCACATGGCGCCTTTCTACGCGCTTTACTCTAGCAACCATATCGAGCAAGCCGATCCTTACCATGCCCCTATCTTGGATTTTATGGCGCGCGGCAAATGGTACGCGCAAAATGTTTTGAATTGCCGAGGGGTTTATTACCCGGTTGGAATTGGACCCATGGGAATCGAGACGACGCGCAACTGTCAGAGGCACGCCGATTGGCATAAAGAAAAAGGCGGCTTGTTCTTTGGACAAAAAAGCAACACCGCTTATTGCGTGGTGAATATCGCGATGCGCTGGCGTCATACCTACGAAAAGGAATATGCCAGGAACGTGTACTCGTTTGTCCGCGAAGTGGCTAATTTTTGGGAAGATTATTTACAATTCGAAGATGAGCGTTATTCGATATTAAACGATGCGATTCATGAAGGTTCCGGCAACGGGGGCGATTTTAATCCACTACTTTCTCTCGGTCTCGTGCGCAATGTTTTTGAACTGGCGATCGATATGAGTGCGTCTTTACGCATTGACGCAGAGCGCCATACGAAATGGAAACATATTCTCGAACACCTCAGTGAATTTCCGACGCAGAAAAAAGATGGAAAGAAAGTTTTTCGATATACGGAAAAGGGAACCGATTGGTGGAACGATAATACGCTCGGCATTCAGCATATCTATCCCGCCGGTTCGATCGGGCTCGAGAATCCGGCTGATTTACTGGAAATTTCACGCAATACGATTGAGGTTATGAATCGGTGGATTGATAACAACGGCATGAATAGTTTTTTTCCGGCGGCCGTTCGCGTTGGATGCGAGCCGCAGCTTATACTCGCCAAACTGCGCGAGATGATTGCCCGCGTGGGCGGTCCGAATGGATTTATCCGAGGGAATCCGCACGGCATTGAGAATTGCAGCATCGTTCCGAATACGATTAATGAAATGCTTTGCATGGGACATAAGAATGTGCTGCGTATTTTCCCCGTATGGCCGAAAGATCGTGACGCCCGGTTTCATCGAATTCGAGTGGTGGGCGCGTTTCTGGTTTCCAGTGAATTGCGGAATGGGGATGTGCAAAATGTTTTAATCAAGAGTGAAAAAGGGATGAATTGTACCGTTCAAAATCCTTGGCCGGGAAACTCCGTTACGCTCTATCGCAATGGCCGGAAATCCGAAACATTGGGAGGCGATCGGTTTACATTCAAGACAGATGTTAACGAAACGATTCGCCTTGTCGGTGTGAGAATCCCCGACTGATATTAGAATAACGCGGGTGTGTCAATGAAGAAAAACCAATAATCGATGGCGTTGTTGGATTTCTCGAAACGGGTGCTTCTGCGAAGAAGGGTTATTAATCTTTCAGTCCCAACCCTAAGACGTTTTTGCAGTATTTGACACTTTCTTCCAGGTCGAACATTTGCTGCTGTTGAGTGAGTTTTGCGGATTTATCTCCGGTGGGGCGGCCTTTGGGCAAGGTGTATGGTTTGCCTTGTTTGGCTAGCGCGAGGAATCGGGCGAATTCACCCGCTCTCGCTTTGGGGAAAGCCTTCCACATCGCTGGATCGAGATAGGGAAGTTCCCTGATCCATGTGTAGGAGATAATTTCCAGGACAAAGGGAACGCCCGGGCAGAGTTCCTCAAAACGATCCACATACGCAGGCCAGTCCGTCAGTCCTTGGCCCACGTTGGCCCACATCACGCTTGCGCCTTTTTCCGTTTCCCAGACCTCGCTATCACGGATTCCGGCAGTAGCGGCGTAGGGTCCCAGGATTTCCAGGTTGAGCATGGGGTCTTCAAGTGTCCAAGTGGCGTTACCTGGATCCATCGTTGCGCCGACGAAGTCTTTGCCCGCCGCTTCGATCAATTCGGCCAGTTCCCAGGCCTGCATGTCGCCGGCGTGGTTTTCGATCGCGATCTTCACGTTGGAATCGACCGCGTAACTGCGCATGGCTTTGCACACTTTCACCGTTTCTTCGATATGGCGGTAGATTCCGCCTTCGCTTTTCCTGTCGCCATTGTTGCCTAAATAGCACCGCGCCACTGGTGATCCCAGCGTTTTTGCAATGCGGATCAACAGTTTCAAGTGTTCTTCGGCAGGCCCCCACTTGACCTTGTTATAACTGCGCGATGTGGGGCAGATGCTCCCCGTTCCCGCCTGGATTTCTACACCCAATCGGTTCGCCTGCTCTTTGATTTTTTTCAAATAGGCTTCGTCGTAATTTTCGTAGACGCCGAGGTCGGACATCAGCAGTGTGTCGACTTTGATTTTTGCGGCGTAATCCAGAAGCTGAGGTGCTTTCCATTTGAGATCGCGAATGGAAAAATTGTCAAAACCGAGTTTGATATTTCGTTTCTTCACTTTCGATGCACCTATACTGGCGGAAGGGGATAATGCTCCCACTGCTCCCGCTGCGGCGAGTGAGACGATAAAATTTCGCCGATCCCATGATTGACTGTATCGATTCATCACGGCCTCCTGTGATTCGTTATTCAATTCCGTTTCCTCGTCACTAACTTACCATAGATTCCAGGTGGATCAATCTCTATCGAAAAGCGCATCGTAACGTTCGATCAGACAAGGCCAGCCATAACCTTCCACGCAGGCTTTCAGATTGGCCAGCCCAGTTTCCCGAAACCGGCGCAGAACACGTTCTAAAACATAAACCAACTTTCCTTCTTCGTAGAGCGCCCAATCGTGGCTGGACTCCGGGATCAAGTGGGGATAATTGAGCCGGTTGGGTAAAACTGGAAACGCGCCCGCGTAAATGGCCTCGACGATGCTGATACCGAAAAATTCCTGGGTTGCCGTCGAGACCACGATATCGCTTTGTGTCAGTAATTCGGCATATTCGCGGCGCGACGGTACATAGCCAAGATGAATAAGTCTTTCTCCCAGTAATTCACGCGCGGTTGCGAAACAATCGGGAATGTCACGAAAGCGCTCGCCGCAGATAATCACTTGAAAGGTAACGTTTCGTTTTATCAGCTCTCGAAGTGCGCCGACAAACACGTGCGGCTGTTTATCGTGCTCCCAACGGTGATTCCAGAGAATGACGGGCGGGCCGCCATCATACCTTGACCGGGAAATGTCCAAGCCGCTGAAATCCACACCGGGCGCAATGACCAGGCTTTCTCGTTCAAACTGTGTCAGGCGTTCAGGAGCGGGTTTGAAATCGGGCATCTTTGCCAGGATTTTGCGGATGCCATCGAAGAAGTTCTGACGGTTATACACCGAATTGAAAACGACTTTTGTGGCTGCTAGGATAGAAACGAGATTGGTGATGGCGTAGTGATAGTCGATGATTTCCCCTTCTTGGAGGGGATAGCTGATTTGGTTTTCGTGCAGGTAGAGAACTGCGGGAACGCGGTCGAACACTGGGCGGGTCAACGCCAGGAATTCGGCCAAGTTCATCATATCGGAAGCGATCAGTCCGTCCCATGAGATGCCGCGATCGTCCCGCCGTATGCGATCCGCCAGTTCGATAGCCGCCCCGCGCATTCGCCATTTCCATTTCCGCGCGGGCAGGGTGAGCAATTCGATTTTATGCCGCGATTGTGCCTTCCAGGCGTCGATCCAGGCTTTGTGCGAGCCGCCGTAGTAAGGTTCCAGCGCCAGTATGCGTTTTTGGGAATCGCTCAATCTGTGTCCTCATCAAGTAATCTCTGTGGGAAAATGAATTGTGGAAGTCTCATACTATGAATGTAAATAGAAGAATTTGTTTCCAACCGGTTATACATATATTTTCTTACTTTTCTTAAGTGAGATCAAGTTGTTATGTATGGGAAGAACATTTGTATCTTGATGGATAAAAACAGTAAAGAATTCTATTTCTTTATATATGGAGAATCTACTTTATAATTTTGACAGGGCTGGATCTAATTGTTCGCTCCAACCGATCGGATCGAAACCTATCGTATCCACAGCCCACATGATGATATACTAATCTCTAAACATTCGAGGTAACTTTTATGAAAAATCTTAACAAGATCGTACCGCGTCGTACTTTTATGAAAAATGGAGCGATATTTTTAAGCACGCCGTTGCTGACTGCTTGTTCCATGAGAGGGGCGCTGTGGAAAAGACACGCCACCTATGCGAAGATCAATTCGAAAGCCCACTGGGCACGGAGGAACGAATGGAACGGTCAGGAAGCGGTTGTTGGAATTGTCCAAATCGGTGACCGTTATCTTATGGTGCGCCGGACGGATGGCATGGGCTGGTCGTTTCCCGGAGGTTTCGTCATTCCCGAACGTCATGGAGAAAAAGATGAAGAAGCCCAAGACTTGATCAACGCAGTCACTTCCTATGCCCACGATCAGGCCTTGGTTCCCGTGATGGGCGATGAAGGTGTTATCCATGCTTATGGATACGTCATTGATTCACATAATAACCGGATGTTGATGACGCATTGGCTGAAATTGGCCATCCCAAACGATTTTCCACCGACGCCTAATCCCAACCTGAAAGAGACACTGGAAGCCAAATGGATCGCTCCGGACGATCCGGTGATCGGATCTTGCCTGAAACAGCGGATCGCCGAAATCGCTCGAATTAAGGAAGGCGGGACAATCGGCCTTGATTCGTGTCGAACCGATTAAATGGGGAAACGTATGATGCGCCTTCTTGCATTATTCTTAATTTCTTTTATTTCAGCCAGTATGACTCATGCGGACATCGTCCCGCTGACCGTTCTGACGGTGAATGATTTCCATGCGCATCTACTGCCGGACGAACAAGATACTGGTGGAGCGGCTCGTATCGCCGCTTATTTCAAACAAATCCGATCTCAGGAAGGTCATGTCTTGATCCTTAATGCCGGGGATATGGTTATGGGTACGCCGGTTTCGTCAATTTTTAAGGGCGTTCCCATTTTTCATGTGTTGAACCATTGGGGGATCGACGCAGGTGTCATCGGTAATCATGAGTTCGACTATGGATGGGAACGCATCGAGGAATTCAAACGGATCGCGAATTTCCCTTTACTATGTGCCAACGCCTTCGTGATGGGAACCGATGGAACAATGAAAAAGGTTGGCGATTCGGATTACCGTATTTTCACGTTCAGCAAGTTACGGGTAGGAGTGATCGGGGTAGTGACGGAGCATACACCCAAGATGGCGACAAAGTTCGCCGTCAAGGATGTTCACTTTACACCAAGTGTCGATGCGCTCAAAGGACTGATTCCCGAAGTCTCAAAACAATGCGATGTGATCGTCGCGCTGACGCATATCGGATTCAATAACGATCAGAATCTTGCGCAACAGATTGAAGGCATTGATCTTATCGTTGGGGGACATAGTCACACAAAACTTGATGAAGCCAAGGTTGTGAATGGTATTCCTATCGTCCAGGCTGATGATAATGGGCGCTTTATTGGGCGGATCGACCTGAAGGCTGACACGGAAAAGGATCGAATCGTAGACTTATCCTATCGGCTGATTCCAGTAAACAAAGAGATCGAATCCGATCCTGAAACCTCCAAAACTGTGCGGGAATGGGAAAAAAAAGTCGAAGAAATCGTTGACCGACCACTTGGAATTGCCGAAACAAATTTATCGGCAAGGGACATGATGGTGCTCGCTGAAGCCGCGTTTCTTGAAACGACCGGAGCCGATTATGCGCATCAAAACAGTGGTGGTACACGGGGCGGAATTTCCCAGGGTGAATTTGCCTATCGGACGATATGGAACATATTCCCTTTTGAAAATATTCTTGTGACCGCCACGTGCAAAGGGAAAGACCTGCCAAAACACTTTTACGGTCATCACCCCTGTGATCCGGAACAGACGTATACGATTGTCACGAATAGTTTCATCCGCGATCAATGGAAGCGTTATCGCCCGGAGCACGCAAACGTTCAATGGAAGGAAGTAACGGTTACCTTACGGGATTCGGTGATACGATATATCGAGAAGCGAAAGAACGTTGGGCGGGTTCGTCTGACGCGCTGATGTTGGCGTATACTAGGATTGATCGTTACGCCCATACGGATTAACATGAGTCAAGTTAAAGGAGTTTAGGCCATGGAAAATGAACCCGACGCAATTGAAAATGAAACGCAAGAAGAATCTCCCTACGAAGCGTACGGTTGGGAATTTCACAAGAAACCGTTGCTCTACGCGCTGATCGTTTCTATCCTTTTTTACGCTTTTGTCTTCATTTTTGTCAGCTTATAGCTCACGTTAATAGAGATCCCACCGTATTACTGAGACGGGCAGTACCCCATCCAGATAGTCCCGGCGTTGCTGGATGAACGTTTTGATATCCGCGTAAACTTGAGGAATCTGCTGGATACGTGGGGACATATCACGCCCTGTCTGCCGTTCAATAAATCGCATATCCTGAATTAACAACAGCCGCATTTCATCGATTTTCCTGAAAAGTTTCTCTTCAGAAAACGTATCGTCCAGTTCATGCCGCAAGCGGCGCAAGTAACGCTCGTAGAATTGCTGGTCTTTATGAAGCGGGGATGTGACGGGGCCGGGAGGGCGCGAGGCTCGTGAAGCACCGACTGCATTACCATCGATTGGAAATGTGACCGGCATTTTGGCATACATTGCGCCTGTCGTGATTCCCCACATCCAGTCTAAATCCCAGGGAATGATCTCCCAGCGGCCTTCCTGCGGATCCAAGTACATCCAGTGGTTGTTCCAGAAACCGTCCCAATTGCTGGTTAACACCGAAGCGGTGCTATAGGAGAGGAATTCATCTTCGATGAGAAACCGGTCGATCGTCTCTCTTCGGCTTGATGGATTGTTTGACTGAATCGCCCGAACGAGCGTTTCGATACTTCCTGTGCCTTCTTCCTTATTCGTATGTTTTTCCCAGTTCGGATTGCTGTATTGACGTTTGTAGAGATCGGCGTCCGGATCGCGCCCGTTCATTTCCAGAAAGCGTTCGTTGACCTGCTGGACGATGAGCTGCTGAGTGTGTGGAGCGTAGGAGGATCGGGAAAGCGTCACCACCCGGAAGAACTTCGCCCACGGAGATGGAACGCCCATCTCCCGGAAAAACCAAAACCCGAGTTGTTCGCAAAACGGAGCGCTCAGGCCGGAATTGGTCCCACCTGCCGGTGTTTCGGGAATGATGTTGATGGTTCGGTCACCGTAAAACTCGGCTCCTTTGATGAATTTGGCTTTGTGACCGTTCTTGGATTTCGTAATTTGAGTGCCATCGAAAACATGGGGGTGATTATCTTCCTCCTGCAGAGCGATCGCTGCACTGAATGAGCGGGATAAACCGGGCAACTTGCTGTACACAGGATGGAGAATCCAGAGAATCGGCAGAGTGGATGTGATTTCTCCATCGTATATGAAATAGGAGATAAAAGGGATTGGTTCGACTGTGTGAGGCAAATGGAGTATCCGGCCATCGGTTAGTCGGACTTCGGCGAGACAACGGAGCAGTGTTTGTGAAGGCATCGAGGGTGTAACGGCTTTGTAAAACACGAAGCCATTTTGCTCAATTTCACGACCCATTCGAACTATTCCAGAAGAATCCGTGTTTGAATTGGCCCCAATCCTCTCCCATCGTAAAGAAACGGAGGTGATTCGGCTGGGCGCGTCGAATGCAAGACGGATCGTAACCTTGTCGGCGGAAGTGGGATGAGGAGGATCGATCTCCACGGATTGAATCACCGGACGGGGCGGGATTCCCATCACCGAATTGGCTTTGCCAGGAGTGCCTTCGGAACGAACCGATCCCCGCCAGGAATGAAAATCACCGGAGGGTAAATCCCAAGCGATTTTCTCCAGCGACGAACCGTACCCATCGGGAGCGCGGGGCCACGGAGGATCGTCGGAGTATTTAAGGCTGTCAACCAGAGTTCCATCGGGGCGTTCCAAACGGAGTGTTTCTCCCCCGTTTGATAATTTTCCCTCATAAGGGCCGAACACGGGAACGGTTTGATTACGCCAGGTTCGATGACTTGGGTCGTGGGCAACAATGAGAAATGAATCTGGTTTCAACAGTGTGTTTTCTGGAAACGAAAAAGTAATCCCACGAGAAAAACGGTATCCAGACAAATTAACAGCCACCGGGCCGGGATTGTAAAGTTCGACGAATTCCCGGAACGAACCGGCTTGCAAATTCAAATCGGGAGGATTGTAATGGATTTCGTTGATTTTTACATCGCCCCAACAGGTGTCAGCCGCCGGGCTAGTCTGACCCACCCGGAGTCACCCGGTGTGACCCG
>CAZSIZ010000256.1:0-9198 GCA_964606645.1 uncultured bacterium
CGACTCGTTGGTCAACGTGATCTTCGCCTGCTTGCGGAAAGGCATCTGCCAGTAACAGTTGAACGCGCTGCCGGGATTGACACAGACCG
The DNA here is from genome assembly GCA_964606645.1 of uncultured bacterium. Classification (GTDB taxonomy): domain Bacteria; phylum Hinthialibacterota; class Hinthialibacteria; order Hinthialibacterales; family Hinthialibacteraceae; genus CAZSIZ01. Next base: position 90 of record CAZSIZ010000256.1, read on the forward strand.
CCAGCGAATTGACGTGGGCGTATTTGCCCCATCCACACGCGAAGAAATCACCCACCGGACACTCTACCGACGGACTCTTCTCACCGTCCCAATAGATACGCAGGATCGAATAGCGCCATTGGCCCGTCGGCGTCATCCAGATACTTTGAATCGCGCCGGGACCGTCGACATCCGCCAGCGTGTGAGTCGTTTTGCCTTTGACTCTGACGGATGGGGAGACCTTCCAGCCCTGGCCCAAATCACGGGCGGCGTTTTTACCGGTGCCTTCGGTGGCCATACCGCCTTTACCCTTTTCGCCGGTGAAATTTTCCGGACTGATCGAGCGGGTTTTCGCTTTCGAGAGCCGGTAGAGATTGCCCAGATTGAGATCGAGTCCGTTGAAAGCTTCCGGGGCGGATTTTTTCTTTGCCGGTGTTTTTTTCGCCGCAACCCCATCACCCACTGCCAGGCAGCCGATCAACACGGCAACCGCGATCCATTTCATACTCGTTCGAATCATTGTCTTAATACCTCCTATTGTTTTTTTCGGAATTGATTCTCTCAAATTATTGATAAAGAATCCAGAGGGGGAACGGGTATTTTCGATGGAATGGCCGGTTGATTGACAATTATATTTTTTGAATCACGGATGGGAGGGATTTTTTTGATTTCACGGATTTTTTTGATTATGGGAGAGGGATGATATTCTAGAAGATAAGGAGTTGGGCTGGTATGGTTGGGATGTATGGTTGGGCAGGCACAGGGGCCTGCCCCTACGTTTTTTTTGTCTAAATGTTGTTCCATCCAGCACTTCGTTTCCTGGATGGGCAGGATGGATGGACATTCAGGATGATTTGAAATAGTGACGATGGTGGATCGATAATGCGCGATCCACCCTACCTTGCTGCCTCTCTTTACTTCACGGTGCAGGCTGGAAGCCTGCGCTCCAACACAATTAATCGTCGAGTTTTTTGGCGGCCCACTTGATCCCTTTGACGATCATCTGCTGGAATTTTTCGTTTGTCCAGACATCTTCACGGTGTCCGAGGGCGCATGAGAAAACCCGGCCATTGCCGTAACGTTTGATCCAACTGACGGCGTACGGTTCCTGGCTGGTGTACTCTTTTTCTTTCATGCTTTTGGTATCGATAATCAGAAGCGGTTTGAAGCGGGGGTTGACGTTTTTGAAGTAATACCATTCATCCGCAATGTCCCACTTCGTGCCGAGATGCGAGGTGATGGCGTGTTCCTTCACCGTCAATTTGCCGACTTGCTGGGATTTATGCCAGGCGAATTCACCGCCGATCATGTCGATGTATGGCTGTTGGCCGTCTTCCACCCAGCAGTTGTGGTTCAGAGTGTCGGCGGCCGTGTGCGATCCAAAGAAACCGCCACCGGCTTTGATCCAATCGAGCAGTGCCTTACGGCTTTCGGGGGCCATGGGAATACTGCCGTCTTTTCCCGCTTTGGTCAGATCGCCGGTCGTGTAGAACATGACCACGTCGAACTGTGCCAGCATCTTGGGATGAATCAGCCCGCCGTCTTTCGTCGGGATGACAAGTAAGCCATTCGCCGGGGCAATGTCCAGCATCACCTTTTCCGAATGTCCCAGAGCACCCTTATCCCGTTTGATAACGCTGTGTTCGAATCCGGCCGAACTGGACAGCATCAGAACCTTGACCGGCTCCTCCGCCGGGACTGCCGGGCATAGAAACGCTGCACCGATCAGGATGATAACACTCCAAAAAACAAAATATCGAACATTCATTTCACTATCTCCCTTCATTCTTTGAGTACATATCGATGGACTATCCTACTACACTGTTGCCGGGAGATCAAACCGTTACGGCGCTACCTCTCCAGATTATACGCTCTCTTCCAACGGCGTTTTCCTCCGATGTAACAGATCAGCGTCACGGCGCTCCAAGTGGAAAACCAGCCAATCAACGATGGATCGATCCAAGGCAGACTCGCGCTGTCGAGCAAGGCGCGGTAGACCACGAAAGCGAAACTTCCGATCTGAACCAACGCCAGCAGCATATAGAACAAGGCTCCCTTCCCCAGCGAGACGGCTAGCAGATGCTTGTAGCGGTAAGTGGGAAAACAGAATCCCATAAAAACCGCCAGACCGCATAGTTGAACGGTCAGAATCGAGCCATATAGCAAACTCCAGATTTCGGTTTCCAATGGGAGTTTCAGCAGCCGGACGGAAACCGTTAACATGATGCCGCCGAGCACGATAATCGGCGGTGAGGCGAAAAGAAACTTCTGACTGATCACCATCGAAGCGCGAACGGGCGCGGATGCCGGAATCCAGACGGCCCGGCCCTCACGGCTGGCGGCGGGAAAAAGAAAACGCGCCCCCACGGCGGAAACGATCATCGCGATCAGTACGACGTTTGCCAAAGCGAGAAGCGGGGCGAGGTCTTTGGAACCCAGCGGCAAATAGTAGAGGTTGAGAAGATACAAAAGCGCTAACGGAAGCATCATGAAGAGCTGGGTCCAGATCGAGGCGTCACGTTTCAGAACCGTCCAGTCTTTTCGGATCATCGCGTATAAGGGGCCTATTCTGCGCCGCTGGGGGGCAGTCCAGCGCGCGGGATGAATTTGGGCGTCGGCCTGTTCCCTGCTTCTCCACCATCCCGCGAGAAACAGACGTTTCCCGAAAAACACGACACACGCTGTCGGGACACCGCCGAATGCGATGATCTGCAGCAAGCCCAGTATTGGATGACTCTCAAGAGAAAGCAACGGGGTTAACGCGTTGGCCAGAAGGTGCCCGGGAGCGAGACGCCAGAAGACCGACGGCTCGCGCTGGACGAAGAGGATCAATGGATTGGACATCGCCCCGCCACTCCAAAGCGTCTCCAGATGGAGGACGCGAATCCCGGCGATCAGAATCGCGGTGATACACAATCCGAGCAGCATCAGCGTCTGGTGCATCCGCCGCACGGGGAAAATCGCCGCCATCGTCATGGCCGCAGCGATCCCTAAACTGACCGCCGCCGAGGCCAGGAAGAGCACGGATAGCAGATAGCCGGGATAGAACATCCAACCCAACGGGAGCACAGCCGCCAAAGCCAGCGCGGGCGGAATTGACAGCAGTACGAGCGTTCCCCCGCTTCGGACGGCAATGTCAAACCATTTGTTGAGCAGAATCCAGGGCAGCGGCACGGGAGAAGCGAGCAGCAGCGGCAAATCGTCCGATCGATAGAGCGAGGAGAGCGCCGTCAAGATACTTGAATAGAAGAGAAACGCGAATAGAAACGTTCCCATCAGAGAGAACACACGCGGCAGCACTAACTCGTATCCCAGCGGGAGCGATCCAAGCAGCTGCCAGAACCGGGCGAAGAAGACGTACTCGGCCCAACCCACCCCCAGCGCGAAAGCGGTCAGAACCGCATGTTTCAGAACGTCTTCAACCCTCGCCGAGAGCAGGCGGTTGCGGGTCAGAAGGATAGGCAGACGCAGGATGAGCAGATAAAACATTTTGAGCGGCACGTGGGATCAGTCACTTTCCATATTCACGCTCCGCCCCGATGAGAGGTGGACCGCAAGCCACAGCCGATAGCCGGAATAGATCGTGAGCGCGATCAATCCGACGAACACGACCGGCCACAGGGACCAGGGATTCATTTTGATCATGCGGATCCACCAGAGGTCCAGTTCGTCAAATGTAATATATTCGGGATGGACGACCGGCCCAGACAAGAGTGGCCAGATCGAAGGGCTGGAGAAGAAATCCTGATACCGGCCCTGATGGGCGTATACCCCCGGCGCGTTGACGATCAGGCCCCATGCAAACGCAAGGATGGAGAAGCATTTCAGCCCTAATTTCGAGTGGTCTTGAAAAAGCCATGCTGCCGGAAGCAGACAGAACGGCAGCAGGAAATAGAGATGACGAGGGCCCCAGCATTGGCCCCCATGCCACATATCCGACTTGCCGTAAAGAATCATATACATCCCCATGACGGCGGCGCATAAGAACCAGAGGTCCAACCCGTTTCTTCGCCGGGCGGCCCTATACGACAACGGTAATAACAATGCGATGGGCGCATACATCAATAAACCGCGCCGTAAGCCGACCAGCAGTTGAGGAAGGCTGAGAACGAGCGGGTAGTCGAATGTCAAATCCTTGTAGTTTTCGATGAAAAACGTTCCGAAGCGGATATAGTTATGAGCGCCCCAGATCGAGGTTCCAGCGACTGCCCCCGTAATCAGCGTCAACGCGCACTTCCAACGTTTTCCGCGATCGAAGCGCAGCAGAATGTAGAGACCGATCGCACACAATCCGAAAACTAAATCTTCCCGCAGATTCAGGCCCAGCGCCGTGAGTGCGGCGATGGCGAATAAGGTGCGTGTCTGGGCATTTCGGCGATAGGCAAGCACGGCATACAGAACCAGCACCAGAATTAGCCCGGCGGCGGTAAGCCGGAAAAGGGTTTGACTGTATGGCCAGAAGGGTGTTGCGAAAATCAAGGCGAGCGAAAGGAACACCCCGCTTCGCGCATTCGCGCCCAATAGAAGGCATAAGCGGAAAAATATCCAGGCGGTCATCACGGTGAAGAGCACGCTGCCCCAGAGCATCATGAAAAATGGAGCGTTGCCATAGAAAGCGTAAGTTTCCGGGAAGACGGCGTCGAGCAGGCAGCCGGTTCCATAAAACGGGAGTAGTATGAGTGGGAATCCGATGCCATAACGGCTGTAGTATTTCCCGTCGGGGGCCTCCAGTGCCTGGAACATTTTCGTGACGGTCAGACTTCCGTCAGTCGTCAGTGAGTCCAGGGTTTGGATGATGAGGTTTTCATCGACAAACGTGCCATGACCGGCGAACGACAGCGCCAGCAGGCAGCTTACGAACACGCATAAACTCACATCGACGTCAAACCGTTTCAATTCGCTCATCTTTCAGTTATCAGTTATCAGTTAATACAGCATCCAATGGAGGACGGAGACAGGTTCTTGATTGGGGCCGGTTTCGATTTGCGCGCCGGGTAAGGATGAATAGGAATTAAAGCCGCCCGTCATGTTCAAAATATTGGTGATTCCTCGATCGACTAAAAATTGCGAGGCCAACGCGCTTCGTCTGCCGGACCGGCAATAGACGACTATGGTTTTATCTTGGGGCAATTCATCCCAGCGTTCTTCCAATACGCCGCTGGACCACGGCATGAGCGTTGCGCTGGGGATATGCCCGGCCTCGTATTCGGACGTTTCGCGTACGTCCAGGAAATAATGATCGGGTGAATCGATGAGTAGAAGCGCTTCCTGAGGCGTAATGGAAACGTACGCGAGAACGACGACGACCCACAACGGTGATTGTTTCACGGCAGCGAATATGGTTTTGAGCGGCATGAATGTCACCTCGTTTTGGGAAAATTATTTATTACATTAATAGTAAAAACAGGGTGCGCCACGACCCAATCATAATCCGATGTAACCAGAAAAAAAAGAATTCCTATTATCGATTAGCAAGGAATGGTGGGTCAAAAAGCGTGACCCACCCTACATTTTAAAAAGATATTGTTCAATCGATACGCTTTAGGTTTATCTCCCTCACCCTAACCCTCTCCCAGAGGGAGAGGGGATTTGGCATGCTGATATGTGATATGGGATTAAAGCGTTTGGGCGATGTGCTCTGCCATCCGGCGGCCTTCGGCGACGGCCTGGACGACGGTCGTTCCTCCATTGACCAGATCGCCTGCGGCGAAGACTCCGGGCCGGGTTGTCATCAGCGTATCGGGAGCCACTTTCACCAAACCTTTTTCCGTCATTTCAACGGATTCGAGCACGTTCTCTACGCCCGGCGACACGGATTCGCCGATGGCCTCGATTGCGATATCGACAGGGAGCGCGTGTTCGGTTTCGGGAATCGCGACTGGCGAGCGCCGGCCTGATTCGTCTTCGGGTCCCAGTTCGGTATGAACGACGCGCACGGCGGAAAGTTGGTTTCCGTCTTTCGTCTCGTAACTCACCGGTTGCGTTAAGACCAGCACGTGGATCCCTGCCTTGATCAGGCTATCGCGTTCGGCGGGCCAGGCGGGCATTTCCCAGAAACTACGGCGGTAGATCAAGTAGACATCCTTCGCTCCCTGTTTTTTCGCTGTTATCGCCGCGTCGACGGCGGTGTTTCCGCCCCCGATCACAGCCACTTTATTGGGGACGTGGTGATCGGACATTTTCTGTAGATGTTCGAGAAAATAGAGCGCGTCCATGACGCCTTCAGGCTTGGCGTCCTCATGGACTAAACTGCTGGTATTGCCCAGCCCGATGGTCAGCGCCACTGCGTCGAATCCTTCACTCATCACACTGTCCAATGTATACCCCGGCCCCAAGGCCGTATTCCAGCGCCATTCCAACCGGTCCGCGCCGATGGGATCGAAGATGGATTGAATTTCCGAGACGGCGCTGCCGTGCGGAAGGCGTTCATCGGGGATGACGCTGAGCGCTTTGCCGCCCGGCACGCTTCCACGGTCGATCACGGTGACATGGTGGCCTCGCTCCAACAATCCCGCCGCGCAGGCCAGGCCTGCCGGTCCCGCTCCGATAATCGCGATGTGTTTTCCGCTGGATGTTTTGGGAATATCCAGCGCCGTCCAGCCCTGGATACGCGCCTGTTTGGCGATGAAACGCTGGATTCGCGCGATGGAGATGGAATATTCCCGCATCGATTGCTGCACGCAGCTTCCCTCGCACTGCACTTCGACGGGGCAGACGTAACCGCAAATTTCCGGAAGTAAATTCGCCTGACGCAAGACACGGTACGCATCCCGTCCGTGTCCTTGCGCGGCGTGATTCAGAAACGCGGGGATGTTAATTCCGGAGGGACAATGAGCGACACACGTCGGCTCGATGCAGTCCAGGCATTCGGACGCTTCCTGGCGAATGGTTTCGGGATCGTTGTTACGGCATTCTTTGTAGATCGGCCCGTAGATATCGGGATCGCGGGGCACACAGCCAGTTCGCCCGTGATCGCGCATGATCTGAGTACAGGAGGAGCAGCTGATACAAACCTTCAGGGGGTCCATTTTGCCCTGGCGCAGAATGTCTTTGGCGAAATCGGGATAGGCGAATCCTCCGCGTCCCAGGCCGACGATGGCGTTCCAGCCCGCTTTGACCGTGGCCGCCGCGAATTGGGGAACGAACTGACGCAGCCAGGTGTAACCCGTTCCGACAATCGTCATATCGGGATAGGCCTGCTGAACGTCCCGCGCCCGATGGAGCAGCCGTTCGACTCCTTCCAGCGGGTGTTCTTTCGGGGGATGGCCGCCGACAATGGGGGTATCGTAAGGGCGGCCATAGTGGGGATTGAAATAGGGATTGGCGATGGAGACATTGACGCCGTGGTAGCCCTGTTCTTTCAACTGTCCGATCAGTTTCAGCGGCTCGGTCAGATCATGGATGCGGTAATCGTCTTTATCGACTCCCCAACCGTAGGGATAGGAAATCGCGTCGTAGACGTTGATCCGGGAAGTGACCTCGAAATCGGGCATCTTGGCTTTGATTTTTCGGACGGTTTCGAGCAGCAGCCGAACACGGTTTTCGTAGGGTCCGCCGTAGCGGCTGTTTTCGCGGGTGTGTGACGCGAAGAGTTCGCTCATGAGATAACGGTGACAACTCTTGATGTCCACTGCGTCGAAACCCGCCTCGCGCGCCAGCATCGCCGCTTCGACAAACGTGTCTTGGAGCCGGTCGAGTGCGTCGTCGGTAATGAGGGGATAATCGGCAGGCAGGTTTTGCTTGGGATCGAGAACCTCGCTGTGATGTGCGATGATCGGAGCCGGTTTGTTTACCGGACGGCTGTAGCGTCCCGAATGAGTCAGCTGCAGCACGAGGAAGGGATCGTGGTCCATCGACTGGTGTGCCGCATCGCGGGTTATTTCCACCAGCCGCTTATAGTCGGGCAGCACGTCCTCATGAATCCAAAGCTGGCGGGGATTGGCGCGCACTTCTTCCAGTACGGCGCAGGCTTCCACCCAGATCAATCCCGCCCCGCCCGAACCGAACCGGCGGTAGCGCCGATAGGTTAAGTCCGAGGGCGCACCGTTGGCGAGTCCGTCGCAGCCTTCCATGGGATGACAGGCCAGGCGGTTGGGAACTTGTTTGTTTCCATAACTCACCGGCGTTCCAAGAATCTCCAGATCGTCCGTCCAGGGAAGGTCCAGCCCCAGATCGTCGATTTTTTTTAGCAATTCATCGAGTGTCTTAAAACGAAAACGGTCGTGTTCGGCCATCGGATTCGATCCTCCTAATCATGTCTGCGCCGATTAAACGGTTTGCATGATGAAAACAGTGAATTTGACGTATCTCAAGGATAATCGCTTGTGCGTGTGATGGGTAGAGTTGGCTGATAGGGGGTGGGCTATCGGTGGATTATATTTTTGAATCACGAAAGCTCGAAGGAACACGAATTTCACGAAAAAAAACTTGGAGGGGGGTTTTTTCTAATTCGGGATTGCTGAGATCGAAGAGAGAGTTGTATAACCGATACGTAAGGAATGATGAGATGGAACTTAACCATGGCAATGGTAATGTCTGGCGAGATTTTGGTTATGCCGATGCGGACATCAAACAGGCGAAGAGTATCATCGCCACCCAAATTATTGGGATATTGGACGATCGAAAAATTTCAACCCGTCAAGCCGCTAAGAAAACAGGATTTGCTGTTGCTGATTTTTCCCGTATCCGCAATGCTGATTTTGGACGATTTACCCTCGATCGGATTATCCGTATGCTTCATGCGTTGAATGATGAGCTTGAAGTCACAGTAACCATTCAATCACGACCCCAAGAGTATTCGGCCGATAACTTCGAGAATGTACGCTAATGTTATACTCGCACTAGGCATTCAATCGCGAAATCTCCTTTTTGTGTCTCACAAGGTATAGATAGTGATAACAGCTGTATTGATAGATATTTGAGATGGAAGGAATTATAATAGAGGATCAATAGAGAGAGATACACTCTCGGTCATCGTAACGAAACTGCTTCGAGGAGTCTTGACATGGTTCGATTCGCATCCACTCGCCGTTACTTTATTCTTCGTTTGACTGCTGTCGTCAGTTTACTCATTCTCATTCAGACCTCACTAATTGAAACCAATCATCCATCAAAAATCCCTAAGTTTCTA
>CAZSIZ010000257.1:0-9193 GCA_964606645.1 uncultured bacterium
CTATTAGGCGGCTTGAAGTAAAATGGTTACAATGATTGAGGATACATGAAGAGTTTTACAAAATTTTACAGACAGAATCTGCTGAATACGCTATTTTAATAACGGACGTATTTTTTCGGTGTATCACCATGAAAAAAGGTTTCGCTTGATGTCATATCGTATTTATTTCGTTCTGCTTTTTATCTTTGTCGCCGTGATAGGGGAGAACCATTTCTGTGCGGCGAAATCTCCGCTCTTGGTTTGGCACGAAGGATCGCTCGATCTCTCTCAATTCGCTGCACCCCGGTTTCACGATAACCGGTCACAGCATTTACTCGTTCAATTCGACCGCCCGTTACAGCCTTCTGATCGGGAGAAGATGGAGGAGACAGGTGTTCGGTTTCTTTATTATGTTCCTCGTAATACCTATTTCGTAACGGGGCCGATAGACGCGCTTCAAGGTTTACTGTATCGGCCAGCCGTGAAGGGGATGGCGGTTGTTCCCGGCGAAATGAAACTGGACGCTTCGCTGCGAATCAAAGCCGAACGTCAAAGCCGAATCCGAAACGCAGTGCCGCATAACGCCGATATGGAAACCGTGAAAATTCTGTTTTTCGATGATATTTCTTTCGAGCGGGCCAAACGGATTCTGCTTGCACACGGAGCGGTGTTAGAACCGGATCGAACCGGTTTCGATTTTCGACAGACACTCGATACCGTGACGCTGCCGTCTACGAATTTGAACGCACTGGCGAACGAAGACGCGGTGTTTCTCATTGCCGAACCCGATCCACCGGATAGGCCCTGCAACATCAACGCGCAGGACACCTCGAATGTCGATGAAATCCATCCCGACGGTCTGTCCGGCTACGATCTGGATGGAACCGGTGTGACGGTGGGGATGTGGGATTCGGGTACTCCACGACTCACACACGAGCAACTTTCCGGACGGGCATCCCAGCAAGATCGAGCCACCGATATCTCTTTTCACTCCAGCCACGTTGCGGGAACGATTGCAGGCAGCGGGGCGGGGAACGCCAACGCTCAGGGCATGGCTCCGAACGCAACGCTTCTCTGCTGGAACATCCACAATGACCTCATTGAATTGGATGAGAACGCCCATCGTATCGTGGCGTCCAATCACTCGTACGCCTCCAGCGCCGGGTGGGAATACGACTTGGCGGCGGATCGATGGCACTGGTACGGCCAGCCGGAACTCGATCCGTACCGATCCCATCTTTTTGGCGCGTACACGACACAAAGTCAATTGTTTGACCGAATCGTGCAAGATTATAACCTGAGCATGGTTGTTGCGGCGGGGAATAATCGGGGTGACGGCGCTCCACCTCCAGGAACGCTTCACATCGTCAACGACGGCCCCGAACGCTCGACGAATGAGCGTCTGAACGACGGCTGGTTCGAAGGGGGATTTGAAACGATTGTGCCAAATGGCGTTGGGAAGAACGTGATTACCGTCGGCGCGATCGACGACCGTACCGATGAGCCGCCTGTTGCCGACGACCGAAGCCTCACTTCTTTCTCCAGCTGGGGGCCGACCGGCGACGGAAGGATCAAACCCGACTTGGTCGCCAATGGCGTCAAACTGACTTCGATGAGCAACACCGCCGATGACGCCTACGCCACCCTTTCCGGAACCTCGACCGCGACCCCGGTCGTCACTGGAACGATCGCCTGTCTGGTTCAGCAGTTCCGAATTCTCTTTGCGGGAGCCGATCCTAGCGCCGCGACGATGAAGGGAATTTTAATCCACTCCGCTCGGGACGGAGGATCCGCGATTGGTCCCGACTATCGCTTTGGATGGGGCCTTCTGGACGCGCGCGCGTCGGCGGATTTTATCAAGAATCACGATTCGGGAGGGAACCGGCTTGAGACCGGCGTGTATACCGAAACCTCGCTCGAATATCCCGCGGTCTATTACGGCCAAGGTCCGATTCAAGTGACGCTGATCTGGACCGACCCGCCCGGTGCCCCAATCTCAGAAAACCATTCAACACGATCCAATCTCGTCAACGATCTCGATCTGTCGATCATTGGTCCAGATAAACAGCACTATCCCTGGACGCTCGATCCTGAAAATCCTGCCCTTTCCGCTAAACAGGACCGAGAGAATCATCGCGATAACGTCGAGCAGGTGACAATCCCTTCGCCGATGCCCGGACGCTACACCATTCATATTAAAGGGCAAGTGAATATGGGGAATGCACAGAACTACACCCTCTGTATTACCGGCCTGCGGATGGAGGATGAATCACCGCACGTTAATATTCTCAGCCCATTCAATGAAGGGATTCTTTCCGGTCAAGAGACCATCCGTATCTATGCGTCGTATCGGGAAAACATTGCGCGGATCGCAGTCAAACTCGATGGGGACGTTATCGACGATCTCTTAACGCCGGATACGATCGAAGGGGACCTCACACTCGACCCCCCGCAGCGAAGAACCGTTCAGACGATCGAATGGGATACTCGCGATTTCAGCAACGGCCTGCATACACTTGAAATTGAGGTAACCGGCGGGGATGGCGAAACCCGCATCCTCCAACGAAACGTCACTATTTACAACGAAGAAGAAACCACTCCCCTGACGTCGGACGGGATTGTTGTCGCCGGAAAACTGGCATACTCGACAAAAGAAAATTGGTATTCGATCCAAGTTCCGGAGTCTGCGACGTATACGATTGAAACGCACACATTGGTCAAGCAGCCCTTGCTGGACACAATCGTTAATCTCTATGCTTCCAACCGGCAGACACGTCTCGCTTCCGACGACGACAGCGGGCTGGAAACGCTGTCGAAAATGACTCATTATTTTGAAAAAAACCAAACTTATTACGTTCAGTTAATCAGTCATTCGATATCAATTGGCTGGTTTGGTATCAGTCTGAAACCAGCCGACCTATACGTACCACCTATCGTGACCCCTGTGATCGTCAACGGTCCGGTTGTGAATGGCCATATCGCTGATGTGGGAGACGTCCACTGGTATTCATTCGAGACGCATTTTCTGGGAACCCATTTCATCTCGATTATCCCTCCTCCCGATCCATCTTCCGTCTCGATTTCGTTTGTTTTATACAACGAGAATGATCTTGACGACCCCATTCGTCAATCAATGAATAATAATAACCTCCATTCCGTGCTCCATCCGAATCAACGTTATTTCTTGGCCGTTAGCAGCACATCAAAATCGACCGGACATTATTCGTTCCAGATTAACGAATACGTTCGCCAGAAACCGACGGAGTTATTCCTAAATTCCCCGCCTGTCACGAAGACTTTTGTGTCGGACGAGAAACTGGAATTTTGGTTTTTCTTTGTTCCCGAAGAATCGGGGAATTTTTTATTCGAGTTCGATTCTACCGAACCGGATTTTCTTCAAACATTAGAAATACGCGATTTAAAGGCTGGTGGACTATCGTACAATCGATATCCACCGTATCCCCTTGAAACTCAGTGGTGGTATCATTATTTTTCCTCTTCCTCGAATTATCTCGTCGTTAATTCAAGCAAAGGTTCGGGATCTTTCAGTCTTCGGATTCATTCTGCAGAAACGGATGATCTTATCACAGTGAAACGTTCGCTCGATCCCACTGAATACGTACCAGACGAGCCGATCAACGTTCGGCTTGATATTGTCAGAAAAATGGAAAACACGTGGATTACCATTCAAGAAACGATTCCGACTGGCTGGACACTAGACGAGAGTTCTTTGATTAATGGTCTATTTATTGATAAGTTTTTTTGGGCTTATCATAATGGGCATTGGATTAATATTAGTCCTTTTAATCCAATGATTAAGGAGATTGGAACCTATCAATTGAATTTTTCAATCATCCCTCCCGAAAACGCGGAGGGAGACCATAAGATTATCGGTTTCGGAACTTCCAATTTTTATGATTTAACCGGCGCTGCCTCTGTCTCTGGCAGTTGTCGTTTCACCATCACGGGTGACAGCCAGCTAATCGAAAAAGAGACAGTGGATATCGAACATTGGTCGATTTATTGACCGGCAGTGTCAGCCCCTTACAAACTTTTGGATGATAGAAGAAAAGAATTGTCAGAATCAGGATATCCAGGATGGAAGGATATTCAGGATATTTTATAAAAGAATTTATCCTGTTCATCCAAAATATCCTGACCATCCTGATTCTGACAGAAATGTTCATTGGAGTGAGTGAAAAAAACGCAGGAGCGGATCGAAAACCGTCCCTGCGTTTACTTTACAACGACATTCGGTTTACTTTACTGCTTTTCGAGCAGACCACGTTGTCGCATCCAATTCTCACAGAGGGTAGGCCAGGCGGAGAATGCGGGATCGTTGGGTCCAAGGCCGAGACCGTGGCGGCCCTTCTCGAAGAGGTGCATCTCGGCAGGCACGCCCTGATTGCGCAGCGCCCGGTAGAACAGCAGACTGTTTTCAACCGGCACACCCTTATCTTCCATCGTATGCACCAGGAACGTGGGCGGGGTGTGCATGCTGACCTGAGTTTCGTTGGAATAGGATTGAATCATGTTGGCCGGGGGATTCTCGCCCAGCAGGTTCCGGCGCGATCCTTTATGTGTGTAGTTGTCGAAAAACGTGATCACGGGATAGATCAGGACCATGAAATCGGGCCGCGAACTGAGATGCTCGATGGGATCGTCCGAAGAGGGATCGCCGTAGTCGAAATGGGTTCCCACCGTGGAAACCAGGTGTCCCCCGGCGGAGAATCCGAGAATGCCGATCCGGTCGGGATCGATGTTCCATTCATCGGCGTTGGCACGGATCGTTTTCATAGCGCGAAAAGCGTCCTGGGAGGGGGCGGGGTGTTTGTAGCGTTTCGCGATACGGTATTTCAGGATGATCCCCGCGACGCCCGCTTTGTTGAGCCACTTCGCGACCGCGTGACCTTCGTGATCGATGGCCACGTGTCCGTAACCGCCGCCAGGGCAGACCAGCACCGCCGCGCCGTTGGCAATATCCTCCGACGGGAGATAAATCGTCAGCGTAGGGATATCGGCTTCTTCATCGCCCACCGCGCCGGGAGCCTTGTCCGGCCACAAGTTTTGCACGGTATACCCCTGATCCGCAACACCTACATCCTGCGCACCTGCCGTGACTGCCAGACACAGCGCAGCCATTAACAACAACGTCGAGAATAACTTGTTCATTGGAAAAAATCCTCCTAGGATGATGTTTGTCGTAATAAATAGATTATTGAACGGTTGGGTTTTCGTACCATATTACGCCCAGATTGACGCGCTCTTCGCAGGTCATCACGTCGAGATCGCCGTCCCCGTCCAAGTCGATGCATTCTATCCGATCGTATTTGATTCCGAGAGGGCCGGAAATTTCGTGAGCGTCCCAAACCGGATCGGTGACTGACTCTTTATAGGAAAGCCAAAAAAGACCGGACTTATTTTCCCTGGCGTTCTCGCATGAGACGGCGATATCGAGACGCCCGTCAAGATCGATGTCTACGACCCGGACCGATTTTCCGGTTCCGACTGCGCTTGGGAGGGAGATGGGATAGCGTTTCCATCGGTCTGCTGCGGCGGATTCGCGGCGTTCGTAAACCAAGGGGCCGCCCCGAAGCGCGGATACGAGATCGGTTATTCCATCGCCGTCCAGATCGGCCAGGTCGAGAAACATATACTCATCGGGGAATGTGGTGATGGGATGCCGTTTCCAGGGCTGGTATAAGGCCTTGCCGAGGCCGGGATTCTCCAGCCAGTAACAGCCCCGGCGCTCGCCCTTGCGGTCCGACGCGACGATGTCCAAATCGCCGTCATCGTCCATATCGTGAGCGCGCAGGCTCATGATCCATCCAGCGGGCTGGAGAGGGTGAAACGTCCAGTCTTCAAGCCGCCGGGGATCGGGGGGAGATTCCAGCCAGCCGATCGAGGCGTTTTTACCTTTGGCTCCAATGACGAGATCGATTCCGTTCCTGCTGTCGATCTGCATGGGCAGGGCATACATCCACATCGCTGATTTCTCGACACAGGGCAGGGAAGCGGATATCCAGGCTTTGGGATCGAGATAGTGTAATGGTTCTTTGGGTGCCCAATGAATCCAGACGCTGCGTTCTTTCCCCTCACAGCAACTGACGACGTCCATCGCGCCGTCTCCGTCCAAGTCGGCCAGCACCGCGTCTTCGGGAGAACGGACTTGGCCAACCGTCACCGCCGGCCAGGGTAGTTTTGACTTTTTGTAACCGGGATTGATATAGATGCGGATGACGCCGCCTTCTTCCCAGCCTGTGGCCACATCCATCAATCCGTCACCATTCGCATCGGCAAGGCGAACGCCGTCCGCGCCCTGGGACGATCGGTCGATCGTGTGACGGTTCCAAGGGATTCCACGGTCCTGTGCGGCCAATGTCTGTGAGAGGGCCAATAATCCGGCTAAAAACAGAATTCTCATTTTTCGGTTTTACCTGTTGGGATGATAATTCGCCGTTGATTGAAAAATCTTAGCATTGATTGACGGCGGCGTAGAGGCATTTGGGATTACCATTCGATTGGGGGGCGTGGATTACTGTTTTCTAATTCAATGTTATAATTCTAATGCTTGTAACGGTATCATAGAGGATATTGATTTGTCTTTTCTTTACGAATTGCATTTGATTTCCGGTTGAGAGCCTATCGACGATGAAACAGCTGCTTGCCTCCATTCACGAGAATCATAACCATCACCGGATTGTCAATATCGGCGACATGAAAGTGTCTGGCAACCCGAACGACACGATCGTGACTTACGCACTGGGTTCGTGCATCGGGATGACCCTCTACGATCCCAAAACACGTGTGGGAGGGATGATCCATTGCAAATTCGACTTGGCTGAATCGTACTCAGAACAAGCGGACAGCAATCCTTTGCTGTTCGTCGATACGGGATTTTCGATGTTACTGAAAGCCGTATACAGTTTGGGCGCGGAAAAAAGACGATTGATCGTGAAATTGGCCGGTGCGTCGATGCTATACAAAGACAATGATATGTTCAAGATTGGTGAGAAAAATTACAAGGCTGCGCGTGAATTGCTGAGTCAGTACCGGATTCCCATTCGCGCGGAAGAGGTCGGCGGGAACATTCCCCGGACACTTTATCTGTCGATAAAAGACGGGCAGACCTTGCTTCGAACGTCTGAATTGGTAAGAGAACTCTAAAGCAAGGTTTAGGGGATAAGGTTTAGGGTTTTTTTCTGACAATTGAAATTTGGACACTGACGTTAGCGGGACAGCCATTTTTTGAATAGACGCTTAAGGCCGGAATTCGGTTTGATCGATGGCGATTCCAGGGTCCAGATTTGGCAGCCTGGATGGGATGGAAGACTTTTTACTGTAGCGGGGTTGGCGGGGAGTTTTTCGATGGATAACGACACGTCTTTTACCGTGCAGGGCGCGTTCGGTTCCAGGCCTTCCAACGGTGAGTCCAAGGGTGGATACCAGCGGAACTGTCCGTAAACCGGGACCGGGGTTTCGCCGAACGCTTCCAGGCGATCTTCGACTTTTGTCATACTTTCATGGATTGTATTCTGAAAATCGCGCAGTTTTTCGGTTCGTTCCGCCTTGGTGGACGCTTGATCGAATGTGCGGGATGTGTCGAGAAGGGTCTGACGGTAGACGTCCGTCAGAGGCAGCAGGCCTTCGCGGATCGCTTGGAGGCGCTCCAGCGAAAGAGACGAAAGATTGGCGGGAACCCGGTAAGGGAATTCCAAACAGAGCCGGGAGATGAGAGCGTCGTTTCCGTCGTCTTTTGGCATGCGTTCCGCCAGAGAGGCGATTTCGTCGAACGCAGGCGCGTCGGAACATCGCGGAGTGTGAGTCTTTTGTTGAAGGACGATCGCGTGAATCGTCGTCAATACCATAACCAGCGTGCGGGTGGAGTTGAGCCATTCTTTCTGGCCATCGGGCTGGGCCAGATTCAGGCGAGTGAGAAGGTTGACTATATCAGGCCAATTTCGGCATCGACATAAAGGAAATGTCTTGGCCGAGGCTCTCTCTTTTTCGTATTTCCCCAGATAACGGATGTAATCGGGAAGGCCGGACTCGAAAGCGCGTTCGACGAGGTGGATAAAACGGTCGCTGACGGTTTCGTTGAATTCGTCCCGGTGAACGGTATCGACGAAACCGATATCCGTCAGTTCGGAGACGAAGCGCTTGCAGGTTTTGTGGTCTCTGGGTGGCCGGGCGGTGGGGAGGATTCGCTGCAGGGAATCGGCATACAGAAACTGATGACGGAAAAATGTGTCGTTGGCCAGATAGAAATGCGGAAAGAAAATCGTTGAAAGCATGGTGTCCCGATCGAATTGGTCATGTTGAGTTTGGTATTCGTGAAGAGATAACCTAGCACGAGAAACTAATCCGAACCAGCCCCTACCGAAACATGAATGCTTGTCCTAACCTTGCCATAAGTGACATACGAGAGAGTTGTGAGGTTGGATGTGATTCCTACAATAGTCAATACTATAGCGGTCCTGACCGGTGCGTCGATCGGCTTGCTTTTCCATCACCGTCTGTCGGACCGGTTTCGCACGATTCTTTTTCAGGCAATCGGACTGGCGACGATCGCCATTGGGCTGAAAGACACGCTGAAAACAGAGGATATCCCCATCCTGGCGCTGAGCATGATCGTGGGGGCGTTGATCGGCGAATGGCTGAATATCGAAGCGTTTCTTGAATCACTGGGCGCGACACTGAAACGATGGTCGGGGCGTGAGAGCGATTCGCAGTTCATCGACGGTTTCGTTTTCTCCAGCATTTTGTTCTGTGCGGGGGCGTTAACGGTGGTCGGGACTTTCGAGGCGGGAGTACAGGGGATCGGCGATAAAATTTACGTGAAAAGCATCCTCGACGGCCATGCGTCTATTTTCCTGGCAGGGGCAATGGGGGCGGGCGTGATGGCGAGTGCGGCGACGGTGCTGGTCTTCCAATCCGCGCTGACGCTGCTGTTCATGTTTTGGGGAATGGGGCTGCCGGAATATGTGATCACCGAAGTGGCGGCGGTGGGGGGACTGCTCATCATCGGCATCTCGATCAACCTGATGGAACTGGGGCACGTGCGAGTCGGCAATCTTCTGCCGGGCATGTTCTTTGCCGGATTGTTTGTTTGGATCAAGCACCTCATCATCGGATGAGGTATTGGGAGATTATCCGCGAAGATTGAGACGCGGACGGGATTGAGCGTCGGGGTCTGGAGGGGCGGTGGGCCGGG
>CAZSIZ010000258.1:0-9143 GCA_964606645.1 uncultured bacterium
ACACACAATCTTTTTTCTGACATATTCACACCGTAAAAAGCAACTTCTTATCATTTATCATTTGCATTTATGCAAGACCGTCCCTCATACCGGTCTCGAATGCATATGTTTCGACTCTTTCAACCAGTCTTGATGGTATCTGGATGTTCAGATCCTGGTTCGGATCGGTGAAACGGTTTTGGATATTATTCATGTTCATTATCGGTCTTGATTACAAAGTATCCTGTCTGGGAGATTGTAATTCTCGAATATGGGACAGATTTCACCTGATGGGTCAAATGTCCTCTATAATATTTTCAGTATATTGAGGAAATGATTGAGTATTGATTTACATTTCGAATCAATGGTATCAAGCTTGTAAAATTGGTGGGGATTTTAGGCAGAAATCCCTGGAAAATTCGGATATTGAATTGTCATGATTCTAACCGTAAATAATCATGACTTTCCGACACCCTTAAAAACTTGCGATGGACAGATTGAATCATCTATAAGAAGAATTAATGGGATTTGTGAAGTGTTGGCATTAAAGTTGAAATGGCCTGCCCCTACATGCCATTGGATATTTAGAAGATTGGCTTTTCTATTTCACCCTAAACTCAAGTACGTAAATCATATCTCATCATTTACAACCCACTGTATTTTTAAAGATATTACAAGATATCAAAAAATTGTCATAACATTTCATCAATTGCGATCTAACTGAATCTCAATTGTTAAGACGTAAATAACGGGTTCGTGTGGAGTTGGACAAAGATCTTTATTTATCAAGAAGAGATGCTTGGAATGACAACCTAGAATGGCATGTATCTGAGTGTTATATGTTCGGTGTAATATTTTATTGACAGGTGTTTGCTGACAGCGTATGCATTCAGTTATGAATAAGGCAGAGCTTATAAGCCGCGAGCTTGAAAAGACTATTGCTCGAAGCGTTCATGAGCTTAGATGTGCCAAGAAATGGTCTCTGGATAAGCTTGCCGGCGTGACCGGTCTTTCCAAAAGCTATTTGTCACAGATCGAAAATTGTGAGAAGACGCCAACCATAATGACGCTGACGAAAATTGCGTACGCCCTCAAAGTAAACGTGCAGGCGCTTTTCGGAGATGAGTCACCCAGTCAAGCGCCTGTGAGACTGTCAATCGTTAAGCCGACGGAACGGCGATCCATAATTCGCTCTAGAACACCGATGGGCTACACTTATGAATCACTGACCCATAAAAAAGCCGATCGCATAATGGATGGCTATGTGCTGTCTGCAGGCTTCGAGCATCCCCCGGATCCTTTTGTGCATGAAGGCCAGGAGCTGGTGTACATGTTGGAAGGAACCCAGGAGTTTATTTATGATGGACAATCTCACATTGTTTCAGAAGGCGATTGTCTGTATTTTGAATCGGATCGCCCCCATATGTCCAAGAGTTTAGGCGAGCGCCCGGCAAGATTTTTGGTGATATTCTGCAATCCTCACAATAGGTGACACCAAAATTTTTTTTGCCCTTTGTGTTCACTATCAGCAAACTTAATGCCCGATGGATCATTAATCATGAAAAGGACCACACTTTTAAGAAAGTACCTCGAAGAGCCGGAAATTTTAATCATGCCCGGAGCGCATGATGCGCTTACAGCTCACATTATAGGGATAACCGGTTTCAAGGCCTTCACCTTGGGAGGTTACTCAGCCAGTGCTTCACTTTTGGGCAAGCCAGACGTATCACTGTTGACGCTGACTGAAATGACGGATTGTGTTTCACGGTTGGTGGATGCCGCCGACTTGCCTATTTTGGCAGACGGAGATACGGGGCATGGGGGTATCCTCAATGTAATCAGGACGGTCAAAGAGATGGAGAAAGCCGGTGCAGCCGGTTTGTTCATCGAGGATCAGCTCTTTCCCAAGCGTTGCGGCCACATGGAAGGGAAACAGGTCGTATCCCGAGAGGATATGATAGCCAAAATCAAGGCCGGCGTAGACGCCAGAATAGACTCTGAATTGGTCATTATGGCCCGGACGGATGCCTTGGCCACCCACGGTTTGGATGAAGCCATTGAACGCGCCGTCCTTTACCGGGAAGCCGGTGCCGACCTCATTTTCGTGGAGGCTCCCCACACTGTAGACGAAATGCGACGAATAAACCAGGAAGTCAACGCGCCGACTCTGGCCAATAATCTGGAAGGCGGTAAAACTCCGTTGCTGCCGGCTAAGGAGTTGGAGGAAATAGGCTACAATGTCGTCGTCTTTCCGATTTCGGCTACCTACACGATAGCCAAAGCATTAAGCGATTTAATGTCGGAGATTAAGACCAAAGGTACTACGGCCGATTACGTAGAGCACATGGCAACCTTCCAGCATTTTAACCGTCTCATCGGGTTGGATGCGATTAGTGCTTTGGAACATACGTATGAGGCGCAGGGTTTAGACGCTGTACGCTCAGGGAAATGAGCGATTTTGCGAAAAAGTGCCCATCAACACAAAGAAATGTATTATTACCAATGCGCTCCTGCGTGACCAGCTCCTGTTGTGTTTTTAAAGGATGCGTACTTAAACATCCCAGGTGAATGGTCTGGTTATGACAAGGGGCATCTCAAAAAGGAGGATATCTTATGTCAAACAGTAGATTTAGTTTTAGGTTTCGGTTCTTTTTGTTGGCAGTGACTCTGTTAGGGGTTGGTTTTTGTCTGATGACATCGCCGGTCCTGGCCGCGGATTCGGTTAAACTTCGGTTTGCCACCTACAACCCGCCAAGGGGTATGGAAGGACAGATGGCCACCTGGCTGATCGAAGAAATCGGAAAGCGCAGCGGCGGACAGATTACATTTGAAACGTACTTCGGCGGCTCTCTTCTTAAGGCCAGAGAAACCCTGAAAGGAATCCAGGCGGGGACGGCGGACATGGGTTTTATCTTTGTGCCTTATTTTCCACGTGAGCTGCCTGCGTGGACGGTTGCCGAACCTTTTTTACAGGGCCCGGTTGAACCTGAAAAACGAGCCGAATTTTTCTGGGAACTGTACGACCAAGCGCCGGAGCTGAAAAACGCGCTGCAAAAATGGAATCAAATGCTGGTGGCGGTGCATGTTTTTGGAAAACACAGTGTGGGCAGTCCCAAAGCGTTAAACAGTCTTTCAGATCTTAAAGGGCTTAAAGTACGCTGTGCCGGCGGGTACGACGCTATCCATATGTCCACCTTGGGATCCAATATTGTTTTCCTTAAGGGTGCCGAGGTATATTCTGCGATGCAAAAGGGCGCGATCGATGCAAATTACACTCCGGTCACCTCCTACTACAAATATAAACTTTATGAGATCGGTAAGAATCACCATCTTTTGGTAATACCCCAATTCATCGGCTCCGTTGCTCTGATCACGATGAACCGGGACAGCTTCAACAAATTGTCTGCGGATCAACAAGCGGCTATTTTAAAAGCCGGTAAGGCGTACAGCAAAATTGAGAGTGAAAAAATCCGCACGCTTGAAGAAGAATTTTCCGCTAAAATGGCCAAGGCCGGCACAAAATTGGTAAACATTCCCAAGGATCAAGTTATAAAATGGGCGCAGGACACTGAAGAAGAAAGCAAAGCCAAATGGATCGAAAAGACAAAAGGCAAGGCCGGTGGAAAAGCGCTTTTAGAAAAAGTCGAGGGATTGCTCGGTAAATTCCAAAATTAAGGTGATGAAAAAATTTATCGACGCTTTGGGTACACTAGGCGGTTTAGCGATTGCGGCCATGATGATGCTCATTTTAGCCGAGGTGCTAAGCCGCCTGTTTCTAAGCAGGTCTATTGAGGGGGCAATTGAAATCGTCGGCATATTTTTGTCCCTGGCTGTCTTTCTGGGCTTCGCTCCTTGCGAGCAGACAAATCACCACGTACGGGTCGAACTGCTTCGGACGCGACTTGGCTACCGCAAAAGATTCTTTTTTGATTTAACAAGTTACCTTCTCGCTCTCTTGATCGTCGGGGTGATGGTCTGGCGCGTCGGCCTGGATGCCTACAGTTCATTCATGACTCGGGAGGTTTTACCGGGAGCTGAATTTGAAGTTCCCGTGTATCCGGCAAAAATCAGCGCTTTCGTTGGATTTTTAGCCTTTGGTCTTCAGCTTTTAGTCAATTTCTGTAAGATTTTTTCTCAATCGGCGGCTTCAGAATTGAGCAAGGAGAGCAGACCTTAAATGGATCCCACAATAACCGGCATCCTTGGCATCTTATTGCTTTTTCTTCTAATCCTTACCGGCTTGCACATCGGTTTAGTCCTCTGTCTAGTGGGGGGGCTGGGATTGATCATACTCATCGGTCCAAAGGGCGGTTTAATGATTTTAGGTTCAACCCCTTTCGCTACGGCTTCTGCGTATGATTTGAGTCCTCTGCCTCTTTTTTTGCTTATGGGGGCCTTTGCTGCAGGCGGTGGATTGGGTACGGTAGCATTTGAAGCAATCTCCAAGTGGGTGGGGCGCCTAAACGGTGGGTTGGCTATTGCAAGTACATTTGGATCCGCATTCTTCGGGTTAGCCTGTGGTTCTTCTTTGGCGGCAGCGGGAATTTTTACCAAGGCTGCACTTCCCGAAATGCTGGCCCGCAATTATGATCGTCGTCTGGCCATTGGCAGTATCGCGGCAGCAGGAACATTCTCGACGATGATTCCTCCCAGCGGCTTGCTGATCATTTATGCCATTTTCACCGATGAATCCATCGGACGGCTTTTCATGGCCGGAGTTGTGCCGGGCGCCCTTACTGCAGTAGTTTACGCTGCCTTCATTTTTTTACGCGTCTTTTTTAATCCCGATCTCGCCCCCAAAGTTGATATTCACTGCGATTGGCCGACCCGAATGCGCTCGTTGATGACGATGTGGCCAATTTTGTTGTTGGCGGGACTGGTCCTTGGGGGCATATTTGCCGGATGGTTCACGGCCACCGAAGCCGGCGGCATTGGCGCGGCCGGCGCTCTGGCTATCGTATTAGCCCTTAAAGGCTGGCGCAAGGCCGGTATCGTGCATGCACTCATTGATTGCATGCGCACCAACGGCATGATTTTTCTTATTATAATCGGCGCCATTATTTTTGGCCGTTTTTTGAGCGTCACCCAGGTGCCGGTGAATTTGTCCATATTCTTAGATCAGCTTCAGCTGCCACCGATTGCCGTCTTGATAGGTGTATTGCTCATGTATTTCGTTTTGGGCATGTTTTTGGATGCTGTGGCTATTTTGGCGATAACCTTGCCGGTTGTGTTTCCCATGATTCTGGAGTTGGGCTTTGATCCGATCTGGTTTGCCATAGTTATAATTAAAGTCACCGAGATTGGTTTAGTCACGCCACCGGTCGGTATGAACGTGTACGTGTGTGTAAGTGCGGCTGAAGGGCAAATCTCATTACCTGACGCCTTTCGGGGTATTGCCCCCTTTATCTTATGCGATCTGATTGTTCTCGCCGCGTTATTGGCAGTTCCGGAACTTGCCCTTTGGTTGCCGGGGTTGATGTTCAATTGACGAACTATTTTTCAGAAAGACCTAAACTTTATTAAAACCGAATTAATGGAGGTATCGAAATGAATTCTTTAAAATGCGTGCTTATGAGGGGAGGCAGCAGCAAAGGAGTATTTATCGGCATGGCCGAGAAGGAGAAACGAAAATGAGTATGAGTTTTTATGACGTGGGAAATGACGCAAGGCGTACATACGATACGTTGATGGCCGGTGGCGCAGCAATCATTCCCACCTATGTTGGCTACGCCATCGTCGGCATTTCCGAGGAGGCGATTGACCGTACATTCGTCGCCAAGCGTCGTAAAAAAGGCAAATTACACGCCTTTACGGGCAGTCCCGAGCTTCACGACTCTCTTCATATTCTCGATGACAAAACCCGCAAAGTGATCCGAACAATCTGGCAGGAAGCCGGGCTAACCATCGGCTGCGTGGCGCCGGCGCGGATTGATCATCCAATGATCCAGAAGCTACCCGATGCCATCCGCTCCCAAAGCATTAAGGATGGTACTCTCGCCATGCTTCTGGGGGGCGGTCCATTCCTCGACGCACTCGGACGGCTCAGTTACGAAAATCAGATTCCCATCATCGGCTCGTCGGCAAACGTGACTCAGCGCGGCGTGAAATTTCGTGTCGAGGATATCGAGTCCGAAATTATCGAAGCCGCAAATTTGATTATCGATTACGGATTGATGCGTTGGGCCTCGTATAATTTTTCATCGACCATGATCGATTTTCGAGATTATTCGGTGGTCCGCAAAGGTGCGTGTTTCGATCTTCTGCAGGATCTTTTGCTCCGCCATTTCGATATTAAAATCTAGTCAGTTCCTACTGAGCTCTTTGGCGAAGTCCAGGAAGGATTGCTCCCGAGCCCGCAACTCGGGTAATCCGACCACCTTCATATAGTCGTCTAAGGTCACCAACTCGCTGAAAAGCGGGACGCTCTTTAATAATTTAATTGATATTATATCAAAAGCGGGACGCTCTTTAATAATTTAATTGATATTATATCTATTTGATATTAAAAGCATAATATGCCAAGGACAGCTCGACTGGACGCACCTGGTGTTCTACACCATGTAATGATTCGAGGGATAGAACGCAGGAAAATATTCCGCAATAATAATGATCGTGAGGATTTTATTGAAAGACTTGAGGTTCTCTGTCCCGCAACGCAGACAAGCTGTTATGCGTGGGCTTTCTTGGCTAATCATGCCCACTTTCTTTTCCGCACCGGAACAGCGCCACTATCCAGACTCATGAGACGACTTCTCACCGGTTATGTTATTGGCTTTAACCACCGACACAGACGTCGTGGGCAGTTATTTCAGAACCGCTACAAATCTATTGTCTGTCAAGAAGATGCTTATCTACGAGAATTGGTACGGTATATCCACTTAAACCCTATTCGTGCAAGAATTGTTAAAACCCTTGATGAATTAAAAAGCTATAAATTTTGCGGCCATAGTTCTCTAATGGGCAAAACGAAAAGGAAATGGCAGGACACCGATCATGTTCTCGGCTATTTTGGGAAAAGGAAGGCTCAAGCAAGAAAAGAATATGAATCCTTCGTTAAAGAAGGGCTGTCACAAGGTCGAAGGAAGGAATTTACTGGTGGAGGATTGATACGAAGTCTTGGTGGTTGGATTGAAGCCCGAGAAAGTTTGAAGGGTCGTGATCATGTGATGAGCGATGAAAGAATCCTGGGTGATTCAGATTTTGTCGATTCAGTTATTTCACAATCTGAGGAACAATATGAACGGAGGCATAAACTTAAACGGCAGGGATTTGATCTGCATCGTATTGCCAAGAGAGTTGCTGAAGTCTTAGAAATGGAACCGGATAAAGTTTTTTCAAAGGGGCGGCAGAGTAGAAAAGTAAAAGCAAGAAGTCTTTTCTGTTTTTGGGCTGCAAGGGAATTGGGCGTGTCTCATACAGACTTGGCTAAGAAATTAGAAATGAGTCCTGCAGGTATCGGATTTTCAGTGGATAGGGGAGAATCAATAGCAAAAAAAGGCAGTTATTTGCTCATAAATTGAGTTGTTGAATTTTAAAAGAGCGTCCCCTCTAATTTCTATTTTCAAATTGCGAACCGCTGTTCGTTTCTGGGAGCCACCCGTCCGCTGTTATGGATCTACACCCAGTAAGATTCGGCAGGGGAAATATAATGCGCCAGGTGGTGAAAGGCGCATCTCCCATGAATTCATAATAAGAGGTGAAAATCATGCCAAAATTTAAGACAGGTGATATGTTTAGAGCACCAGGGTTTATCATCGTAACCACTAACTCGTTTTTAACAACAGAGATGAAACTGGTAATGGGCCGAGGTGCTGCATGGCAATTAAAAGTGAAAGTGCCCGGCATTGATAAAATATTCGGAAAAATGATCCATGACACATTTGGCCATCTGGGTCGATACGGATTGATCTTTCATAAGAGATATGGAGCTGCCCAGGTAAAGTATAGATTTGACGAAAAGGCCGAGTTGGAATTGATTAAGTTTAGTATGACGATGCTCTCTGTCGCAGCCACCAAGGATCGAAAGAGTATTTTCAACATCAATTTTCCCGGCATTGGAAATGGGAGACTTAAAAAACATGAAGTAGAATCCATACTTGAGATACTCCCTGATAACGTCCATGTCTGGAAAAAAGATGGAGGTTTAAATGGCGTATACCCCTGAGCTTAGCTATAAATCATCATGCACACTAAGAAGAATCGCATGGGCACTCGGTATGCCCATGACAGAAGCAATCGATTGGGTTTTCGAACATCTCCCTAAAGTATTGGATAAAGAAAAAGTCTGTCAGGGGTGTAAGGATAAAACCAGGTGCAAAGATTGCGAATTTAACAATGAAACATAAAACATGGAGGAAACATAATGATAAAAAATTATCTGAAAGCAGGATATCCGGCACTATGCATATTGACATATGAACCAAACCGGGCAGAGCAGTTGTTACCCTGTGAGGGTTGGCGGTTTTTAGCATGGGATTGTATCCAGGGAATTAAAGATCTTGAAAGCAAAAAGATCCTTGAGGAAATCAGAGATCCTGTTGAAGCTTTAAACTGGCTAAAGGAATATACAGATACTGTTCTTTTGACGCACAATCTTCACCTGTTTATGGATATCCCCGAAGTTGTTCAAGCGATTCAAAACGGAGTGCCCAGATGGAAATCAACAGGCAGCTCTCTTGTGATGATATCCCCGGTGATAAGGATGGGTCCAGAGGTTGAAAAATACTTCCATGTTATCGATTTGCCGTTACCAAATGACAATGAGCTGTTTGCTCTTCAGTCTGAGCTTGGAAAACAAACCAGTATCGAGCCGGATAAAAATGCTGCTCGTGCTGCCATGGGACTAACCGAGTTTGAAGCAGAAACGGCCTACGCACTTTCTCTTATCAAAAAAGGTCGATTTTCAACCACAGTTATTTCAGAAGCTAAAAGTCAGATGATTAGAAAGTCCGGATTAATGGAGTTCTGGAGCCCGGCGGATATAAATGACGTTGGTGGATTGGGAAATTTAAAGGCATTTATTCAAAACAGGGCTAAAGCGTTTTTACCGGATAATGAAAAACTTCCTCATCCCAAGGGACTTTTGCTGGTTGGAATTCCCGGAACCGGAAAATCATTATCCTCAAAAGCAACTGCATCTAATCTGGGGTGGCCTCTGATACGTC
>CAZSIZ010000259.1:0-9113 GCA_964606645.1 uncultured bacterium
CTTGACCGTCCCGTCGCTCAGAATAACGACATCGTGATCGTAAACCGTTCCGTCGATAGTGATTTGCCCGAACCGGGTCGAGTCGATCATGGCAGCACTCCTTCCATGTCTTATGAACCGCCGATCGAGAGGGATGAATATTTCCTCGTCAGTTCGGCGTTTTGAGCGATTTCTTGAGGGCGGTGTTTGGGAAACACCCCGACGCACACCGCATCGGTTTGACGAATGTGGGAGAACGCGTATGAAAACGACTCGTCAGGATCGTTACGTCCGGCGGCCAGAATTTTATAGCCGATCACAGGTTTGTCGAGTTTCTTGATACTCGCGGCGGCGGCGGCGCGATCTTCGTGGATAAATTTTTCTCCGTTTACGTTCATGTTGTAAAAACACTGCATATAGAAATCGACGGGAAAATCTTTTTCCTCCGCGATAGGCAGGTTATCCGTGCGATGCGACGCCATACCTGCCACGGCTCCGGATTTTTTAATCATTTCCAGCCATTCGACCAGCTCGCTCAAATGGTTTTCCTTGAATGCGGCGTCCACCTGATTGCCTTGGATGTAGATCGCCGCCGCGCCGTAACCGATGGCTTGATCGATGTTTTTTTTCATCGAGCCGTTTTCGGGCGCGGTTTGGGCGATCCAGATTTTCAACGAGCCGCCTTCGTTCCAATATTCGTGAAGCAGACGCATGATGTGTTTGTCCGCCCGGCCCAGAAAAGCGTTGACCCCGTTGCGGTAGGCATCTTCCAGGCATTCCTTGATGGTCTCCGCTGTATAATAATCACGCATTTCCCGGCTCAGTTTGCCCGACGAATGCGAGTTGCCGGAAAACGGATTGCCGCCGAGAATCAACCGCGAGACAGTCAGTTTTCCCAGTTGAATCGCAGGAAGCGCTTTCGTTTTTGTCCCCGATACCGTTTCGGCGGAATGGGCCGCTCCTGTCAGTGTTCCCAGTGTCAGTGCGGAAGCCGTACGATTCAGAAAACGTCTTCGAGTCACCATCGTAATATCCCCTTTTCTACTGAATTCAATATATTACGTCTATAATAATCACGCCGGATGGATCGACCGTTTGGATGAATCGAAAACCATCGAGCGTTTCTCTTCGAAAGCGCGGTCGGCCAGAATGCAGGCGATCCCGTGCTTGTACCCAGCGTCCATCGGCCCATTAGGCTGCTGACGGGTACGGACACATCGCACCCAGTTCGTCAGATGGTCTTCATCGGTCGTATTATTGAGCACAAGGGAGGTCTTCAAGCGGTCCTCGTGTTCGCTGCCATCGCCCGATACGCTCGGCCCGATCCCGCTGACGTTCCCGTCCGGATCGTTCACCCGCATCGTTCCCTTGGTTCCGTAAATGAGCATATAATCGTTCGCCCCGTTGCCGAAATGGGTGGTGTAGAGCGTCGTGAATCCTTCGCCGTATTGAAGGATCGCGGTCACCGTATCCGGGCAGGTGCGCCGGGGATCGGAGGTCGGCGAATAGATACCCCCTTGCGTCGTGGCGGACACGGGGGATTCGCAATCGGTGATGTAATGGATGAAATCGCTGAAATGACTCATCCACCCACCGATGGTCCCGGACGAAAATTCACGGTATCCCATCCAGCAGCCGTGCCGGTCGGCGTCGAAGGGGCGGAACGGGCGGTTGAAGAGGAAGGCTTTCCAGTCCGTATCGGCTTCATTCTTCGGACATTCGTAGAAATTCCAATAAGGCAGGTAAAAACTACGCGACTGCTCGATGCGGAGAATTTTCCCCAGCCGCCCCGACTGGATGAATGCTTTCGCCGCTGCCGAACCGGCGGCGCTTCGCCCCTGTGGCCCGTGCTGAACGATTCGGTCCGATGCGTTGACCGCATCGCAGGCAGCGTTGAGTTCCTCCAGCGTCATCGCAGCAGGCTTCTCGCAATAGGCGTCTTTGCCCGCGCGCACGGTGTCTGTCAGCATCGTGCAGTGCTGGTGATCCGGTGTGGCGATAAGAACGGCGTCGATGGTTGGATCGTCGAGCAGTTTTCGGTAATCTTGATACACATTGGGGCGATTCTCAAATCGTTTAACGGTCTCCGCCACCCCCCGTTCGCACCGGGCGTTCCAGATATCACAGACCGCCGCCACATCGAGCGGTTCGCTTTCCGATACACGATGCAGCCAGCCGATGTGATAGTGTCCGCGTCCCCCGCAGCCCAACATCCCGACACGGATTCGGTCATTCGCCCCGCTCGCCCGCGCGTG
This sequence comes from uncultured bacterium, assembly GCA_964606645.1. GTDB lineage: Bacteria > Hinthialibacterota > Hinthialibacteria > Hinthialibacterales > Hinthialibacteraceae > CAZSIZ01. The sequence continues at coordinate 2,235 of CAZSIZ010000259.1, forward strand.
GGTTTTAGCACTAATCCCTGTCAGCGCAAATCCGGTCAAACTTTGTTTCAGAAAATGACGCCGGGTTGATAGTCCATTCATCACGATCCTCCGAACGATAGGCTTTTCATGAGGAGAGTTTAGCAGATTTATCGGTAGTATTTCAATCGAAACGATAATCCGCACGAATATCGGTCAGGGCGGGAAACTCGCTGCGATACGTTGCAAGCGCCTGGTAATCCGGAACGGCTTGGATAACGCCTTCACCACTGCCCGCATCGGCCATAACATTGCCGCGTGGATCGAGGATCAGGCTGCGGCCTGAGTAGGTGAGTTTGGGATCGCTGCCGCACCGGTTGACGCCCACTGTGTAGGATTGGTTCTCGATGGCACGCGCTTGAAGCAGCGCGATCCAATGCGCTTCACGGGATTGCGGCCAGCAGGCGATGACGATCGATAAATTTGCCCCGCGCATCACGGCGTGACGAAACACTTCCGGAAAGCGCAGGTCGTAGCAGATCAACGGCGCGGCGGTGAACTCGCCCCAGGAAAACGTGACCAGTCGATTGCCCGGTTCGTAGTGTTTCGTCTCACCGGCAAAGGTAAAAGGATGAAGTTTGCAGTATCGGGCAATCGCCTTCCCGGACGGATCGGCCACAACCGATTCGTTACGGCCCCGCCCATCAGTCGTCTGCGTCACCAGCCCGCCAAGCACGAACGACTGAAATCGTTTCGCCGTTTCGCACAGAAAAGTTTCCGTCTCGTTAGATGAGCTTTCGCAAATTTTCTCGACGTTCATACTGAAGCCCGTCGAAAACATCTCCGGGAGCACGATCAGACTCCCGGTGGTGATTTCAACGGTCTCGAGCAATGAGAGAACCTTGTCGAAATTGGCTTGTTTGTTCTCCCAGACGATATCGTGTTGGACGCCGATGATTTTCATAATTCTATACCCTGTACCAAATATTTAATTAATAATATCGGCAAAGACAATGGCAATCCTATACCGAGATTGCTCAGCAAGGTAGATTGGATTGCGTTTTATCGACACACCATAGAGTTACCACATATCAGAGTGAGGGAAATAACAAAAAAACTGATCGATCAAACATGCAAAATCAAATGACATGAAGTAATAGCGCAATACGTAAATGCCAGACTTTACTCCCATTCCGTAAGCCGGTTCCGAAGCAAGCGCAGGGATTCGGCGGCGTTCCAATCCGGTTGAATGCGTCGAAAAGCAGGATCGGCGGATTCCACTCGAGCGAGAATTTTCTCCACGAGTGTGTTCACGAGTTGCCAGAGCGATTCTTTGTAAGGAATCGGCCCTGCTTCCCCGTCTGGACTGGGTGAGAAGATCAGTTTCCGGCGGGCGAGATCGAAGGCTTTCATCAGATATCCCCGGCTGGCAAGCAGACTGATTTCCAGCAGCGTCTCGGCCGGTTGATCCTCCTGGTTCTGCACGGCGCTATCGGCCAGAAGGCGCACCGCCTCGTCCGTCAATCGGCGGGCGGTTTCTGATTCAAGCCAGACCAGACCGGAGGTCCAGGCTCCCGGAGCGTTCTCCTCATCCCGAAATTCGCGCAGAAACCAGACAAACTCGCTGGATTCGTTTCGATCCCTCTCCAGTTCGGCAATGCTCCCGGTGACATCGATCTCCAGCGTGCCTTCAGGTGAAGCGTTATACGTCCGTTCGCTCTTCCGATCCGGATCCAGAACGGAATACAGCGAGAAACGGTAAGACCCGCTCGGAACAAGACACGAAAACATAAACGGTTTGGCCCCAGGATCAGCCGCCGTGCAGAACAGGGGACTGAAAGCCGGAAGATCGGCTGGTTCGATGGCGCGACGGCGAGGCGGATAGACGAATTCCTTGACGGCGGCGGCATCGCGGTAAACCGGGGCGGGAACCATTCGCGCAGTTAAAGTTTCCATGGTTTTCCGAAGCGACAGAAAGAGCGCTCGAATCTCGTCCCCGGTGCTGGATTCAACGGCGTTCAACCGTTCCTGGATTCTCGCCAGCCAGTTGCGCTGACCGTATTCGGCCACCCAGCGTTCGATCGCGGAGGGTGTGACAACCGGTCGCGAATGGGTGGTAGCCTTGGCAAACGCGGCCCGGTCCCGCTCCAACAACGTCTCATTCAGCGCGCTCTCGACAGGAAAGTCCAGTTCCGGATCCGATACGATCGCGCGGATCAATTCCCCGGCGCGTTTCCAAAGTGTCTCTCCGGCTGGAAGTCTCTGATTCTGATTCATGGATTCGTTCATAATTTCAACCCGAATTTACGATTCTCCAAACAAGGAAACGATCTGCTGCTTACATTGATTCCATACATAATCCACGGAACCACGGGGAATCCCCAGTTCGCGGCCAATCTCCTCGTTGGTTTTTCCTTCCGATTTTAAGATCACCAACCGGTTGCAGGGAACCTGTCGGCGTTTATGGGTGATCGTGATTTTTTCCAATGCCTGGATAATACGTTCGAAATCGTGTTGGTCTTCCCATTCCCGGCTGCTGTGAACGGCCCCGGTAAACCGCTCGTCCAACTCCACCTCGACCGTCGGTTCAGCCGTACGCGACGCCATCCCGCATCGGGGACATTGCCAGCGGTTCGCAGATTCAAGCAATTCGTCCGGGGAGAGGGCGCATCCGATGGGGCAGCGGGTAAAATCGAATCCGCAATCGCGGCAATGGGTATCTGCAGGACTTGAAGTGAACGATCCGCATTGCCAGCAGGCATAGTTCGTATGAGTTTGTTTTCGAATCAGGTCGATCAGACGTTTCTTCGCGATATGAAAAACCGCGCGTTCGAAGCCCGCGTCCCGCATCCATCCAGGCATGGTACGATACCGTTCGCTGCCGGTCGCGATGCGGTTCGGTTTCGAGCCGCTGGACCAGTCGAAGATATTTTCAGCGTATTCCGGCCACGAAACATCTTTCCCCGATTTCGTGTGGAATTTGAAACCGTCCAGCTCGGCTGCCGTGAGGTTGGGGATGAAGGGTACGCCGAAATCCTGGATGAAATCATCCTTGCTGTTTTCATCGTAGACGCGAATCGGTCCGTCGGGATCGTCGATGGGAACGCAGTAAATCTGCTGCCCCTCCGTTTCCAGTGCGAGCGTCGAACCGTTGTTTGAGAAATAGAGATGCTGAGGCAAAACGCGATCGCGTGATTGCGGTTTGCTGTCTTCCAGTTGACTTAAATCCAACGTGCGAATCGTCTCCATCCGTTTCACATCCCAGACGAAAAGAAGACGGTCGGATCGTATGGCCGCGATTCGTCCCCCGTTTTTCGACATCGCGATCCGTTCGACCGTTCCCCGCTTACTCCCGCGAGTGCCTTCTTTGGGAAAGACAGCGGGTTCGGAAGCCGTTTTCTTCCATACACGCGCCGATGTATCGCTGAGGCATCGCACGATCTCTTCCATCACGCTACCCCATAGTTCATCTTCCAGTTCACTGGTATCCATCGAAAAACTTTTCATTCCTGGAGCGTGACGTCGCACGGCATGAGCGGTGGCAAAGCGGATCAGGCGGCAGTGACAATCGCCTCCCTCTTGAGCGAGCGCGTCGAACGTGGGGGCATGAGGAGAATAGATCAAAGCGACGACTTCAGGGACAAAAAACAGGGTCGATTCAACGTGATCCGCAAGATCGGTCACATTCTTTGCCCGGCTGGCCTCGCTGCATTTTCGATTGACGATCGACTGGAGTTTGGAAAAAACGTAACAAGCGGCTTCCTCGGCCTGGCGTTCGCCCCAGGTTTTATCCTCACCGGGAAACCAGGATCGTTCGCACCATCGGGACAGCAGAATCCGGGAAAGACGCGCCACGAACGGCTTCTGTAAAGCGTCCGGCGTCCCATCCCGAACGGCGGATTGAAAAAGTTCGGTCACATGGTCCATCGTGTCGGAGGCCGTCCTGTTCTTCTCGATCCGGCAGAGAGCGAACATCACCCAATAGCATTGAAAGGAACGATTTCGCTTTGAAATTATCTTCATGATAATACCCGGTTAAGGCGCGCGTCTCAAGCAATCGGGGTAAAATGCCCATCCCCTCTATCGCCCCTTTATATTATGTAAATCGGAAAAAATACCCGTTTGACTAATAATCATGAAGAAAAATCATCCCTTCCCATACCACTCAATCCCATCGTAAAACACCAACAAACAAATCCCCTCTCCCTCTGGGGACATCGCGTTGTATCAGCATCGCACCGAACCTTGTCGAGAATTCCACACTGTTCGCAAGGTAATCGCCAATCCGTACGATGGTCCAAATGAATGCTGATTCCTTCTTCACTATTTACGATCTCTTTGATCCCGTTCGTCTTGATTCCTAACGTCTTTTTTACTATATTTTTTATAACACGTGATTCCCTTTCGTGTTCCTTTATTATTCAACAGCCTGAGAATACATGATTTAGCACGTGTTATTCTATCTTCTCAACTCACAGATTCTTGTGAGGAACCAAAAAAATCAAGGATACTGGAAGGTAAGAAAAAATGAATACAAAAAGAGTATTGGGAGTACTATTCGCTTTTGTTTGTATGAATTTGTTCTTTGGAATCCATGCTTTCGCTCAAGCACCGGAAGCGCCTACCTTGAGCATCGACACAAACACGCCAACCGGCTTGGAATCCGTCCAACTTACAGGCTCGGAATTGGTAAGTCCATCCGGGGAATTTCATAACAAAACCATCCTCACCGTGGCCGTCGACGAAAACTTTGAAACCATTTATTACACGGAAACAATCGATATTCTCCAGGAAACTCCCATTGTCGAAGACGAAGACCTTATCAATTTGGTCATTGAAAACAGCCAACTACCCACCGGTAGAACACTTTATGCACGCATCCAATATGAGGATTCGCTCGAGCAACTTTCCGATTTTTCCAATACGGTAGAAATCACACTGCAACCTTTTGAGAACTTGACTTTAATCTACTCGGAAGATTTTGAAAGTTATGACGTGGATTCGGTTCCCGAAGGCTGGGAAGCGATTCATACCACGCCGGACATGGATCCTGAGGGAACCTATGATTATCACAATCCCCAACTGCAATCGTGGAGCATTCAAGATTTGGATTTTCTTTACACACTCGTTTATTTCCCCGGTTGGGACGGAGGCGAAACAGGCATGGACGATGTTTTGCCCATCGATTCCGTCTTGAAAATTGCCGATGGTAAAAGCCTCCATTCCGATTCCGGAGATTACGTGAGTGAATCTCCTGTCTATGAGGCGAATGTCTTATCGCCAGTCTTCGATTTCACCGATGTGACGGATATCGTTCTCGCGTTTAACAGCAATTACCTTCAGAATCAAGATAATATTGCAGTGCTCGAATATACGTTGGATGGGGGTTCGGTCGATATCAGCCAATATCCCGACTTGCCGGGACAACCGACCGGCACGTGGCATCCAGTCAGTTATTATATGGACCAAAGTGCTGTCGAATATTGGGAAGGGGGAATCGACGGTCTGGTTTCATTGGAAAAACAATCCGATGGAACACCCTATTTCTATTTCGATTACACGTTCGCCGATGATAACGAGAGTTACTCAACGGAAGATTTAGGCCCGTACATTCTACCTCGCCTCGACGATGGTACTGTGGACGGAAAACGCTGGGAGCGATTTCGCCTCCCCAATTGTGATAACCAGCCGTCGGTACGTTTCCGGTGGATGATGCAAGGAACGTGGAGTTGGTATTGGGGAATTGATAATGTTCAAATATGGGGAATTAGTTCAACTCCCGTAATGGATTGGTCGATCTATTAATAACAAAAACACAATCGTAAGAAAAAAAAACCTATACCCTAGCCCCTAAACCCTGCTTCGTCATCATCGATCGTCAGGATTTTCGGAAAGCGGTGCGTAGGTTTCCGGGCGGCGGTTGTTGAAGCGGTCTTGGTATTGTTCCGGGGAGGTATCGACGTCGTAGCAAACAACCTCGCCTTCATTCCCGATTTTTTCCAATCCCCCTTTGCGGGTAATTAGCAAACCTTGACGCGGATGAGTGAACACGAGAGGACAGCGGTTTTCGTAAGCGCGGGTTCGAAGCAGCCTCGTGTTCCAGCCGTCCCCTTGGTCGTAGCTGCCGTAAGAGGGAACCAGTAGGATTTGTGCCCCCTTGACCGCGAGAATCCGAGCCGGTTCGGGCAGCTGACGGTCATAGCTGTCCAGAATTCCCACTTTACCGAAAGGCGTATCGAACTCCGGATACGCATCGTCGGTTTGGTATCACGCAGGGTTGATTTCATAACCCTGAGCGAAGTGTGTTTTGCTGTACCGCCCGATAATGATCCCTTCGGGATCGATCAGGATGACGGTGTTATACAGATTCTCATCACGCCGTTCAAGAAATCCCAGAGTGAAAAAGATATCCAGTTCATCCGCGAGTCGAGTCGCTTTTTGGATATAAAGGCCATCGAGCGGTTCACCGAGGTCTAAGAATTGCTTGACGAATCGAGACTTTTTCGCCACATCCTTCTCGCGGTTCACTTCGTTGATGACATAGCCTTCCAGCACCCCTTCGGGCGTGACGACCAGCTGCGCGCCGCAATCGGTGACGGCTTTTCTGACCAACGGTTCGATCCGGCTCCAATTCGTTTGTTTGTCCCACTTCTTGGGAAAAACCGACGCGCTAGCGATTCGCACCGTGGTTTGGCTCTGGGGTTTATCCGCATATTTATCGTAACGGATGGTTTGTCCCCACGGCGTTGAAACGAATAATGGGATAAGAAGCAATCCACAAACGGTTGTCAAACATCGACGCATTTTTTCACCTTTTTCGTTCGATTCCGATCGATTTGCAATGAAAATAGGGCGGTTTAATTGCCTCAAATAGATAAGGGTTTTTGTGTCGCTTGCCGACATGAAAACCCTATTGGATGA
>CAZSIZ010000260.1:0-9104 GCA_964606645.1 uncultured bacterium
GTTGTCCTCGCCGCCGGTGTGGATATCGAACCGCTCACCCAGAAGCTTCATCGCCATCGCCGAACACTCGATGTGCCAGCCCGGACGCCCCTCGCCCAATTCGGTTTCCCAATAGTGCTCGCCTTCCTTGCGGGCTTTCCATAGCACGAAATCGGACGCATCATCTTTTTCGTATTCGTCGGCTTCGATGCGCGCCCCCACCTTCACGGCGTCCGGACGGTTTCCCGACAGACGTCCGTAGTCTTTGAAAGCGTGGATGCGGTAGTAGATCGAGCCGTCTTTTTCGTAGGTGACGCCTCGGTTACGCAAGGTTTTAATCAACTCGACCATTTCGGGGATGTGATCGGTGGCCTTGGGATAGCATTCGGCGCGTTCGACGTTGAGCGTGTCCAGGTCTTCATAAAACGCCTCGATGTAGGGGGCCGTCACATCGAAGATAGATTCCCCTTGCTCGTTGGCCTTGCGGATGATCTTGTCTTCGACATCTGTCAGATTCATCACCTGCGTCACCTGGAATCCCCGGTACTTCAGGTATCGCCGCAGCACGTCTTCGAAGAGATAGGCGCGGTAGTTGCCGATGTGGGCGTAGTCGTAAACCGTCGGCCCGCAGGTATACATCCCCACTTTTCCCGGCTCGATACTTTCGAACGGTTCCTTGGCCTTTTTTTCCGTGTTGTAGAATTGGATTGAATGATCGATCTCGTTCATGGCTGTTTAGTTTCCGATTTTGTTTAGATAGAAATATAGTTGAAAAAGCGAAATGGGAAAGGTGAATGGATTTTGAAAACCGCTCTAATACGTCAACGCCGCTGCCCAGGGGGCCGCTTTTGCACCTCCGCTGCGGAAGATATCGCCCCGGCTGTGGAGTCCGTTAGACGGTTGATAGATCAAGCCTCTCGCCGGGTAATTGCGTCCATTGTAATCGTCGGCGGAATCGGGGCCGGAACTTTCGAGCAGCCACACGTTACGGGGGAAAGCCTCATAATCATAAGCTGCGCCGTTGTACTTATACGTGCCCAGCTCAAACATCGGATCCAGTTCGCGCCCGTCGGCAACATTGGTCCCGCTCTGGTGTTTTCCTTTGAATGGATTGTAAAACGCATCGGCGCTGGAGATGTAGGAAACGGGGGTGGTTAAATCGCGGAATCCCATGTAGTGGACTGAATCGTTGCCCCACGAATCCCAGGCCCAGCGGGGGTAGGTGTTCTTATCGAGATAGTAGGTCTCCATCGCCGTGCCGATGGAGCGCATGTTACTGACCGCTTTGGATACCTTGGCGCGAACCTGGGCGTTGAGAAAATTGGGAACGGCAATCGCCGCCAGAATCCCGATGATGGCGACGACGATCAGCAGTTCGATTAATGTAAAAGCACGTTTGTCGTTCCGGTTCATTACAATCCCTCCGCTGCAGAGCGTTTTTAACTTTCGGACAAAGGTAAATCGACTTGCATTCCGCTTTCCACCGAGCGAAACACGGCTTCGGTGAATTCCATGTATTTTACCCCATCATTAAAATCGGGGTGAACGTCCCTGCCCTCGTGGATTGCGGCGATAAAATCGCTTTCGACGCTCCATTCGCGTTCCAGTTCGGGTGAGACGGGGAGTGGTTCCCAGGGATCACCGTTTCGGGCGGCGTGGATTTCGTCCGTCCCGAAATTGTATCGAAGGCTTCCCTGGCTGCCGTACGCTTCGAGAATGGATTCGGGAACCGGAGACGCGAGCGCGCTCCATTCCCAGCGCATGAGCGCCCCGTTTTCCATTTCGCTCAACACCATGACGGTATCGGGGCGCGTCACCGGCATCGAGCCTCCATCGCTGGAAGGACGTTTGGTGATAAACGTTTTCGCTTGGGCGGTGACGTTTTTGGCATCACCGAACCAGCGGCGAACGACCTCGGCGTAGATGCCGACCGTCAATGTGTTGAAGCCGGAGAGATCTTCGCGCTGACGCCAGGTGATCGGGGATTCTGGATTGATCGCTCCCCCGGTCATGTCGCGGAAATGGATGGAATAGACCTCGCCCAGCAAGCCGTCATCGATTGCTTTCTGCATGAGGAGATCGCCCTTCATCCCCATCGGCGGCGGGCAGAGCATCGTGACCCGGTCCGAATTCGTCGCCGCGTCCCGCATGGTGCAGGCTTCGCGGAGATTCATCGCCATTCGCGCCTGACAAAAGACGTGTTTGCCCGCTTGGAGCGCTTCGAGGGTGATGGGACAGTGCATGTAAGGCCATGTGCCGATCCAGACGGCGTCCACATCGGGCGAATGAACCAGTTCCTGCCACGAGGAATGAACGGTGGGGATATTAAACTCTTTCGCCGCGCGCTGGCTCGATTCACGGCTGCGGTTGCAGACCGAGACCAGTTCCACACCTGGAATCTCACGCAGGTTGGGTACATGGCGGGAGCGGATGATCCCCCCTGCACCGACAATTCCGATTCTGACTGTATCAACCATGTTGGACGATCCTATGAAATCAGGTCTCTTCTTTTTCGTACAGACTACAATTCCCGGATTTCGATGTTGCGGTACTCGACCCACATCCCTTCGCCGGTATGGGAATCCTGAAGGCCGATATAACCGCTCAGCGGCTTGTTCTTAATCGCTTCCACGGCGTCCTGGTCCACATTGATCGTTTGACGGCCGTCGACGCGAACGATGATGCGCCGGTTCTTGCAAAGGATTTCGTAGGAATGCCAGACATCGGGCGATTCGTCGGGACGCGGTTCGGCGGCGACGTATCCGTATAGCGTGCCGGTGCTGTGCGTCGTATCGCGGGGGGGCTGTTGGTTGGATATTTGGCATTCGTACCCGGTCTCCCAGGGTTTGCCATCTTCCGTACATCGAATGACGACGCCGCTGTTTCCGCCCGGAGCCACTTTATAGTCCAGGGTTAAACAGAAATTGTCGTACGGTCTTTCAGATCGCAGCCAGTTGCCGCCCTTGCCGCCGTCGCTGTGGATTATTCCATCCACGACCGTCCAGCCTTCCGGCTCGCCCATGATGATCCAGTTGTCGAGGTTCTTTCCGTTAAAGAGCGTGACCGGTTTATTTTGCAAATCGTCCACGGTGACGCTGGACCGGCCAAAATCCAGCCAGGAACACGAAACCATCATTAGACACAAAACGCTTATAGTTAAAATTCGTAAAGCCATAACAGGCTCCTCCTTGTTCGTGAGATCGATTGTCGTTGTATAGGATACTCCAAGAGGACACACAATTTTAAGGGGATTGCCTCGGAGAAACGGGGATTACGCCGAAGAGGGCATCGAATCGATGATGGCTCCCAGTTGGTCCATGCGGCGGGCGAAGGTGTGGACGGTGTCGATCGTCCGGGAAGCGTGATCGATCCATTCAAGGCGGGCGGATTCGTCCTTGAGATAACGGGAGACCGCTTCCGCCAACTCGTTCGGCGTCTGATACGACGGAGACCAGGGGAATTCACTCAATTTGAACGTGCCGGTCGGATCGGCGATTTTCCAATCATAGTAATTCGAGTGGATTTGAGTGGAAAGCAGGAAGCCTCCCAGGCGGGGAGTGAGGAAATCCCGCTGGGTTGGAGTGACGAAGATTTGAAGGCTTCGGAGATTGAGGTTGATCGATGCGGAACGGATCAGATGGGGGTATTCCGTAAAGGGGTCCAAAGGGCCGCGAAAACAGAGATGAATCGGTGTGCCGCAAATCTGATCGATCCAGGCGTTGTTTCCATAGAGGTGCAGTTCCGATGGATTCAGGCCAGTCAGGTAAATATTCCGGTAAATCCGGTTGGCTTCGGTGTACAGGAAATAGGCGATCTGGCCGGTCAGTTGAATGACTTTCCCATCCTGATAGGGATAGTCGAGCATCAAATCGGAAAACTCGCGCCACGGCTCTTTCACCTTGCGGCTGATAATCTCGGCGAAATAGGGACCGACTTCGTCGGGGATATTCCGGCGGGCTTCATGGTTGACAAACACCGAACCGACATACGATACCGGGATATCGTATTCCTGACGAAACTCCGACTGGAGACGGTCTGGAGCGGCGACAGGCAGAAAGATAATCTTCTCAGCGTTTCGTTCGCGCGCGCCCTTTTCAAACGAAGGATCGGCGATGAGGACAATTTCATCCTTCCCAAACGATTCCCAGCCCATGATGGATGGATCGTCGCAAAGCCAAACCAGGGTAGGACAGGGCAACTGATCGAAACTGATTTGTTTCAGGAAAAGCGTGGCTGGATGGTTGGCGAGGAAAATGACATCGGGCTTGAATTGCTCCAAGTCCTCCCGCACTTTCGCTGCTACACCGGGATCGTTGGGATCGAGGGGAAACTCACGGACTTCTTTGCCGCCGATTCGCAAACCGTCCGCCGCGCCTTTCATGACAGCGCGAACGCCCCGCGAACTGACATCATCGAACATCCAAAACCGCTTCCAAGACGCCCACATCGTAATTCCTCGAAACCTTCCCGTGACCATCGCCTTTATTTAAAAATGACCAATTTAGAATCATACAAATAAAGACAAGCGCCGTATAGGGAACGCGTAACATGAATTTCATTATCGCTCGTTGAATGAATGACCATCACATGCCGTCTGTTGATTGGGACAAGAAAAGTACCAGAATTTCCAGCCGTGGATCATTTGCTCCTTTCTTTCTATTCTTTCGGAGTTTAAACCGTGGTAATATTACAATTAAGGTAACCTGTATGACTTAAGATGAGTTGAGGGAAACAATGCTCGATCCGGCCGGGCATGAGAAGATCGAACCGGTCTCATGCCTCGATCAAACACTCGATCTCCATTACTCCGATTCCGGAGAGGGAACGCCGATTCTCTTTTTACACGGGTGGAGATCGAACCGGCACGCCTTTCTTCCTTTGGCGGAAAACCTGAGCGGCCGGGGGCGGTGTCTGCTGGTCGATCTCCCCGGTTTCGGTCAAACCCCGATCCCTGCTTCGCCCTGGGGCACGGCCGAATACGCCGAATTCATCCATCAATTCATCACGCAAAAACAAATCGGCCCGTCTGTTCTGATCGGTCATTCCTTCGGGGGGCGAATTGCGATTCGCCTGGCGACGCGCTGGCCTGAAGCGGTACGCGGGATGGCGCTGATCGCATCGGCAGGATTGAAGCGGAAAACGGCTTTCAGCAAGCGGCTGCGGATTGGGGCGATCCGTTCGGCGGCCCGACTGGCGAAACGCTGCGTCCCCGGTCGATCCGGAGAGGCCATCAAGCAATCGCTTTACCAGCGTATCGCATCACGCGATTACTTACAGGCGGGTGAACTGAAGGATATTTTCGTGCGCGTTGTCAGTGAAGACCTGGCCGGACTGCTGCCGGATATCGACACACCGGTATTGCTGATCTGGGGAAGCGAGGATACGGAAACCCCGCCCAGCCTGGGGCGTCGAATGCACGAGTTGCTCCCGAATTCCGAGCACGTCGAACTGCCGGGATTCGATCATTATTCCATTCTGGACCGCGGGCGGCATCAGGCAGGGCATCAGATCGGGCGGTTTCTCGAACATATTGCGAAAGGCGGGGATAAATGACTCAACTGGAATTCGTCATACTCTTTTTAATATTAACCGCCGGTTTTACGATCTCCGTCTGGCGGATCGTGCTGCGGTTTCTGCAATTCTATCAGCAGGAGGAATACACAGCCAGGCGGTTTTTCCATTGGTGGATTCAGACACGGTCGTTTGAAAAACGGGCGACGGTTATGGTCTGTATCGTCGGCATTATCTTCTTCTTGTATGAGATTTTGCTAACCCGTTCTGTCGATTACTCATTCTTAACATATGTGTATATTGCTTGCTATCTATTTGTTTTACCCTTATGTGGATGGAGTAATAAAAACTACATCGACAAGAAATCGCTAGTGATGACCGGGCGCGCCATAAGGATTTTCTCCCTCACGATCGTCTTTCTAGCAACCGCATTTTCTCTCGGAATGCTAATGCTGTTATTTGAGTTACTTGTGATTGGCTTCGTGGTTCTGTCCATTGGTTTTTTCTATACAGCCATACTGATCCTGTTAATCCCCCTCTTTATAGTGATCGCCAACCAATGCCTGTCCCCGGTCGAGTCATTTATTCAACGGCGATTTCTGAATGAAGCGCGTTCGATTCTGGCTCAATACAAACCCACTCTCATCGGGATTACGGGAAGCTACGGGAAAACATCCACCAAACACATCCTGAATCATCTCCTCAACGCACACGCGCCCTCACTGGCCACACCGGGCAGCGTCAATACGTTGATGGGCATCACCCGCATCATTCGCGAACGGCTGAAAAGAGAGCATCGGTATTTCATCGTGGAGATGGGGGCGTACGGCGTCGGATCGATTAAGAAACTATGTGGATTGACGCCGCCGGATACGGCCCTTGTCACGTCCGTCGGGATCGCTCACCTGGAACGCTTCAAGAACATCGAAACGGTGGCCAAAGCGAAATCTGAACTGCCACAGGCGCTTCCGGAAAAAGGTTTAGCAGTATTGAACGGCGACGATCCCCGCGTTCGGGCGATGGCGAATTCCACCCAAGCCGAAGCGTGTTTCTTTGGACGTTCGGAAGATACGGGAACGTTGGACTGCCGGTTGGTCTCCGAAGCCATCACGGAAAACGGGACTCGCATGACCTTGGAATACGACGGAAAACCGTATACCGTCGATCTGCCGCTTTACGGTGCTCATCAGGCGCTTAATGCCACCGCCGCGTTTTTGACAAGCGTACGCCTCGGTGTTCCTGCGATCACGGCAGCGGCGGCACTGCGAACGGTTCCCCCAATCGCTCACCGTTTCGTGGTTCATCGCGGGGCCGATGGAATCACCACGATCGACGACGCCTACAACTCGAACCCCATCGGTTTCAAGAACGCATTGGACGTTATGGATGTGCTGAATGGGACACAGAAAATTCTCGTGACGCCCGGTATGGTCGAGTTGGGAGACCGGGCGGATGAGGAGCACACCCGCATCGCGGTTCAGGCCGCCAAGGTGTGTACGCATATCTGCTTGATCGCGCCTCACCGCATTCAGACGTTTCGTTCGGTGCTCTTGGAAAACGGATTCCCCAGCGACAATCTGCATGAGTTCGATTCGTTAAACGAAGCACAGAACTGGCTGAAAGACAATCTAAACCAGGGTGCAATCGTTCTGCTGGAAAACGATCTTCCCGATCTCTACGAAAGCGTCTCGGCCTTTAAATTCTTTGGCTGAGTTTCGCTGTTGATGTTATTCAAGGAACTAGGAGTCAAGTAATGTCCGATCGAGAAAAAACACGAGTCGCGGTGCTCATGGGAGGGCGTTCCACCGAGCATGAAATCAGCATCATCACCGGCCTTCAAGTGCTGGATGCTTTCGATTCGACGCAGTTTGAGACGATCCCCGTTTACGTCGATCCGGAAGGATACTGGTACGTGGGCGACGAGCTGCGAAAACGTGAGAACTACATGCTCACTGCCGAAACCAAGGAGAATCTGTGCCGTGTGCGCCTGACCAGCGACCTCGATTCCGAGCTGGTGGAAGTGGCGAAACCGCGCGGCTGGTTTTTCCGGAAGAAGGAACGGCGATTTCCTGTCGATGTCTTTTTCCCGGCGTTTCACGGTACATTTGGCGAAGACGGGTGTATTCAGGGTTTTCTGGAATTTATCGGAGCGATTTATGTGGGATGCGGGCCTCGTGCGGCTGCCATCGCGATGAATAAGCATACGTCCAAGCAGGTTCTCTCCAAAAGCGGGATTCCCGTCCTGTCCGGGATACTGCTGGACCGGTGCGACTGGGACGCGAACAAAGCCGACCGGACCGCCAAAGAAATTCTCAAGAATCTCGAACTGCCCCTGATGATTAAACCCTGCAATCTCGGTTCGAGTATCGGTATCTCCTCGGCCCGCGACGAAGAACAACTGATGCTCTCGATCGCCGGGGCGTTCGTGCTCGACTATCAAGTGCTGGTGGAACCGCTTCTGGAGGATTTCTACGAATTGAACGTGTCGGTGCTGGCGGGCGATCCCCCGAAAACATCCGCGATCGAACGTCCGAAAAGCGGGGAAGAACTGCTGACGTTCGAAGAGAAATACATGAAAGGCGGGAAGAAAGTCTCCTCGGCTTCAGCCGGCGAAGGCATGGCCGCCATGAAGCGCGACCTGAATCCATCCGATGTGCCGAAGGACGTGCTGGAGAGCGTGCGGGATCATTCCATTCGGGCGTTCAACGTGCTGGATTGCCGGGGGTTGGTTCGGTTCGATTATCTGATCGGGCGTAAAGAGAATAAGGCCTACTTCAACGAGATCAATCCATTGCCCGGATCGTTTTCCTACTACCTCTGGGAAGCAGCGGAACCGCGAATGCCGTTTACCGAGCTGCTGAATGAACTGGTTCGCCAGGCCCAAGAGACCTGGGAGGAAAAGCGCCGAATCCAACGGCAGATGGATCGCCGCCTCTTTGGCGAATCGTAGTGGATTTTCATTATTGTGAAATGTAGCAAGGGCCGCTTCCCATAAAAGGTTAGCGGCCCTTGGTTTAAATCGATGATAATCGTGTTTCGGTTACTGAACGATCCCGCCGCTGGTGAGAACCACGTCTCCGCTGCTGACCAAACCATTAGTCACATTATACGGGAAACCACGAGTACTAGCAGCACCGCCCGATCCAATACCGGCTTGACCGTCAGGGCCAATACCGATAAAGGCGTAGTCACCGGATCTCAGAGGCCGGATACCGAATTCTTCCGCGAGAGGAGATCTCAAGCATTGAATGCCCTGGTTGGGCTGCGTGTTAATGTGTGGATCAACATCGGCGTAAATGTACGTGTCGAATGGACTGCCGAAACCATAAGCACCTTCATCTTTTCCCTTGCTGATAAACGGATCGATTGGAATCGAAGACATGTAAGAAATCGGGCTGGTCAAGACGGCGAGATAGTGCGAGGTTTTCCGCTCCGATTCGGGGAAATCCCCCACTCCGTTAAAGACGTTCTTCAAAATTTCCCGGCCTTCGGTCGTATCGTCGTCCCAGCCGTCGATCGGTAGATGGTTCGTATCCAACCGGCACGTGGCGACCGACGTGGATAAGGATTTCATATCCGCGTGGCACCGGGCAATCTTGGCGCGAATCTGCGCG